>NZ_JAAHGB010000119.1:0-11648 GCF_010672695.1 Okeania sp. SIO1H4
AAACTATTGAGTTTTCTAGGTTCTGGCGTTGGTTGGAGGTGTTTGCCTCTCTCCCTGCGCATTTACTAATCTAGCAACTCAACTTTGGTATGTCAACCCCTTTTCTCAATTTTTTTTATTTTTAGTTGGATAACAATGCTTACATCTCATATCTGGAGAGGCTTTTGATGTTTAAAAATTTGTCAAAAAATATTTGATTCAAAAATATCTGCGAAATAATGTCCATTTTAAAATTACTTTATGGACTATTGCTTTTTACTTACAGGAGAAAGGACTAATGCCACATATTTGTTTTGTATGTAGCAACTGAGTTATCTCAAATTTAAGGCCAAATGAAGAAGTTAAGCGTACCTCACTAAATCTAAGAAACGTCATATAGTAGAATATTTTTATTAATGGCTTGACACTCTCACCCTTAAATAAGGGCGATTATAACGGGAGATTCTTGCAAGTGGTGACGCAACGCTAGGCAAAAATAGATTCTCGGGCTAGATAACAAATCAAACAAGTTGAGTTGTCCCCCCGCTACTGCCATCTCCACAAGGTTTACAATAGATAATCATAGTAATGGCCTATAAATGTTATCCTAGGGTAGAGGCAATTTATGTAAGTATCAGGATTGTTGTTAAATGAAAAATTATGCTTGTATTGCTATTGGTATAAATCAATACGAGTTTATTCAACCTCTGAGTTATGCTAAACAAGATGCAGAAGCACTGCATAGCTTTTTGTTAAACGAAACAAATTTTTCACCAGAACAATGCCTATTATTAACGGACAGTAATTTATTACCAATTTGGGAACAACCAACCTATCCTTGTAAAGAAAATTTACTAAACCTGATAGAAGACTTTTGTCAACACCAATTGCAAAAGGAAAATTTTATCTGGTATTTCTTTAGTGGTTATGGTGTTGTTTATCAAAATCAAGACTATATAATGCCAATTGATGGTAATCCTCAAGACCCCGAAACTACAGGAATATCAATAAAAAAGCTACTAGAAACTTTGAAAATATATCCTACAGGACAAGTTTTGGTGATTTTAGATGTTAACCACAATCGTTTAATGGAAATGGACAACCAAGTTGGTGTTCAAGCAGCAGAAGTAGCGAGAGAGTTAGGAATACCTCTGTTAATGTCATGTTGTCCACAGCAGTTTTCCTATGAAACTTCTGCACTACGTCTAGGATTTTTTACAGCGGCTATTATAGAAGGGTTACGTTATGGGAAATGTAAAACACTAAAAGAGTTAGATAGTTTTTTAAGTAATCGCTTACCGGAATTATCTGCTCAGTATCTACAACAAAAGCAAAACCATCTAATAATGGTACATTCTTCTGAAAAAATGAATCAGATGATTTTACCTCAAAAAAATTACGATGATTCTAACTCCAGGGAAGAAGAAGAAGAAGAAGAAGAAAGTGTAATTGTTGATTCATTAATTGCTTCTACAACAGAAAAACAAGTTATAAAGTCAGTAAAAACTCCCTTAAAAAACATTACTAAAAAAATAAATATGGTGAATGGTAATAAGAGTCATAATCATAACATTGAATCTCAAACAAATAGCAAAAATAATATATACATAAAAGCAGAAATGTCTGAAAATATTTCTCAAAACATTAATTCCGATCAATATTTTTTACAAAAGTTGATTGTAGGAAGTAGTCTAACTTTTCTAGTACTTTTATTAGGCGTATTTTTGACAAATAAATCTATATTTACAGGTACACAGGTAGTAGATATAGAGGCTGTACCTAATATAAAAATGGAGGAAGATGCCTCATCAGAAGTAACTTTATCAACATTACCTGTGGTCTCTTCTTCTGAAGGTCAATCTCAAGAAAAAACTGATATCGCTAAGGAAAATAGCGGAAAACAAGAAGAAAGTCAAACTCCAGCAAATCAATTAATATTATCTGAAGCTCTAACTGAACTTGATTCAGTTATGGCCTCTAGTTTTAGTAAAGCAATTATTAAAGCTGCCCAAATTTCTCAAAGTGATCCGCTTTATCCTGAAGCACAAAATCAAATAGAGCGTTGGAGTTTAACTATTCTTGATATAGCTAGTGGACGAGCATTAAAAGGAGATTATGATGGTGCAATTAATACAGCTAAATTAGTACCTGTGAATGTCCGACCAATTTATCAAGAAGCACAGTTAGCGATCGCTGAATGGCAACCCCAAGTAATTCAACAAAAAAAAGCTAATGAAGGGTTTAATGAAGCATTGCTCAAAGCTGCAAAGGAAAAGATTAAGCCCGGACTAGCTTCATCTTATATTGAAGCAATTAATGATGCCCGTAAAGTTCTACCTGGTGAGTCTAAATATGAAGAAGCTCAAAAATTGATTACTCAGTGGAGTAATACTATTTTTAGCATAGCTAAAGTACGAGCCAAAAATAACAACTTAAGTGAAGCTATTTTGGCTGGTGAATTAGTTCCTTATGGAACACCAGCTTATGGATCTGCTCAAGAAGCACTAGCAGACTGGAAAAACCAACAACAAACAAAGAAAAAAAATTGAACCAATCGTAATAATAAATTATCAATCAATAGGTATCCACTCAATATGATGGGGTAGGTAATGATTTATGGAGGCCAAGACCAGCCAAAGGAATTAACAACAGGAACGATCAGCCAATAATAGTTGCCAGAGAGGGAATATTCCCTGTCCTCAAAATGCGTTGGCGCAGCCTAGTCGCAGCTATATCGCGTACATATTCAAAAAAGCTCAATCCTAACTTACGAGTAGTAGCAACAAGGGACATCAAAGTATCCCAAGATGCAGTCCCTTCAGTAGTCTGAGTTCCATAACTAATATTGCGTCTCCTCACCATAGTCCTAGCAAGAGACTCCGCCGGGTTATTATGTAATGGCAATTCTGGATGCTCTAACACCAACAGCAACTCCGAGATTTTGGTAACAGTTAATCGTTTTCGTTGATCCAACTGCTGGTAACCACTCTGAGTAGCGAAAAGTCGAGAAAATTCAGAGCGTAGTCTTTTGGCAGTTGAAAGTGTGGGAGCATCTCTATAAGCAAGGTCTACTCGGTAATAATCCCAAAAATCATCCAAAAATTGCTCTAGCAGTTGTTGATGATAATCAACTAATGGGACTTACACAACTTAACTGCCAAAATTAGACTATAATGCTTCTAAATCAAGGATTTTACGTCGGAGAACTTGGTAGCAATCAAAGAGACAACCCCTGCTGCAATGCCTCCTTGCTTTGAAAAGTGGTGCCGACAGTTTGATGATTGTTGGAAAAACCCACCTCAAATGAAGAAATTTACTGATGCAATGGTACGCTTTTCGTACAGCTATGTCTTTCCGTTTTTTTGATTGGTTAACTAATAACCGTGACGTATTTGCCTCTTACAAAGAGAGTTTGGGCTATATTTGGGCTTAAAAGTTCTGTAAGTCCCACTAAGGGAGTTAACTTTTTATAATGTCGTCCCTCATGTACCCAACACAAAGCCAAATTATCGGTTAGTAACTTGAAGGTAGGTGCATCATCACTGATGAGAGTTTGTATTACTGGCCAGTCAGTTTGGTGATGATAAAAAGCAATTGCTGCTGCTTCTAAAATACGTTTACGTTGGAGAGACCCTAACAATGGTAAATATCTATTTAGTAGCCCATTAAACTCTGTGGAATTCAATACAGTTTCTTGGGGCAACAATTCGAGAGAATTTGGTAGTGCAGAGCGCAAAGCGTGGGATAAGTAATTAAGTCATTCCAGTTCCAAGGAGCGATATAGCTGCCACACTTGCTACGCCAACGCTAAACCTGCCCTCTGTGCTGCTGTATTGCCCTTACGAGTATTAATCCAAATCCAATTGAAATAGGCGATACGGCGCTCCGCCACGCTCCGCGAACGCTAATCTCACTATTATTAATGTCTGCTCCCAAACCTTAGCAAATTTATTCTGGGGTGCGATGCCATCGGCCATTGTGTTGTCTGACAATTCCATTCGTTCGCTCTAATTGCTGTGTCTGGTCTCTTCCGATATAGCAATGTGCGCTGGCATATTTACAAATTACAAGAGGTGTCCAATAGCTAAAAGTCTTGTATTATCGGTCTTTTATTCCCCCAGATGAGCTGTTGCCAGATGAGCTGTTGCCTGCGCACAGCGCTATAATATGCTTAATTTCAGGAGGCACCGGCTCGTTCATATCCTCCCCAATCATCGGTATGCCATTGTCTACAGTTAGTTTTACCTTCTGTATTAACTATCAGTTCTTCAATAAATTCGTCAGTATGCTTACCAACTCTCCCTGTGAGAATCAATCCACTTGAGGATGCTTGAGTCATCCCGATCCAACAATCACCTGCTCTGAGTTCATTCAACTAGCAGTGCTTTTGTGTCTTGAGTGCGTCTTACATTCTGGGGAGACCCCACCAATTAGCACTCGCTTTTTTTGGACATTCATACCAAAATTCATCTCCACTGATTTGTGAGGTTTCGATATGCCCGTACATGAGGATTATGAATCATTTGTCCTTTTTGAGAGGCAGCTCTCACCAAGCTCACTACTGTATTATAGGATAGATTTACTGTACGGCTAATTCCTCTTAAACTACTACCCTCAACATCAGCTTGCAGAACTATACGCATTTTTTCTGGTTCAATTTGCCGACCATACTGTAGGGTATGGAAAGTAGAGCGTGTTTGCGCAGCATTCCGCAGGAAAAGTTTGTAGACATTCGGGACAATAGTACCGTTGGCAACATTAACTGTTTTTTCCGTGCTTGTGGACTTTGTGATCACCACAGAGAAGACATTCCATCATCGTTTCAACTATTAAGGGACAATGTTCATATTACCATTCCCACACTTTACTGATGCACTACCAAAGAAATCCCACACCTGTTGACAACCTATACGAAATTGAATTTGCGGTCAAAGACACAGGAATCGGAATTCCAACAGATAGATTAGAAAGATTATTGAAACCTTTTAGTCAAATAGATGCTTCAATGACCAGGAATTATAGCAATGTGCGCTCAGGTATTTACAATGTCCAGCTCAAAGTGCAGTAAGCGAACAGGTGTACAAAAAATAATGTGTAAATATGCCAGCGCACATTGCTATATGAAGGTACAGGTTTAGGATTAGCTATTAGTAAAAGGTTAAGTGAGGCTATGGGTGGCCAGATGTGGGTGGAAACTGAAATAGATAGAGGTTCTACATTTCGCTTTACTATGATGGCAATGGCAACTAATAATATGCTCAGAAGAAGTATACAAAATTTTGGGTATACAGGAAAAATCGACTTTTGTAGCTATAGAAGATTATTTGAAATTAGTTGATTCTGATGATTTGCCAGTAATACAAAAAGCAATTGATTTAGCCATTAATCAAAGCCAAAGCGACCGACTCGATCTACGAATTTTATGCCCAGATGCTAAAAAAAATATATATCAATTACAGGGAAACCGATTTTTAATGAAGAAGGTAAAGTAATACAACTTTTCGGGACAATAGAGTTGTCGCTAAATAGATGGAAAAAATCGCTCAAATTAAGACACAGTAGTAATTCCAGACGTTTTGCGATTGTAATTACTAAAATCCTTACATGATAAGGGTTTAGCAGTTTTTTATAGTTATAAAGCGACAAGTCTAATATTAAATATTACCGAACGCAAAGAAATAGAAGCAGCATTACAAGAAAGTCAAGAAATATTTAGTCAACTAGCAGAAAATATCGATAGCGTTTTCTGGGTAAACGATCCTCAAAACAATCAAATTTTTTATATTTCTCCTAGTTATGAAAGAATATGGGGTGATCAACGTGATGAGTTATACAAATCACCCCACTCTTTTCTAGATACTATCTATCCAGAAGACCGCCCAAAAGTAGTGGAAGCTTTAGCAAATTTTACCGAAAATGTTATTATAGTGTTCGATGGTTAGAAATGTTGGGTTACGATCCAGATGATATTCCTCAAAATGTAAATTCTTGGGAAATGCTAATTCACCCAGAGGATAAAGTTTGGGTGATGGATGCTTTAAATTTGCACTTATGAAGATAGTTCATTTATCTATGCTTTTGACTATAGGTTACAAACTAAAGCTGGTGAATGGAAGTGGATAGCAGTTTACGGTAAAGTTGTAGTCAGGGATGAAATAGGTAAACCAGTGAGAATGATTGGTACTCACAAAGATATTAGCGATCGCAAAGCAGCAGAAGTAACTCTCAAGCAACAACTAGAATTGGAAAAACTCGTTGCGAATATCTCTACTAGCTTTATCAAGCTAAATCCTAATGAAATTAATAATAGTATCCAGATAGCATTAAAACAGCTTTGTGAGTTAATAGATGCAGATCGTAGTTATATGTTTTTAATAAGTAGCGATCGACTTCAAGTTAGTAATACTCACCAATGGAGAGCTACAAAAACAGAAGCTAAAATTGAAGTTCAACAGAATTTTCTTATAGATTATTTACCATGGATAATGGAAAAGCTGAATAAATTTGAGGTCGTACATATACCATTAGTCTCCAATTTACCTCTGGAAGCAAGCAGAGAAAAACGAATATTGTCAGCACAATCAATTCAATCTTTGTTGTGCATTCCTATGGTTTCTGGAGATGAATTAATTGGTTTAGTCGGTAGTGAATATATTCATGCTTTGATAGATAATTTGTTTTGTTCTTACGGGGACAGAGAAAGTCAAATTAAACCTATAATTCATGTAGAAGCGATCGCTCTTAATTTAGAAACTGCAATTCCTTGTGGTTTGTTAATTAATGAATTGGTGACTAATTCACTTAAACACGCTTTCCCTAATAATAAATCTGGAGAAATATGTATTGAATTATATCAAGATCAACAAGAAAAAGTTTATTTTACAATAAAAGATAATGGTATTGGTATTCCTCCTGGTTTTGATTGGCAAAATAGTTCTTCTTTAGGGTTAAAATTAGTACAAATTATTTCTAAACAATTGAAAGCTGAAATTAATTTTGATAGTTGTAAGGGTACAGTAGTTAATTTAAGATTTTATCCTCTCAACTATAAATCCAGATTTTAAATTACAGCGCTTTTCATTTCATTTCAATAAACCACAGTAGGGGCGTTTTGCTCCGCAACATATAAAGTGGCAGCTCTACGTTAGTAAATGGCCAAAAAGCCCCTACAGGATTTTGGTTATGACGATGTAGTTTATCTATCTGAAAAGCGCTGTAAGGGAAATGGAAAACCTTCACTAACTATCTTTGAGGAACTCCTATCCTTTCTCAAGTCATATCATGTCTGAGGGCAATCGTTTGTGTAAACCCAAGGGTGAATATCTACAGGAAATTTCAGTTTTTTTTCTTGCTCAATAAATAGCTTTCCTCCCTCTTCCCTCTTCCTTCTTTATTCTTTATTCTTCCTTCTTTATTCTTTCTTCTGCTATATTATAAATTTTCCGCTCTTTCCAGCAAGGTTTGACTCACAGCTAAATCTACCATTAGTTTTAATTTACGTTTTTCCTGTTCTGCTAAAAGCAATTTCTGCTCTTTTTTCTGATTCTGAATATCAAGATTATGACCAATAGCCACTGGAATACTACCAATTAAAAAATTTATTGGTAAGCTCCCAAAATTTCCATCTCTAATTAAACCAGTAAAACTACTAATCATTATAAAGCTAAACCAACCAAGAGAAATAATATGTTTTCTTGGACGAAATTTTGATGTAGAATTATTAGACATATCTTCCCACTCCAAACATTGGATAAACTTATCTAGGTTCTTCTAGTTAGATCCTTCATGCCATCAGGAAATTCCGGAAATATAGTAGTGATCGCTCCAGTGAAAATTTGGCGTTGTATTAATTCGGGATTAATTATAGTATTGGAGAGAGGAAGTAAAACTAAAAAAGGGCGTTTTTGATTATGGGTATGATAAGAATAGATCGCTGAAAGCTATAAACTTAATTCAAAATCTAGAAAAATTATACATTCATTTAGCAACGCCCTTCATTTAATTGTTCACAAAACATCAATTATCCATGTTCTTTTACTTTTGAACTAGAAGAAAATCAAATGTTCCTAAATTAATAAATTAAATATTTCTTCTGCATTCTTCAAAGCATTAGAGGGCTAAATCCATGTTTGACAGATAACTGACCAATTAGTTCCATTTTTTCTACAGTAATTAAATTACGCCCCCAAGAAAAATTAGTATATAACTTTTCAAACTCCAATAGCATTGACTCTGCAAAACAGGCAAACAACTGACGACCAGGCACATCCATATTGACAATATTCATAATTTTCCAGTCAATATCAAGAGAGTGTTCTACTATTCCACCATTAAGAACATAGATTCCTTCTTGCTGAACTTTAGTCGCCATGTTTTTTGGATAACCACCGTCAATTAATAAACAAGGTTTCTTCAAAACATTTGGATCAATTGCTACACCCTTTGGCATACTAGCTACCCAAACTATAATATCCGCCAGAGGCAAAGCTGCATTTAATTCTAAAATTTTACCTCGTCCTAATTCCGCTTGTAGATTTTTTAGCCGCTCTTGCTCGCGAGCTATCAATAATAATTCTGCCACTTCTATTTGAGTATTCAACCAACGACAGACTCCACTACCAATATCACCAGTTGCCCCGCATACTGCAACTGTTGCTTTTGACAATTCGATTCCTAACTTTTGGGCAGCTTGTTCTACTTGCTTACAGATAATATAGGCTGTATGAGTATTACCAGTAGTAAAACGTTTAAATTCTAATGTAATATTGCGGATTTGCTGAAACTTTTGCAAATTAAAATTCTCAAAAATAATTGATGAGAAACCCCCTAAAGCAGTTATATCAATACCATGCTTCTGAGCATGAGCCATAGCATTCATTATTTTGCGAGTTGCTGCTTTGATTCGGCGAGCTGCTAGCATTTCCGGTAGAAAACAAGATTCTACATACTTGCCTTCAATTTTTTGACCTGTGATACTTGTTACTTTAATTGTATCGACTATTTGAGGCGGAGCGCTACACCAGAAATCAAGACCTTGATCTGCATATTCTGGATACCCTAGATCCCTTGCTACTGATTGGGCGTGTTCTAAGCTAGTTAGATGACCAATTAGACCAAACATTAAATTGTAAGTATTATTAGTAAGTTAGTTATTGTTGATGGTGTGTGGAAATCAGAGAGAAATTGGTATATGGCAGTTGGCAACTATATATTTTCACTATGAAAAAGTTTTTTGTTAAATGCTACGCCATTACTCATTGCTCGTCCTAATTTCCATTTTGATTGAAATTAACTATACGGCAGCTAGACCATAAGCTGACATACGCATGATTTCTCCAGTTTTAAAGCCAATATTGTCCAAAGCTTCGCCATAAGCAATCATAAAGTCTTCAACCAAAGCATCTTTTTCCATTCCCAGGGTCTTCGCATCTTTTTCCACCTGGTTCAACATTTTCCATACTACGGGTAAGTTTTGGCGGTTTGCTTTCTGTAGTTCAGCTTTGGAGTCTTGAAAATGCTCTTTTAGCCATACTTCGCCAAAGTTGAGGTGGGTATATTCATCTTTGACTACACCTTCAGTAATTTTCCGAGCAAAGGGGTCGGCAACTGGTATATAGATATTGTAGGCTGCGATCGCAAAGCATTCAATAATTAGAGATTGAATTAGCAAACAAGTAACTAAATTACCTGTTTTTGCTGCTTCTTGGAAGTTTGTATGTAGTGGCTCAAAAAAACTTTTGGCAAATTCCATATCTGGTGTCACCTTCAGATTTCGGCCACAAGCTTGAAAGCCTTTTTTGTGACGATTTTCCATTTTGGAGAGGTTCTTGAGTTCCTCTTCGTGGTCTGGTAGCATTTCAACCAGAATTATATAATTTTCGTATGCCTCTTGCTCTCCTTCAATGACAATTGCATTGATTCGGCTGTAGGCATCTTTGTAAGTTTCACTTTCAAATATTGTTTTGTCAGTTTCACTTTGAGAATCTATGGTAGAAATTGCTTCAAGCTTTGTCATCAGTTAGTTATCTCCTCATCAAAAAATTGCTTTATCAGGGCAAAGAAAAATATTTGGTTTATCTTAACTTAGCTTATAGTTTACTGTACCTACTTTCTAGAATAATTGCCTAGTCTAACTGTAATTTATTCGGTGAATTTGGCCTTAATCTTGGTAAGAACCTCCATTTATGTCAATTCTAGTTGAGTTTTTAGTATAAATACTTACTCAAAATTAAATTATACATTAATCCACTGACCATTTTAACAGAAACAATGAGAAGTCCCGCAAACTTTAGTCAGAGAAAGTTGTACGAGATAGAGACCAATATTATTATCAAAATACAGGGGAGCGACATCACCTAGTGTATGAACAAGGATTACCTGTGAAAGTTGAAGCATCCCTCGATGTTGTGCTATGGGCAAGCGGGGAAATATGTCAACCTCATAAGTACAGTGAATATTTACTTGGCTTACCTATTGATATTTTAGATTACACTTTGTTATTTATGGCTATTATTTACGTTGACCGCTGTTATATGTTGTCGTATTTTATAATGGCCAATATTTCTTTAATACTATCTTGGTTACAACGGCCCTTGACACTCTGCGCTCTACAGCGGTTTTCATTTGGGTAGACCACAGTAGGAACTTTCGATGGAACGTCCCTACAAAGTTTTGTTTGTGAAGATGTGGTTCATCAATTTGAAAAGCGCTGTAAAGAGACGCAGATTCTTAAGTAGCCCAAAATCGAACTCTTAAAGACGTTGTCAATGCGCCTCTACTTAGTTGACTTAAGTTGAGCTTAAGCCTTCGAGATACTTTTGTCAGAATGTTTGCAGCACCATTGCAGTCGGAATTAATCAAAAAACCCAAAGCAGATTGATATAAATCTCCCCTAATACGCTTTCCTGATGGTTCCCAGTGATCGGGTTTTTCACCGTATTTTGGCAGAGCATCATTGCCTAAAAACGATGATTGCCAGGTATAGGACTCCTGATTGTTCTACAAATTGCAACCCATATAAGTTACAAAGTTCCTCGATTCTTTCGCAGTAAAGCTTGTTGACATCCCATGTTTTTTGTTTTTTTTGCTCATATTTTTATGATCATCAAGATGCCGATAAATGTCAACTTATCAATATGAAAAATCTTTCAAAAGAATATCGTCATAACAACCATTCTGTCGGTTTGGCTCATGTCCATTTAGTCTGGATACCTCAAGGACGCAAAAAGCTTTTAGCGGGTGAAGTTAAAACCAGGTTAGGCAAAATTTGATGGGAAGTGACCACAGAAAAAGGTTGGTTAATCAAAGGATTAGAAATAGCTCCAGACCATGTTCATGTATTGGTAGAGCATGGCTGTGATGTGGCAATCCACAAAATAGTCAAAGCTTTAAAAGGCAGGTCTTCTCGATTGTTGCGACAAGAGTCTTCTGAATTATGCAAGCTGCCTAGTTTATGAACTCACAGTTATTTTTATTATACTACTGGAAAAGTCAGCACCGCCCTTGATTTTGGAATACATCAACGACCCTCATTAGGGCAGGGCTAATTCATTGTCGCCAGAGAAAAATATTGAGGAGTACAAGTTTGGCCATGTTATCAAGTATTTCATGGTTTTTTCCCGAAATTATCACTCTTAAACAGAAAAAATTGTTACGGAGTCAGTCGCGAT
>NZ_JAAHGB010000012.1:0-8182 GCF_010672695.1 Okeania sp. SIO1H4
CTCCCCCAAGTAATGCGTGAACACCCCCGTTGACGGTGGGGTATTAAACCCACAAAGAAAATGATAACTATTGTCCAATAGAACATTAATAATCGCCAAACAGAGCGATCGCTTTTGAACCAGAGCAATAACTATTGTCCAATAGAGCAATAGAACATTAATAATCGCAAAACAGAAAGAATATTTCACCTTAAAAGGCGGGGTTTTAGACCCAATCCTGTTTGATAACTCGCCTATCCGACTCTTGCTTCTTCCTTCTACACTTTAGTTCTTTAACACTAAAAAAAAAACATGAATAATTCCACCAGGCAAAATCAGCAAATTTCTGACAACAACATCAATCTCACCGTCAACCCAGAAACTCAACTTGTCACAGTAGAAAATCCCACACCAAGCATTTCCGTACTATGGGATCAAGCAGTACAACAAGCAGTCATCAACACCTCCCCCGGTCCGACTGTTGCCTCCCGTGCTTATGGCATCCTACACACAGCCGCCTATGACGCTTGGAGCGCCTACGACCCACTAGCTATTGGAACTCAATTAGAGGATAATCTCCAACGTCCCCAGTCAGAAAACACTGATGCCAACAAAACTGAAGCTATAAGTTTTGCTGCTTATCGGGTATTATCGGAACTCTTCCCTAGCGAAGTAGAAATTTTCAATGAAGTCATGGCTGAATTAGGCTTTGACCCCAACAACACAACCACTGATACAAGCACTCCTGCTGGCATTGGTAACGTCTCCGCTGAAGCACTATTAACATTCCGTCGAAATGATGGCTCCAACCAACTAGGAAATGACCCTAACGGTAACGGTACTCCTTACTCCGATATTACTAACTATCAACCCCTTAATTTTCCTGGAGAAACTATCGATATAGAGTCTTGGACTCCCGAACGGGTTCCCATTGATGCTCTACCCGGTGAAGAACAAAGAGTGCAAACATTCCTAACTCCTCAATGGGGTAATGTTACACCCTTTGGTCTCACATCCGTTGAAGACATACGACCAGAAGCACCAGAACCATTTTTACTTGTAGATGGTGAGGTAGACTTAGAAGCACGCACAATTACTCTAGCAGACCAGTCTGTGGTTGAAATTACTCCCGATATTGTTGGTACAATTATTAATCCTAAATTTATCGAACAGACACAAAGAATTGTCGATCTCAGTGCTAACCTGACAGATGAACAAAAATTAATCGCCGAATTTTGGGAAGACGGAGGCGGTACATCATTCCCTCCCGGAACTTGGCTGACTTTTGGAGAATTTGTTTCCGCTAGGGATAATCATACTTTAGACGAGGATGTGAAACTGTTCTTTAATTTGGGTAATGCAGTATTTGATGCTGGTATTGCTGCTTGGGATGCTAAAACTTTTTATGATTATGCTCGACCTGTACGCACAGTCCGGGAGTTAGGAGAACTGGGTTTAATAGGAGAATTTAATCCAGAACTTGGTGGTTTTGCCATTGATGCTTGGGCAGGTCCAGCAGAAGGAACCCAAACTATTTTAGCAACTGATTTTCTCACCTTTCAAACTCCTGGTAGTGACCCTTCACCTCCTTTTGCTGAATATGTATCTGGTCATAGTACTTTTAGTGCTGCGGGTGCTGAAATTTTGGAACGGTTTACTGGTAGTGATGATTTTGGTGCTTCAGTCAGTTTTGCAGCAGGAGAGTCTCGTTTTGAACCTGGTTTGACACCGGAGTCACCTCTAGTTTTGGAGTGGGATACTTTTAGTGAAGCTGCGGATGAAGCTGGTATTTCTCGTCTTTATGGTGGTATTCATTTTGATGATGGGGACTTGAATGGTCGCGAGTTAGGGCGAGAAGTCGGGGAAAGTGTTTGGGAGAGAACTCAGTCGGTTATTGCTCCTAATGTTATTATCGGTACAAATGATGATGATGATTTAATCGGAACTTCTGAAAATAGTTTCATTTATGGCAACAAAGGTGATGATACAGTCCAAGGTTTGGATGGTAACGACTTACTTTTTGGAGGTAAAGGTAACGATACAGTTGATGGAGGTAATGGTGTTGATATTATTGGTGGCCACAGGGGTGATGATATTCTCATCGGCGGACCTGGTGGCGATCGCTTTGACTTTGGATTAGGTCATGGCGACAATATTATTGTTGATTTTGAAGACGGAATAGATATTATTGGTTTACAGGGTGGTCTGAGTGTCGAGCAATTGACTATTTCTCAGATAGGTAATGATACTCGCATTAGTACTAACCAGCTTTCTATTACGTTACAGGGTGTAGAGGAAAGCGTCATTAGTATTGATGATTTCACCGAACTTGCTTGATCGAAGAGTAGACCTTTTACCTCGGTGGTAACTGTTGAAAAATACCTCTACCTCCACCTCCAGTAATAGGAGTTATAGGTGTAGGTGATACGCGATCGCCAGAGCTACCAGCAGCAGGTTGAGAACCTCTCATCATTCCACCACGAGAGGGGTCTCCCACTCCACGAGAAGGGTCGGAAAATTCCGAGTCCGATACATCTGGAGACATGGTAAAATCAGAACCAGGTGCAGTGGTGCCACCCATTGGGTCGCCTGTACCACCCAGAGCATCATTTAAAAAAGTATTAGAAAAGCCACTGAAATCTAGTTTTCTCTCTTCTTCAAAAAATGGTACGCTTATTCTACGTTTTGCTGGTTCCCTAGAATTTTCTTCTTGAGCGTAAGCTACAGATATTAACCCAAGGGAAAAAGAAGAAGAAAGAAAGAAACATATCAATTTATTAATTGAATTTATCAGGAAAGGCAGAGGGGAGGAGGCAGAAGGCAGAAGGGAATTATGACTCCTGTCTTCGTTCATTCCCAAATATTTTGTTCTTTTTTGTTGCACCTTTACTCTTGTTTGTTCTCTGTTTCTTACTGCTATCAAAAAGCTATTATTTTTGATATTATCTTTTTCTTTTGGGTTTAATATCCCGCCATCTACAAGATGTTGAAAATTGGTTGAAGTTTGAGTCCCCATCCACTTTTTTATTCTTCTTTCTTCAATCATAGATAAATATAGTTATTCTAAATTTTTTTTGTTAATTTTACTTATCTTTTTCTTTTGGGTTTAATACCCCACTGTCTTACAGAGTGTTGACAATTGGTTGAAGTTTGAGTCCCCATCCATTTTTTCTTCCTTCTTCCTTCTTCCTTCTTCAAGGTCAAAAGCGGAAAGTTGTCCGTAAAACTCCAATTACAATTGTTTCATTATCTTCATTATGTTCTGGATTAGTCACTACAAAAAATCCGGGAGTAATTGTGATATAATCGTTAACTTTATACCGATAAAAAGTTTCAATATGATAAGAAGTATCCTCATCTTCTTCAATGCCATTATCTCCATCAACTAATTTTAACGGTTTACCAAATAAAACGGCAAATAAATCTCCTTGACGACCAAAAGGGTCAGACATACCAACAGAAAATAAATAAGTATTAGAAGTAGCATGAGCATCAGAATTAATATAATTTGTAAATACCCATCCTCCCCAAGCACCTAGAGTTATTTTCTCCCAAACTCGCCATTGTACTGTACCACCCACGGCATTAATATTAGCAGGTATACTTAACCCTCCAGAAGTATCAGCATTTAAGCTACCAGTAAAAGTATCCAAATAACCATCTTCTGAATAAGCATTAATATAAGTCACGCCAGTCAATACATTATCAAACGGAACAGTTAAAAATTGGACTCCCACAGCACTATGACCAGCATCAGTAATACCACCTTGGCCAGTGGGACCCTTGCCAGGGTTTTCGCTATCCCGCGTACCGTAGGCAACTTGCAAACGTACTTTATCAGTAATTAACCAATCAAAACCTAAACCAGAATCTAATCTACCTATCTTAAATATGGGACTAGAGTCAGTAAAGCGGGAAATAGACCCACGACCTGCATCAAAATAAGGGGAGTTAGCTGTGAGGACACTATTTAAGCTGAAGTTGACAGGACGGAAAGTGAAGACCACGCGATCGCCAAAAGCGGGAAAACGATATTCCAACTTAAATATCTGAAACTCATCATCTGTATTTGTTTGATAAGATAAAATTGCCATATCTGTATTAAACGACTGACTACCTGCAAAACTACGACTACTGAAATTTGCCGCACCCAATTCTATTCGTAGGCGGTCTTTACCTGTAAAAGTTGTAGCTGTTTGCAGTCGTACTAAATAATTAAAAATTGTGTTTTTGTCTCCGTCTCCACGTCCACCAAAAGCATTGACTACATCCTCACCGCCAAAACCGTTGGTTAAACCAAATATTACTTCTCCACCAAATATTGTTGTAGTGCCATTAAACCTGTTTGCTTCTAATTCTGCGGTGCGAGCTTCAAGTACATCTATTCGACCACGGAGGGTAGCTAACTCTGGAGCAAATTCTTCAACTAAACGTTGAATGGCAGCTATATCCTCGCGAGTCGCTAAGTCTACTGTAGACTGGCCAATTAATTCTGTCATTCTATCTAAGCAGGCATTTAACCCAGCAGCAAATTCGTATCGGGTCATAGCTCGGTTACCTTTGTAAGTGCCGTCTGGATATCCTGCAATACAACCGTAACGTTCTACTAATGATTGTAATGCTTGAAATGCCCAGTCTGTAGGTTGGATATCTGAGAGTTGGGATACGGAGGTTACTTGGTCTAGTTCTGAAAGATCGTCATATTCATCTGATGCTTGTGCTAGTTGTAGGGTTTTTTTTCTAACTGTTGAAGGAACAGAATGGGAGTTATTTAAGCTCTGTAATATTGGTGGTGATAGTAAATGGAGAAAAGACTCATCTTGAGGTTTAACTTTTGTAGAATTTATTTGTGTTAATCCAGTTGCAGATTTTGCCCATGTTAAAGGAACTCCTAAAATAAATATTGAGATTAAAGATAATAAAAATTTACTTCCCATTTTATTTCGTCCTCATCTTATCGGTATATTTATTTAACTTGGTGTACTTTGATTTCAGTACATAATAATTTAAGACGTTTATATCATTAATATCTTCTTCGAGCAACCTAGCCAACAACTAATTTATTAAGATCAGTAAAATATTGTCTTCAAGTGCAGTGAAACATCGAATAAGTTAATTTATTAGACATAACTTCATCAGAAGATTACCAATCAAAACTTTACAAAACTTATTTATGGTCTTCCGGAAAATAAAATTTAATATTATCTTTATTGCCGTTATGTTAGTTATTTATATACGATTAAATTCACAATTGAAGAAGGAGACAGGAGACAGGAGACAGGAGACAGGAGGAAAATTACATGGGGATTCTCACCCCAAGTAATTTTGAACACCGTGTAGACGGTGGGGTATTAAACCCACAAAGAAAATGATAAAAAAAACTAAACAGTATAAAAACCGGAGTCAATAGGCTGTGGCCATAACAATTAGTAGCTAATTAGCTTCCTAAACTAGTCTTGAAGATCGCCAATTTAATTTATTTGATGAAGCCTTTAAACCCGGTCTTTTACACACAAGTTATACATAATTTACTATCCAAATTCTAATTCCTGAATCTTTACTTGGTCAGGAAAAATCCTCAGAGAAAAACAGATTCACAAATATTTACCATGAACTTTTTAAACCAAAATCACAACCATGAAATTTTCTGTAAAAAGTTTGCAATTGAAGAAGAAGTCAGGAGTCAGGAAGACCGAGTCAGGAGAACGGGGTCAATGGGGATTCTCACCTCACCAACCACATTTGCACCGTGCAGACGGTTGGGTATTAAATCCATAAGGGATAAAGATAATAGCCATTGTGTGAGTATTTGGCCTCCTGGTATGGGAATATTAGTAATTATTGACCCTACGGTAGAAAGTTATCAAATGTTAGCATCCGGGGTTTTGGCAGGGGCAAAAGTTGTAATTCTGAACTCGGAAGAAGATGAGGTCAGACAAATAACTAGAGCTATTTTGGATTATCCAGTTAATAGTCTCCATATTGTTTGTCATGGTTCTCCTGGTAGTTTGCAGTTGGGTAATACTAAGTTAAGTATCTCGACGTTGACCAAATACGAGGCGGAGTTGAAAAGGTGGGGTGAGACCATAGGTTCTGGTGGAATATTGTTGTATGGTTGCGAGGTAGGTGCGGGAGATATTGGGAAAGCTTTTGTGGGAAGGTTCCATGAGTTGAGTGGGGTAGGTGTTGCTGGTGCAGTAAGTCCTGTGGGTAATGCAGAATTAGGTGGTAGTTGGGAACTTGGGGTTAAAGTTGGGGAAGTTGGGGATAATTTGGCGTTTGGAGAAGAGGTGTTGGTAAGTTATCCAGGAGTTTTGCCAGAAAATTTGCTCTTTGCTTCTCAAATTGAACCTGTCAACACCGCACCAACAGCTAATAATAGCAATATCCGCATAGACGAAGATACCACCTACAACTTTAGTATCACTGATTTTGATTATACAGACTCCGATGGCGACCCTCTAACCGAAATCGAAATCGTGAATTTACCCGAACGAGGGGAACTATTATTGGCAGGTTCACCATTAACTCCTGGTCAAACTATCAGCGCTACCCAAGTAGGAACTCTCAGCTATCGTCCAGAAATTCACGAAAATGGCGACAACTACACCACATTCCCAGTTATTTTTAACAATGGTTCAGAAAATAGCAACCAAGCGACAATAACTATCAACGTCAATTCAGTTAATGACCCTCCCGTAAGTACAGATGATAATATTCGCTTTGAAGCAAATATCACTGGACAATTCCAATTCCAAGAAAGCAACTTTCCTATCGTAGATGTAGATGGAGACAACCTAGCAAGTATTACGATCGCCCAAGAACCAACTTTAGGCAGTCTTACTCTCAACGATGAACCAGTCACTAACCCCATCCCCGTTAGTGACATCGACCAACTGGTATATAGTATAGAACCAACTCCTGCAGGCAATAACATCGATGAATTCACATTTACAGTTAATGACGGTCAAGCTGATAGTTTAGAATACACAATTAATATTAATGTCGGGGAAAGAAGTACAGATACACCCCCAACTGCAGCAGATGCTGAGATTACAATAGAAGAAGATACTACCTTTCAATTTAATACATCAATTTTCAACTTTCGAGATGAAGATGGTGACTTTTTCAGCAACTTCAACATAACCAGAACTCCAGAATTAGGACGACAGGAAACATTCACAGACGAGGGTGTTCTTGAAAACATTTTCTACATCCCCAACCATAACGAGTTCGGCAATAATTACACCAACTTAGAATTCCAGATCGGTGATAGTGGTGGACTCAACAGTCAAGAAACATACACCCTTAACATCAATGTCACTCCAGTTAACGACAACCCAGTATTTACAAGTGGAGCGCCAACAACAGCTACAGTAGGTCAACTATACACTTACCAAATTACTGCTAATGATATAGACGAAGACCGGATAGATATTAACTCCAGTAACATACCTGGTTGGTTACAATTTACCGATAACGGAAACGGTACAGCTACATTAACAGGTACACCTACAGACCAAGACATAGGTAACAGCAATATTGAACTTACAGTTACTGACCCCAGTGACACTACAGATACGCAAATTTTTAGCCTACAAGTCACTGGTCCCCAAGCACCTACAAACCTGCAAATTAGTGGTACAAAATTCAACGATATCAACAACAATGGTGTTTTAGACTTTATCGAACCAGGTTTGGCAGGAGTTACTATCTACGTCGATATTAATAATAATCAAGTTTTAGACAACGATGAACCTAGAGTAGTAACAAATAGTGAAGGGTCATACTTGTTTGAAAATATCAGCTTAGACCCTGGTACATATAGTATTAGAGATATTCCACCTGTTGGTTTAACTCAAACTGTTGCAGCTCCTACTATTACGGTTAACTCTGGATCTACAACTTTTACAAATATAGATATTGCTAATATTGCTACTATTGCCCAGAGTGGGAGTATTAGTGGTACAAAATTCAACGACCTTAATGGTGATGGTTTCTTCGACCCAGGTGAACCTCCATTAGAAGGATTTACTATTTATGTCGATTTTGACAACAGTAATACCTTAGATGCAGATGAACCCTTTGCTATAACTAATACAGACGGCACTTACACCATTAACAATATCCCAGCAGGAAATTACACAGTTAGGGAAGTACAACAAACAGGTTTCACTCAAACTACACCAGACCCCATTGTTAC
>NZ_JAAHGB010000012.1:8282-397586 GCF_010672695.1 Okeania sp. SIO1H4
ATGAACCCTTTGCTATAACTAATACAGACGGCACTTACACCATTAACAATATCCCAGCAGGAAATTACACAGTTAGGGAAGTACAACAAACAGGTTTCACTCAAACTACACCAGACCCCATTGTTACAGTAGTAGCAGACCAAAATATCTCTAATATCAATTTGGGAAATTTTCAGTCATCAGAGTTAGGCAGTATCAGTGGGGTAAAATTCCAAGATGATAACCAAAGTGGGTTTCAAGACCCAGAAGAATTAGGTTTGCCAGGATTCAGAATTTACCTAGACCAGAATAATAATAATACCTTAGATGCAAATGAACCCTTTGCTATAACTAATACAGACGGCACTTACACCATTAACAATATCCCAGCAGGAAATTACACAGTTAGGGAAGTACAACAAACAGGTTTCACTCAAACTACACCAGACCCCATTGTTACAGTAGTAGCAGACCAAAATATTTCCAATATCAATTTCGGTAACTTTCAGTCACCAGAGTTAGGCAGTATCAGTGGGGTAAAATTCCAAGATGATAACCAAAGTGGGTTTCAAGACCCAGAAGAATTAGGTTTGCCAGGATTCAGAATTTACCTAGACCAGAATAATAATAATACTTTTGAGTTAGACGAACCAAACGCTATAACTAATACAGACGGCACTTACACCATTAACAATATCCCAACAGGAAATTACACAGTTAGGGAAGTACAACAAACAGGTTTCACTCAAACTACACCAGACCCCATTGTTACAGTAGTAGCAGACCAAAATATTTCCAATATCAATTTCGGAAATTTCCAACAGGAGACTGTTGATGCTTTTATTGTTAACAGCATAGGGGATGAAGGAGATGCCAACTTAAATGATGGAGTTCCCCTAACAGCAACGGGTGTAGTTACGCTCAGGTCTGCTATCGAACAAGCAAACTTCTTGCCGGGTGAGAATACAATAGACTTCGACCCGAATATACTATTTGGTCAAACAATTACTCTAAATACTCAATTAGATATTACTAGCGATATTATTATTAATGGGTTAGGGGCAAATAATCTTACTATTAGCGGTAACAATGCTAGTCGCGTTTTCAATATTCAAGCACCCCCACCACCAATAATTGATGCTCCGATTTTGAATGCCTTGCAATTAAATATTGTATCGCCAACAGTTACTATTAGTGGTCTAACTATTACTGATGGAGTAGTTAGTAATGAACAGGGAGGAGGTATCAGAAATATTGAAGGGAATGTGACATTAGCAAATAGTACAGTCACAGGTAATACAGCTCTTTCAGGAGGTGGAGTCTATACTCAAGGTGGCACTTTAACGATCGCTAATAGTCTCATTTCCAATAACATTGCTAGTTTTGGAGCTGGTATCATTAATGATAATACTTTCGCTCCTGATGCTTATGGCAACTCTATTTTAGTTAATACAGGTGTCCTAGAAGTAAATAACACTACCATCAGTAATAACATAGCTACAAATGCTGAACTAAGTGGTGGTGGTATTGATAACGATGGTATTGCTACAGTTACTAATAGTACTATTTCTGGAAATACTTCCGGTTTTGATGGAGGCGGTATCGATAATGATGGTACAGCTACAGTTAATAATAGTACTATTTCTGAAAATGTTGCTAGTCGTTTTGGTGGCGGTATCAATAATGATGGTACGGTTACAGTGACTGACAGTACTATTTCTGGCAACAGTGCAAATGCTAGTGGTGGTGGTATTGCTAATGATGGTACAACTACATTCACTAACAGTACTATTTCTGGCAACAGTGCAAATGCTAGTGGTGGTGGTATTTATAATAATGGTCGTAATACTTTCTATGATGGGATTAACTTTGTTGGAGCTACTGCCACAATTACTAACAGTACTATTACTCAAAATATTGCTGACAATGACCGCGATAATATTGGCAATGGTGGTGGAATTGCTAATGGTGGGACTGCTAATGTTAGCAACAGTATTATTGCTGGAAATTTTGATGCTTCATCAACAATTATTCTGTCGGATGTTTCAGAGAATTTCAACGATACTTTAGTAGGAGTTTTTAATAGCAATGGTTCTAACCTAGTTGGCGATATTCTTGGCAGTAGTGGTTTTGCTCCTAGTGAAGTATTGCAAGTTCCAGTTAATTCTGTACTCGACCCAAATTTAGGAAATAATGGTGGTTTGACGTTAACCCATGCTTTAATTCAGGATATTAATAATCCTGCCATTGATGGGGGAAATAATGCTAATATTCTGCCTGGGGTACAATTTGACCAACGTGGTAATGGTTTTCCCCGGACTCTTGATGGTGATGGAGATGGTATAGCAGTTGTTGATGTTGGTGCGTTTGAAGCATCTCAGATAGAAACAGAACTATTGGTCAATATTAGCGGTACAAAATTTAACGACCTCGATAATGATGGTAGCTTAGATATTGGCGAACCGAGTTTACCAGGGGTTACTGTCTATATTGACATCAATAATAATAATTTTCCCGACAACGATGAACCGACAGCAATAACAGATGCTTTTGGTTTCTACTCATTTAATAATATTAGTCTACTCCCAGATACATATAATATTCGAGATATTCCACCTACTGGTTTTATTCAAGCTGCTCCAATTCCTACTATTACGGTTGATATTGCATCTACAAATTTTCCAAATTTTAATATTGCAAATATTGAGGTCAGTTCCTTCATCGTTAATGATACGAGGGATGCAGGAGACCTTATTCCCGGAAATGGAATAGTTGAAACTGCTCTTGGGGATAATATAGTTACATTGAGAGCAGCAATTGAAGAAGCTAATGCTTTCCCTGGTGAAAATACAATTGAATTCGAGTCTAGTTTATCCGGTCAAACAATTACTCTGTCAAATGTTGAACTAGATATTACTAGCAATATTATTATTAATGGTCTAGGAGCAAATAATCTGACGATTAGCGGTAATAATGCCAGTCGTATTTTTGATATTCAAGAGTCAACAGTTACTATTAATGATTTAGCGATCGCTGATGGATTTGTTTTTGGCGAGGAAGAAGGAGGAGGTATCAGAAATATTGGTGGTATTGTCACGGTAAATAATAGTACTATCAGGAATAGTCAAGGATTTAATGGTGGTGGTATTTCTAACAGGGACGGTGTACTCACAGTCAACAATAGCACCGTATCTGGTAATAACAGTAGTGGTAATGGTGGTGCTATATCTAGTCAAGGTGGTGCTGATGGCGAACTGACAATTAATAATAGTACAATTTCGGGCAATACAAGTATTGGTTTAGGTGGAGGAATATATATAAATACTCCGGCATCAATTAGCGATATTGCTAGCAACACAATTGTTTTAAATACAGCTATTGACGGAGGTGGTGTGTTTATAGCAGGTGGTGCTACTCGAATTGAGCAAAGTATTATTGTGGGGAATAATAGCAATAATGTATCAGGAAGTTTTTTGGGCATTGAGAATGTTATAGATGTTCCCATTGAGTCGGTACTAGAAACTGCTCTACAAAATAATGGTGGTCCGACGGAAACCCATAACTTAATTCCAGGTAGTCCTGCTATTGATACTGCTCTGGGCAATACTTTTAATCTGGATCAGAGAGGAATTCAACGACCTATTGATGGAGATGGAGATGGTAATGCTATTGCAGATATTGGTGCAGTTGAAACATCTCAAATAACACTTGTAGGTAGCATCAGTGGGATAAAATTCAACGACCTTGACAGTGATGGTTTTTTTGATGCAGGGGAACCAGGGTTAGCGGGTGTAACAATTTACCTAGACCTCAATGAAAACCAACAATTCGACCCAGAGGAACCATCTGAAATTACAAATGATACTGGGAATTATAGTTTCAGTAACCTAAACTCTGGTACATATAACGTTCGGGAAGTTGTACCAGAAGATTTCAGACCGACTCTTGCTCCAGAAACACCAATTACTATTACTGCTGCTGGGGAAAATTTCACCAATATTAATTTCGGTAACACTACTAACATTGCCGGAATTTCTATTACTCAAACAGGTGGCAGTACTGATGTCGCAGAGGAAGGAACTACGAGTGACACTTATGAAATTGCTCTTAATAGTATTCCTACTGCTCCAGTTAATATTACAATTGCTTCGGATGGTCAGACAGTTCTCAGTGATGTTGATGAAACACTAAGCAATACAATTAACCTCACATTTAATGACTTAACTCCTCAAACCGTTACTGTGACAGCAGTAGATGATGAAATAGAAAGTCCTGATATTAGCAATATTACCCATACTATTAGCAGTAATGACGAAAACTATAATGGCGCGAATGTACCATTTACTATAGATGACATTCCCAGTAACAATATACTCCCTGTCAATATTATTGATAGCGACATTGAAAATTTAGCTCCAGACGCTATAGATGATACAGCTTTCACTACAGTTAATAACCAGGTAAATATAGATGTCCTAGATAACGATACAGACCCCGAACTCGACCAGATCGATATTATTGATTTTGATGCAATTTCTACAGCAGGTGGTACAGTTACTCTCAGCACCGATGAAGATGGAAATTCCACCTTATTATATACTCCTCCCGACGGGTTCATAGGTGAAGACACATTTACCTATACTATTAGCGACGGTAATAATAACACAGACATCGCCACCGTTACTATTAATGTCCTCCCACCAGAAGAACAACGTCCAATAGCTAACTCTGATACTGCCACGACAACTCAAGGTAACCCTGTAACTATTAATGTTATCGAAAATGACATTGACCCCCAAGGTAGTCCGGTAGAAGTTTTGGCAACAACCGACCCAAGCAATGGAGCGATCGCTAATAACAACAATGGTACAATTACCTACACGCCATTACCAGGAGTGATCGGTGAAGACACATTTACCTACACTATTATTGACCCCGAAGGAAATATTTCCGAACCTGCCACAGTTACCGTTGCAGTTGACCCCCTCCCTCCAGGTAGTATCAGCGGTACAGTATTTGACGACCTAAATGATAATGATATTCTCGACCCTGGAGAAACTGGACTCAATAATGTCACTGTAACTATCAGTGGAATTGAGAACGATATTCCGATCCAACAAACAACTGTTACTGACTCATCAGGTATTTACAATTTCTCTAATTTATTACCAAATATTGAATATACTCTCACAGCAGTTCGTTCTCCCGACCTACCTCTTCAAGAGTTTCCATTTTCTGTAACTATTCCTGCTGGTGAAAGTGTTAGTGATATTAACTTTGCCTACGATGTACCCAACCAAGTAATTCCCGTAGCAGACAATGACACAGCTTCTACTACTGCCAATACTCCCATAACTGTAGATGTCTTAGCAAACGACACAGGAGAATCTCTCAATATTATTGTGGTCGATAATTTAACCACCGCAGGAAATAACGCCACTATTAACAATAACCAAATTATCTATACCCCATTACCAGGGTTTAGTGGAACAGATACTTTCACTTACGAAATTTCAGACGGCAATAATAATACTCCCAACTCTAGCGCTACAGTTAATGTGACCGTCACACCAAACCAAGTAATTCCCGTAGCTGAAAATGACACAGCTTCTACTACTGCCAATACTCCCATAACTGTAGATGTCTTAGCAAACGACACAGGAGAATCTCTCAATATTATTGTGGTCGATAATTTAACCACCGCAGGAAATAATGCCACTATTAACAATAACCAAATTATCTACACCCCATCACCAGGGTTTAGTGGAACAGATACTTTCACTTACGAAATTTCAGATGGCAATAATAATACTCCCAACTCTAGCGCTACAGTTAATGTGACCGTCACACCAAACCAAGTAATTCCCGTAGCTGAAAATGACACAGCTTCTACTACTGCCAATACTCCCATAACTGTAGATGTCTTAGCAAACGACACAGGAGAATCTCTCAATATTATTGTGGTCGATAATTTAACCACCGCAGGAAATAATGCCACTATTAACAATAACCAAATTATCTACACCCCATCACCAGGGTTCAGCGGGACAGATACTTTTACTTACGAAATTTCAGACGGCAATAATAATACTCCTAACTCTAGCGCTACAGTTAATGTGACTGTAGACTCCCTACCTTCCGGCAGTATTAGTGGAATTATATTTAACGATACTAACCAAAATGGTTTTCTCGAACCAGGAGAAACAGCATTATCAGGCGTCACAGTTTTTATAGATACCAATCAAAATGGCATTCCTGACCCCAACGAACAAACAACACTTACAAACCAGTCTGGTCTATACACTTTATCTAACTTATTACCAAATACTTATACCATCAGAACCATTACTCCTCAACCTGATGCTACTCTCACAACTCAAGAGTTTTCTGTCACCCTGTCTTCTGGAGAAAACCTCAATAATACTAACTTTGGTTATAGCATTGCCAACCCAGGTACTCTCCAATTTAGCAACCCCACTTTTAGCGTGACAGAAAATGAACCTACTGCTGCAGTTACAGTCATTCGTACTGGTGGAAATGATGGAGTAGTTAGTGCCAATATTAACCTTTCCAATGGCACAGCATCCCAGGGAATTGATTATGGCAACCCTGTTCCTGAAACTATTTTCTTTGCAGATGACCAAACCCAACAAACTATTAATATTCCTATTATTAATGACAGCTCAGTCGAGAATACAGAAACTGTCAATTTAAGTTTAAGTAACGTTACAGGTGGGGCGACTGTTGGTCAACCTGCTACTTTAGAAATTATTGATGATGAAATTATATCCCCACCACCTCAACCTTTTACTACTAGGGTGTTGGGTTTTGATGGTGAATTTAACAATTTTGATTTTGTGAGGTCTGCTCAAGTTAATCCCCCTCAAGGTCCTGCTAACCTTCTATTTTCTGGTAATACTGTAGCTTTAGTAAGTAGGAATCAAGGAGGCCAAGGAAGATTTGATGGTACTCCTAACAATGATACTGTTATTGCCTACGATATACCAAGCCGAGAATTAGGGTTCGAGCTGGATGCTATTGTAATTGATTTAGGTGAAGTTATCGATCGGATAGGTGAAATTGAGTTTGGTAATTTTTCGTTTGACTACGCTTCTCCTAACAGAAGTCACAATGTGAGGTTTTTCAATGAAAATCGTCAGGATATTGGCCAAGGAGCAACTTTAAGTCCGACTATTCCTGTTCCTGGCCAACAAAATAATTTCAGTAACTTTAGTCGTCAAGGTATTCCAATTCCAGAGAATACCCAGTTTATTGCTATTGGCAGTGAATCTACAGAAATTGGTATTGATAATTTGCAGTTGACATTACAGCCAAAGATAGACATATAGCAGAAAGAAGAAGGTTTTTTATAACTGATTATCCGAACATGATATTACACCTACTACCTATAACCTTCTTCAAAAGTATATTTACTTAGGCATTGCTTATACTTCAAGGTGAAGATATAATAAATATATTATAAGCGATTTATCTTAGTTGTTTCTACAGAGAAAACTAAGTAAATATATCTATTTTTAATCTACTATTCAGGAGTTATAAAGAGTGATTTATACCAAAAGTTATTTTATTCATACTAACTAGATTTATATTAATAATTACTATTAAGTATAAACTTAATATATCTAAATGTATGAAGCTATTAGGACCTTGATATTGAGGAATAAAATAGCCGAAACACTAACAAGATAACTAACAGGGACAAAGAAATACATTGGCAGTCAAAAAATGGCCCTAACACAAGTATTTAAAGGGCTGAAGCCCAACTACAAATAGCTAAAACCTCAATTTATCAAGAAACAGGGTAAAAGGTTATTTTTAAGGCATTTTAGAGTCAAGTCCCAATGCTAAAATTTTGCATAACCTCCCGACTGTTATAAATAATTAAGTTTATAACCGAAAAATAATCGGTATTATCCTGGAGGAACTAATATATATGTAATCTTTTGAGGCTATTTTGAAGGTATTGTTTACTTAAGTCCTACTATCCAGTCAAAATTTTTGAGAAAGATTTTGTAGTAGATTTATTGAGGTATTAATCTATGCGTTATTGGATAAACTATCTTGGAGTTATTACTACTGCTTTAGCTTTGAGTTTTTCTACATTTGAAGGATTACATCAAGGAGAAAAGTGGAAAATTTCACCTGTATTTGCTCAGGATATTTCTTATAGTAGCTCTAATAATCAATCTGAAATAAGTAGGCTGTTAAAAGAGGGTGATAAATATTATCAAAATGAGCAATACGAACAAGCATTAGAAAAATTTAAGCAGGTATTAAAACTACGACGAGATACAGGAGATTTACTTGCAGAAGGTCGTGCTTTATTCTATGTAGGAGTAATGTACGAAAAACTAGGCAAAGGTGAGAAAGCTTTAGATTACTATTGGGAAGTTATAGGAGTAGCTGAAGAAGTTGGAAATCCCAATACAGCTACAATTATTCAGAAATATTTATGTCGAACTCCAGGAGGAAAAACATACCTGAACAATGATGGATTTAATGTTCTTAAATACTGTACAGGATGGGAAGGAGACTCTGGTAGTGTAACTCTTTTATTTGATGAAGATGGCAAAAAATAATAAGAATAACTCAAATAGACTTCTCCAAAAATTAATGGGCCTAAATAATAGCTTTCTAGTATTTCTCAGTAAGTGTGAGGTACACTGCCAGAGATCCCCCCTAACCCCCCTTGAAAAGCTATCCCTTATAAGGAACTCCTCAGACACAAGGACACGGGGCGCGGAGACACGGGGACACGGAGAGAAGGGGAGAAGAGGAGTAGGGTAGAAGGGAGAAATAGTTATAGTATCTAAGTAAAACTACTTAATCATTCAAAATAAATGTACTTTAAAATATATTTTCTCTCTAGAAAAAGACTTTTAAAGTCTCCAAGATAATTTGTCTATTTTGTCAAGTTTTATATTAAGAAAGATGTTTATAAAGCATAGCTTGAAAAGGGGGGAAACCGGAAGTCCCCCTTTTTAAGGATAATTGTTGATACCTTACCCCTTGTGAAAACCGCTATAGCGATCGCCTATTATTTGGTAATTGCTAAAGCTGAATAAATAAAAAGTATAAAAAAATGTTTAAAAGTAGTGGAAGAAGAATAATTAAAAGACTCATAAATTTTTTTCTAATCTGCTGCTTGAGTTTAACTTTTTACTTATGCTACGAAACAGTATTTCCTCAAATATTAAATTCTGATCAACCTCAAAATCAGCTAATATCTCAAACTCCACAACAAACTGAAGCAAAAGCACTTTATCAACAAGGCGAACAACTCTACAATGATGGTCAATATCAAGCTGCTTTAGAAGCTTATCAAAAAGCTTTAGAAATATTCCAATTATTATACAGATTATCAGATAATTCTACTCAATCTCTATCTCTAAAAATAAGTCAAACCCTTCATAGTATTGGAGCCACTTATCAAAAACTAACTGACTATCCCCAAGCATTAGATTATCATCAACAAGCATTAAAAATACGTCGCAAAATTAATGAAAAACAAGGTATTGGTAGTAATCTAAATAGTATTGGTGCTATTTATTTTCTCCAGGGAAATTATGACCAAGCTTTAAATTACTTGGAGCAAGCTTTAGCAATACGTCAAGAATTAGGAGATTTAGTTAGAGTTGGAGGAACTCAGAATAATATAGCAGCAATTTATCAAAATCAAGCTCAATATTTTCTAGCATTAAAATATTATCAACAAGCTCTACAAACATTCCAGGAATTAGAAAATTTTCAAGGTGAGGCAGCAGTTACTAACAACATCGGCTTAATTTATCAAGAATTAGGTCAGTATGAAAAATCCTTAGAGTGGTATCAAAATGCTCTAGAAATTTATCAAGCAAATAACAACAAAAATGGCGAGGGAAATACAATAAATAATATTGGGCTTACCTATAAATTGCAAAAAAAATATGCTCAAGCATTAACATATTATCAACAAGCTTTAACAGTTAGAGAACAAATAAAAGACAAAGCAGGAATAGGGCAAAGCCTGAATAATATCGGCTTAGTTTATGACCAAAAAGGCGAATATCAAAAAGCATTAGAATATTTGCACCAAGCATTAACAATTTTCCAGGAAATAGGTAATAAAACAGAAGAAGGACATATCCTAGATAGTCTCGGAACAGTTTATAAAAGCCTCAAAGAATATACCCGAGCAGAAGACTACTATCGCCAAGCTTTAACTACTCAAAGAAATGTAGGCGATCGCGCTAGTGAAAGAATAACTTTAAGTAATATTGGAGATTTATTAGTTGCAGAAAAACAGCCGGAAGTAGCAATTATTTTATATAAACACTCTGTAAATGTCACAGAAGAAATTCGGCAAGATTTACAAAATTTTCCTCTAGATAAACGGCAATCCTATGCCGAAAAAAATGCTGATACTTATCGTCGTTTAGCAGATTTATTATTACAGCAAAATAGAGTCACAGAAGCTCAACAGGTTTTGGATTTATTGAAAGTTCAAGAACTAGAAAATTACCTCAACAATGTAGAAGGTAATGAACAAACTTCTGTGGGAATAGAATTATTACCTCAAGAACAAGAAATATTGGATAACTATACCGCTATTCAAGATAAAGCAGTACAACTGAACAAAGAACTCACAGATTTACAGAATATATCACCCACAGATAGGTCGAAAGCTCAACAACAACGTATTACTGACTTAAAAGCAGAAAAACAGCAAATTCAAACAGAATTTCATAACTTGATTTCCAACGAAAATATCGTCAAAATCATACAGGAACTCAAGCAAAAAACTGATGGAGAAAGTATAGATATTACCAATTTAAGTAGATTACAAAATATCCTCAAAATCAAGCAAAATGCTGTACTACTTTATCCCTTAATTTTGGACGATAGGATAGAATTAATATTAGTGACAAGTCAAGGATTGCCAATACATCGTTCAGTTCCGATTAACAAAACACAGTTAAAAAATGCAATTATTGACTTTAGAGGAGCTTTGACATATCCTAGAAATATAATTAGTGATCAGATAGTACACACAACAGGTCAACAGTTATACAAATGGTTAATAGAACCTTTAGAGACAGAGCTATTTTTAGCGAAAACTAAAACTATTATTTATGCTCCTGATGGTTTATTACGTTATATTCCAATAGCAGCTTTATACGATGGAAAAAAATGGTTAATAGAAAGGTTAAACATCAACAATATTACCGCAGCAAGTCTGACTAATTTTAACAGTAAACCTCTAGGTAAACTCCGAGTATTAGCAGCAGCTTTTAGTCAAGGAAATTATAAATTTCTTGTAGGTTCTAGAGAATTTCGATTCTCAGGATTAAAATTTGCCGGACAAGAAGTAGAGACCTTAGCCAAGATGATTCCTAATACGACAAAACTACTGAATCAAGCCTTCAATTGGAATGAAATTATTTCACGAGTTAATAAGTACAATATTCTACATTTTGCCACCCATGCAGATTTTGTCAATGGGCAACCAGAAGATTCTTTTATTTTATTTGGTGATGGCAGTCGTCTAACTTTGCGGGAAATTACAAACTTATCCTTACCTAATATTAATTTAGCAGTTTTGAGTGCTTGTCGAACAGGAGTAGGTGGTATTTTAAAAGATGGTTCAGAAATATTAGGGTTGGGTTATCAGATGCAACGTGCAGGGGTGAAAACATCTTTGGCAAGTTTGTGGCAAGTTGACGATCTAGGAACGCGAGTGCTGATGATTAATTTTTATCGAGCATTGAAAAAAGGCAATATCACAAAAGCAGAAGCATTACGAAAAGCACAGTTAGCTTTGATAAATGGGAGTATTAATGAAGAAGAGGCAAAAAGGTTGAGGCATCCTTATTATTGGGCACCATTTATTTTGATTGGTGATGGGTTGTGATGCTTAGGAGTCAGGAGTCAGGAGTCAGGAGCCAGAATTTAGCCTATTGTATAATGGAGAATGACATAGCACAAGGAAGAAGAAGGAATAATATCATGTCCGGTTGAACAGTTATTAATAACGACACAACTGAGGAGTCAGGAGTCAGGAGTCAGGAGGAAAGAAACAAGAAAGAGGAAGAAGAGGAGAAGAAGGAGAAAGTTTTTTGGTCGCGTAAGCGGAACGGAGTTCTATCACGCTCTTATCCGGACATGATATTATTTCCTAATTATTACCAGTTAATGCTAATTATTCTGATGTTTGTCTCTCCCTACAGATAGTGTATAGTCTGATATTTTCCGTAAGTCCTGTTTGAATTAATCAGTCAATCTTTTTTTCCTGAATACACCACTCATAGTGATACCTGTAACCATCATGAAAATTAATCCGATACCATTTAAAAGTACATAAAAAGGTTTAAGATCGTCTCCTAGATATGTACCTTGGTGAATTACCATGAAAATCTCTGCTTGCTCACTAGACAAACCAAACCAACTTTTACCGAGTCGGTAACCTATTCCTGTGATTACAGTCAGAAATAATGGTAGAAAAACTATCGGGGCTATTATTCGATGCCATTTACGATATTTTTTGTCGTTCATTGTTCTTAACTCCTAGTAATAGTGAATAAAACTCAGTTATACGAAAAGAGGGAGTAGGGGTGATTTCGTTACCGAATGCTGTCGCAAACGCGTTTGCAGAGCATCCTGGAGGAAATCGCCCGTACAAAGTAGGGGAAAATAATTGATTTGATTTTTGATGATTGGAGATGTCTATTTAGTCATCATCGTCATCATCGTCATCGTATCTGTCATCATCGTCATCATCATCATCATCGTATCTGTCATCATCGTCATCGTCATCATTATCGTATCTGTCATCATCGTCATCATCATCATCGTATCTGTCATCATCGTCATCATCATCATCATCGTATCTGTCATCATCGTCATCGTCATCGTCATCATTATCATTTAATACAGTGCCGAACAATGTACTGCTTACGGGTGGCGCTGCTGCTGGCGATATCTCGGGAATTACAGGATAACCATCAGAACGGTTGGTAGCAAAAGCCTCAAACTCATTATTTTCTTCAAACTCATCGTATCTGTCATCATCGTCATCATCGTATCCGTCATTATCATTTAACACAGTGCCGAGCAATGTACTGCTTACAGGTGACATCGCCCCTGGTAATAGATCGGAAACTACAGGATAACCATCTGTGCGGGTGACAGAAAAAGCTTCAAACTCATTTTCATCAAACTCACCCACAACATTTACCTGTTCCCCAGGGAATAAATTCAAAAATTGTCTATCTGATAAATTGGCATCTATGAATACCTGAGTGCCACCAGCATCCAGAATAAATTCATCATTATCAACAGTATTTAACACAGTACCGAACAATGTATTTGTTACAGGTGGCATCGCCCCTGGTAATAGATCGGAAACTACAGGATAACCATCTGTGCGGGTGACAGAAAAAGCTTCAAACTCATTTTCATCAAACTCACCCACAACATTTACCTGTTCCCCAGGGAATAAATTCAAAAATTGTCTATCTGATAAATTGGCATCTATGAATACCTGAGTGCCACCAGCATCCAGAATAAATTCATCACGATCTACAGTATTTAATACAGTGCCAAAGATAGAATTTCCTTGGGGAAAAGTTAGAGGGTCAAATCCTATAGTGGAAACCCCACCTGTGATTGGATCTAATGGTGCTACTGGGGGTGGCGGGTTCAATGGAGGTGAGGGAGTTGGAATTGCTGTCGTGGGTTGTGGTGGAGTTAAAATAGCTTGATTCCCTAAAATAACTACACCATCCGATCTGCTGATAAATCCTGTATCAACTTCCAAACCATCAAATTCAGCAACTACAACATTTATAGGTTCACCGATGTTTAAACCTAGTTGATTAGCATTGACAGGGAAGGGGTCTACAATGACACTTCCACCACTAAAGTTGAGGGTAAAGTCTTCTCCATTGTCTATGAAACCACCTACTATTCCATTAATTGTTGTTCCTGGTTGAACATCCAGACCAAAAGTATTTGGGTCAATCATTTATTACTTTTTGAACTCGGTGGTTTAACTATAAACTAGAAAAATGACATGAAAATGACAGCCAGTCATTTCAGTTATCAGTAGATATATCCAACTTTTCAAAATAAAATCAATTATCCTACATAAATTATCAATTCTTTCTCCCTAATTCCTACTTACTACTCCCTACTCCCTATTCCCTATTCCCTGCTACATTATTCATTAATTTGATATTGAGCTAATGCTTGAACTTTCTCTCGGGGAATACTTAAAGTACTGGATATTTCTGTTTCTAATTCTGCTATATCAGTAGTAGGAAAATCTAATATTATTTCTTGTAGTCTAGAATCACTTACATATACATCTACCGTGCTAAAACCACGTTTTTTAAAGATTTTTACCTCAATCACAATTAGCTTTGCCTTTAAAGATATATCAATTTCTGGCAAGGTATCGACTTGCACGGGGTTTGTAATATTCGCTCTAGAATACAAAATTGTTTGAGTTGCCCAGCCAGTTGTCACCCAAAATAACCCGCTGATGATTGGTAGAGGCAACCAAAACTCTAAACCTATAGCTTTAAGAGTTTTCCGCAATTTTCTTAATTTCATTGACTTTTCCTAAATTATATGTTTTACTTACTAATTATTACTTACTTTTTCTTCAAGTTAGTAGTACCAAGTTCAAAAAGTAATGCTATTCACCTTACCTCCTGACTATTGGGAATTGACTACTCTAAACCTGAGTAGCTCAACTACATGAAATTGATATCAATTGACAATTATACCAGATGAGGTTGCTGTCAAATATTCTTTAGACCAAGATAGAATAGAATTAATATTGATATTATATACAATAGCTGTAGCGATCGCAGACGATCGATCAAAAAAGTACGCAGTCTATGAAAATATGGAACTCTTACAATTATTAATAATTGAAGATATTTGCTAATTCCCAATCAAATTAAGGACTACTCTAGAAATGAGAATACTTTTAGTAGAAGATGACTCAGAACAGTTAGAACCTATCCACACAGGTTTATCCCAAGCTGGACACATTGTAGATGGAGTGGAAACAGGAGATACTGCTCAATGGTTAATGGCAGAAAATGACTACGACCTACTAATTTTAGATTGGATGTTACCGGGTGTTAGTGGGCTGAAATTATGTAGTTTGTATCGACAAATGGGCAAAACTGCTCCGGTACTAATGTTAACAGCAAAAGATACTACTATTGATAAGGTGATGGGTTTAGATAGTGGAGCGGATGATTATTTGGTAAAACCTGTAGATTTGCTGGAGTTATTGGCGCGAGTGCGAGCTTTGGGGCGACGTTCTCCATTATGGCAGGGGGATATTCTCAGTTTGGGAGATTTGCAACTAGACTTAACTAAGTTAATGGCACGAAGAGGAAAACAAGAGGTGCAACTTTCGGTGCGGGAGTCGCAACTGCTAGAATATTTCTTACGTCATCCTCATCAAGTTTTGAGTCGCGATCGAATTGAACAGTCTTTATGGGAGTGGGATAACCCACCGGATAGTAATGCTGTTAGTACTTCGGTCCGGAGGTTACGGCAAAAATTGAAGGTTTTGAGTGCAGATAAATCAATTGAAACTATCTACGGTTTAGGTTATAGGATAAATCAAGATTATGTTTAGTCGCAGTCGTCGTAATTTAGCTTGCTGGTTTACTTGGTCTATGGGAGGAATTTTAATTATTTTTACTCAGCTGCTTTTCTATATAGAACTTCGAGATAGACTAGCAACTTTTGATGGCGCTTTATATGACCGGAGTAGAGCGATCGCTTCCATGGTAGAGTACAATAAAAGTAGGGGACAGTCTACACCAGAGCTAGAAAATGTCTTAGTTTTAGGGAAAAAATCTGGAATAGGTAGCGAATTACTATATGTTCATTGGTACAACTCCCAAGGTCAAATTCTTCAGTTTGTAGGAGAACCTCCCCGAACTATGGTTAACCCCGAACCTGGTTTTAAAACAATTGCAAATAAATCTGGTGTGTCTGCTCGTCAACTTACCTTACCAGTGATGAAAGGTGAGATATTACTGGGATATTTACGAGTCGCAACATCTCTCCAGTCTTTTGTTGATTTAACTATGAAATTACGGGTTTTCTTAACGGTTGCTGTTCCGTTAGTTTGGGGGGCGATCGGTTTTGCGGGTTGGTTATTGGGAGGAATGGCGATGCAACCAATTCGTAAATCTTACCAAGCTAAAAGTCGCTTTACTGCTGATGCCTCTCACGAATTACGCGCCCCATTAGCTGCTATCCTGAGTAATGCTCAAGTTGGATTATTAATTCCTGGAACTGAGGAAACACCTCAAAGTCAGCGTCTAGAAAAAATTAGCACATTAGCAAAATCAATGAGTGTGCTTGTGAATAATTTATTGATACTGGCGCGTCACGAGGGAAAAATTAACCAAGAAGCATTACAAAATGTTGATTTAAGTTTGATGTTAGAGGAATTAGCTGAATATTATCAAAATCAAGCTGCGGGTGAGAATCTGACTTTTGACTATAATTCACCACAGAAAATGATTGAAGTTAAGGTCGAACCTGAATTACTGCGTTTGGTGTTTGAAAATTTGCTCAATAATGCTTTTAAATATACTCCAGGGGGTGGAAAAGTAAAGTTAAAGTTAGAGACAGACTCTGATTACGCTATTATTTCTATTACAGATACGGGTGATGGTATTCCTGCTACAGATTTACCTCACATATTCGATCGCTTCTACCGAGTTGATATTGCTAGAACTCGCAAAACAGGAGGTTTTGGTTTGGGGTTAGCGATCGCTCAACAAATAGTTAATGCTCATAATGGTGATATCCGAGCAACCAGTATCATAGGTAAAGGTTCCACTTTTATTGTGAAAATACCTTTATATTTTCTGTAATATTATGTCCGGTAGCATCAGTATTGTATAGCGAAGGAAAGGAAGAAGGAAGAAGGAAGAGGGAAGAGGGAAGAGGTAGGAAGGTTTAAGAGCAAGAAAAAAAAACTTAAATTTCCTGCATATCACGCTTGGGTTTACACAAACGATATTAACGGACATGATATAATAATAGATTTCGGACAGAGAAAAACATTTGCCTGTTCCCTGTTGCCTATTCCCTACTCCCTACTCCCTACTCTAAAACAAAAGATAAAGGATTACTTTTATTAAAAGCAAAATCTAGAATACCCCGATCGCAATGTTTATACAGCAAATTTCCCTGACCATCAAACAGAAAAGTTGCACCTCTTTGAGTCAAATAAGCAGAATTAGGTACATAAGTTGACCAATTACTGAGAACTTCCGTCATATTTCTTAGTCTCAGTGTGGCTAATTCAAAAGGACGTTGAAAACCTGTTCCACCTGCCATCTTAAAAAATGAACCCTTTAGAGGCGGTAAAGGTTTAGCATGGATGACTTCATCATCACCAATCAATTGAGGTGCTTTTTTATCCCCTAGATAACCTCTAAAGACCTCTCCTAAAGTACCAGGGCTACCAATACCTGCACACATTAACATTAGATTAACCCAAGCACTTTGACTTGTATTTAATAAAGGGAATTTAACAGTTAATCCCTGATATAGCTCTAATTCTTGATGCAATTGAGCATCTGGATCAACAAACAGACATTCTGTAGGAAACCCAGTATATCCACAAAATTTCAATCCAGAAGAGCGATCGCCAATCCCAATTGCCCGTATTGTCACTCCTTGAGCTTGCAAATTGGCAGATTCTCGTTGTAACCACCAAGCATATTCTAGGTTATCAAAATCACCCAATTGTGACCAAATTAAAACTAAAAGACGATTAACATTTTCGCAACCACTGAGGATAGGTGAAATTTCGCCATCACTAATTCTGAGACGTTGACTTTGCTTTAGGGTCAGGTAGATATTCATAAGACAAATAATAAAAAATCAAATCAATTATCGCACATAAATTATCAATTATAGCGCTGTGCGCAGGCAACAGGCAATAGGCAACAGGCAACAGGCAACAGGGGGAATAAAAAATCGTTTGCGCAGCATCTCCATTGGAATAATATAAGACTTTTAGCTATTGGACAGTTCTTGTAATTTGTACATAAGCCAGCGCACATTGCTATATTTTCCCCTATTCTTCTTTAGACGTTGCATGCAACGTCCCTACTCCCCCTTTTGCTCAAAAATAATATAAAATAAATATACAGACTAATATATTGCTTACCAAAAAAAGATAATAACCATGAGTATCAAAGATAATGCACAAGGACCTCGCAATATTAGAATTGGCAATATCTTATTATTGCTGGCAGGTATATTCCTATTTATCAACCTAGTATTTCCTAATTTATTCGGTCCTCAAATTCCTCGCGTTCCTTACAGCTTATTCATCGACCAAGTAGAAGACGGCAAGGTAGCAAGAGCTTCTGTAGGTCAAGACCAAATTCGTTACCAACTCAAAGAGACAGCAGAACAACCAGAACAGGTATTTTCAACTACCCCAATATTCGACTTAGAATTACCAAAACGTCTGGAACAAAAAGGAGTAGAATTTGCTGCTCCGCCTCCTTCTAATAATTTTTTTGGTAATATCTTGAGTTGGGTAATTCCTCCGCTAATTTTTGTCGCTATCTGGCAATTTTTTATTGGTCGTCGTGCAGGTGGTATGGGCGGTCCCCAAGGGGCACTTTCTATTACAAAAAGTAAGGCAAAAGTTTACGTCGAAGGCGAGTCTACTAAAGTAACTTTTAACAATGTGGCAGGAGTTGAAGAAGCAAAAACAGAATTAGCAGAAGTTGTGGAATTTCTCAAGTCTCCCGAACGTTTTACCGCTATTGGCGCACGCATTCCCAAAGGTGTATTATTAGTCGGACCTCCAGGAACTGGTAAAACTTTATTAGCAAAGGCAGTTGCAGGAGAAGCAGGAGTAGCATTTTTTAGCATCTCCGGTTCCGAATTTGTCGAATTATTTGTGGGTGCAGGTGCAGCGCGGGTACGAGACTTATTTGAACAAGCAAAGCAAAAAGCACCTTGTATTATTTTTATTGACGAACTTGATGCTATTGGAAAATCTCGTGCCAGTGGCGGTTTTTATGGTGGTAACGACGAACGGGAACAAACTCTCAACCAGTTATTAACTGAAATGGATGGCTTTGCTGCTGCCGAGTCAACAGTTATTGTTTTAGCTGCTACTAACCGCCCCGAAACCTTAGACCCTGCTTTATTGCGACCAGGAAGATTTGACCGTCAGGTTTTGGTAGACCGTCCAGATTTACCCGGTCGTCTGAAAATATTAGAAATTTATGCTGCCAAAGTTAAGTTAGCAGATAATATCGATTTAAAGGCGATCGCTACTCGTACTCCTGGTTTTGTCGGTGCGGACTTAGCTAACCTGGTTAATGAAGCAGCATTATTAGCAGCGCGTAACAGAAGAGAAAAGGTTTCTCAGGAAGATTTTGCTGAAGCGATCGAACGCATTGTGGCAGGTTTGGAAAAGAAAAGTCGTCTTCTCAGTGATAAAGAGAAAAAGATTGTTGCTTACCATGAAGTGGGTCACGCTTTAGTTGGTGCATTGATGCCTGGTAGTGGCAGGGTAGAGAAAATTTCTATTGTTCCTCGGGGAATGGCAGCTTTGGGTTATACTTTGCAACTACCTACTGAGGATAAATTTTTAAGAGATGAGGCGGAACTTCGGGGACAAATTGCAATTTTATTGGGGGGTCGTTCGGCGGAAGAAATTGTCTTTGGTAGTATTACTACTGGTGCTGCGAATGATTTGCAGCGAGCGACTGACCTAGCAGAGCAAATGGTGACAACTTATGGTATGAGTAAAATATTGGGTCCTTTAGCTTATGAGAAGGGTCAACAGAATAATTTTCTCGGTCAAGGTGGAATGAACCCGCGTCGCATGGTGAGTGATGAGACTGCTAAAGCTATTGATGATGAGGTGAAAGAAATTGTGGAAACTGCACATCAACAAGCGTTAGATATTCTTAATCATAATCGAGATTTGTTGGAAACAATTTCTCAACAGCTTTTGGATGTAGAGGTAATTGAGGGAGGAAAATTACAAGATTTATTGCAGCAAGTTCAAGCTGCAGAAGTAGGGGAGTGCTTACAAGGGTAAGTTTTTAAGATATGACACACCAGACGCGGTGACATGGGGACGCGGAGATTGGATAATTGAGTAATTAATTCAATCTACTCGCTTTATTCATTAAAGGGTAGTCCCGCATAGTCATGGTGTACAAGAAACAAGGGATGCTTGGCACGGGAGCAAGATGCTCCCACTGCCGTCTGTGGAATGGGTATCTTGCCCGTTCCGCCACTCATGAAAGAGAACTCCTGCGTCCTCTCTCCGCGTCTCCGCGTCTCCGCATCTCCCCCTGTCCGTGTCCTCAAGAACCCGCATCCTCTCACTCAAAATAGCTCATCTGGATCAATTCCTCTTTCTCTTAGTATTGCTGCCAGTCTATCAGCTCTTTGCTTTTCTTGTTCAGCTCGCTGCTTTTCCTGTTCAGCTCGTTGCTTTTCCTGTTCAGCACGTTGATATTCCTGCTCTCTAAGTCGCTCTAATTCTAGAGATGTTAGGAATTTACGTCCATCAGGTCGATATATTTCTAAAGTACTTTCTGTGATTTGAAAACGAATATTCAGACGGGGACTGACCCAACCATCAATTTTTTCTATTGTTTCTAAGCGATCGCCTCGAGGAGAAGCAGGATCGTCCACTCTAATTAAACCTGTAAAATCTATTTTATCGGGGTCATAAATATAATATTCTTCAACTCCATACTGTTGATAAAATAGTAATTTTTTATTCATTTCTTTGAGACGGTTGCCTGGTGATAATATTTCAAATACAACCTGGGGAGTAATATTTTCTTCCTGCCATTGTTTATAAGAAGCTCTATCTCCTTTTGGTCTACCAAATACAACCATAATATCAGGAGCAGTCCGAATTTTATTATTTCCTACCACTGGATACCAGAGGAAATCTCCAGCAACAAAAACATCAGCAACCTCAGCAAATAAAATTTCTAAATTTTCTTTTATAGTTACAATCCAGCGAAATTGTTTTGTATTATCTGCCATCGGTTGACCATCACTTTCTGGATAAATAATTTCTGGTTTAGTATTAGTTGTTAGTTCTTGTACCATACTTTTTTATTACGAGTTTTTGGGTGGGAAAATCTTAGACCAAGTTTGGTTGGCAAAAAATATTTTTAATTGTTCTCTGTTCTCTTAATTAATTAGCAAAAACTCCATATTTTATATTACAGTAAATTTCAGGATAGTAAGGTAAAGTTTAAGACTAATCTATAATTTTTATTCATTCCCTATTCCCTATTCCCTATTCCCTACTCCCTAAAATCAATAAATTTTGTATCTTATCAGCTAGAAAACTGCTGTCTAATACCATTTTAAAAAAAAATGTTACGAATAATTTGGCTGATTAAAAGATTTTATAGGAGATGTCCCTTGAACTAATATAATGTTCGGTTGAATACTTATAAATAACTGCTGTGAGGAGTCAGGAGTCAGGAGGAAAGAAAAGAGGAAAAGAGGAAATATTGGAGGAAAGTAAAGATAATTTCAGTATTTCTTTGGTACTGTTAGTCCTTAAATTTTATTTATCAAAATAATATGGGTCTAAAACCCCCCTTTTAAGGCGAAATATTTTTGGATAATTGCTCAAATCCCCGTTACAAAAAGAACTTCTGTACGTCGCCAATCCGGCGACTCCCCTATCTGACTTCTGACTTCTGACTTCGTTAAAACTGACCCGTCCGAGCATGATATAAAAAGATAATTTCTGACCTAAAAAATAATATTGAAGCCATTCATTCTGACTCCTGACTACTGACTCCTGACTCCTAAGAAGTAACCTAGTTATTTATAACAAATATTTATCAAACTGCTATAATAAACTATTAGTCTCAAATAAACGTTCAATTTTTGACGATTTGAATCTACAGTTCACAATTATATCCAAATAAATATGAGTCTGAAAAAGAAACCAAAAAATCCTAATAAGCGTCAGATAGGCAGTGCATTATTAATTTTGGCAGGTCTATTATTAACAGCATATTTATTAATGCCACGTCGTAAACCTCCTCGTGTTCCTTACAGTGTCTTTATTCAACAGGTAGAAAACGGACAGGTAGTGGGAGTTCAAGTAGATGAAGAAAAAATTTTATATCGTCTCAAAGGAGAAGAAGGTAAACCCGGACCTTTACTTACTACTACTCCAATAAATGACTCCCAACTACTTCAGCGTTTAGAAGATAATAAAGTTTTATTTCAAGCTGCACCACCTCAAAGTCGCTGGGTTGCTATTCTCTTAAACTGGGTAATTCCGCCTATCATATTAGTCTTAGCATTTCAGTTTTTTATGAATCGCGGTTCTCAAGGTGCTCTGTCAATGAGTAAGAATAAAGCGAAGGTTTATGTTGAAGGAGAATCAGATAAAATTACCTTTGCTGATATTGCTGGAGTGGAAGAAGCAAAGACAGAATTAACAGAAATTGTAGACTTCTTAAAATCACCTCAAAAGTTCACTGAAATTGGAGCCAGAATTCCTAAAGGTTTATTATTAGTCGGACCTCCTGGAACAGGTAAAACTTTATTAGCAAAAGCAGTGGCAGGAGAAGCAGGAGTAGCTTTTTTTAGTATATCTGGTTCGGAATTTGTAGAGTTATTTGTTGGTACTGGTGCTGCTAGAGTTCGTGACTTATTTAAAGAGGCAAAAAAGAAAGCTCCTTGTATTATTTTTATTGATGAAATAGATGCAATTGGTAAGTCAAGAACCAGTGGAAATTTTCACAGTGGCGGTAATGATGAACGAGAACAAACTCTCAATCAATTGTTAACAGAAATGGATGGTTTTGGTGCTGGAGATTTAACAGTTATTATCTTAGCTGCTACTAACCGCCCAGAAGCTTTAGATGCTGCTTTATTACGTCCGGGAAGATTTGATAGACAAGTATTAGTAGACCGCCCTGACTTATCTGGTCGTGAAGCAATTTTAAATATTTATGGCAAAAAAGTTAAATTAGGAGAAGATGTAGATTTACATAAAATAGCAGTGAGAACTTCTGGTTTTGGCGGTGCAGATTTAGCTAATCTTGTTAATGAAGCTGCTTTATTAGCTGCTAGAAATCAAAGGCAAACTGTGGCACAAAAAGACTTTGCTGAAGCTATTGAAAGAGTAATTGCTGGTTTAGAAAAAAGAAGTAGAGTTTTGAGCGATCGCGAAAAGAAAATAGTGGCTTATCATGAGGTTGGTCATGCTTTAGTTGGGGCGATAATGCCTGGTAGTGGTAAGGTGGAAAAAATATCAATTGTGCCAAGAGGAATGGCAGCATTAGGTTACACTTTGCAACTTCCTACTGAGGATAGATTTTTAAAAGATGAACAAGAAATTAGAGGGCAAATTGCTACTTTTTTAGGAGGACGTGCAGCGGAGGAAATTATATTTGGAAATGTTACTACTGGAGCTTCTGGAGATTTACAAAAAGCTACTGATTTGGCCGAACAAATAGTAACTACTTATGGCATGAGTAAAGTATTAGGACCTTTAGCTTATGAACGGAGTGGTAAAGGAGGATTTTTGGCGAATGGTGGGATTAATTCCCGTCGTTTATTGAGTGAAAAAACTGCTGAAGCTATTGATAATGAAGTGAAGGAAATTGTAGAGAAAGCTCATCAACAAGCTTTAGATATTTTGAACCATAATCGAGATTTGTTGGAAAAGATTTCTCAGCAAATTTTAGCACAAGAAGTGATAGAAGGTGAGGAGTTATATAAGTTATTAGGTCGGGCGCGATCGCCTTGGGAAAAGCAGCTTCATTTGAGCTAAGTAAAATTCTTAATGACAGGAATATTAAAGAGGAGATAGAAGCTTGGTTTTTGATAAACTGGGCTTTTATACTCATGTTATTTAGTTTCGCAAAACTACCAGAAGGAAAAAATAATAAACTATTTCAGAAACAGTTAATTTATTTTTTTTCCAGAAATCATCATAGTCTAAAAAAGTAATTAATTCGCCATTAGCAGCATCTATTCCTGCGTTGTAAGAAGCACCGCTACCTTTACCTAAAATATATTTGATATCTTTATAAGATTGAACAATGGATGTCGATCGCTCGACCGATAGTCAACTATAATTAACTCATAGTTAGAGTAAGTTTGTTATTTTACACTATCAACTTTTGATAAACTAATCAATCAGCCAGATTCACGCTTTCCACTAATGCCTTTTAAACTACTGCCCTCAACATGAGTTTGTAGAAGCATACGCATTTGTTCTGGTTGAATTTTTCTACGATAGTACAGGGTGTCAAAAGTATTGGTGTTTGCGCAGCATTCCGCAGGAAAAGTTTCTCGGCATTCAGAACAATAATATCGTGGACTTCCACTACTTGTCTTTCCATGATACCCGAGTTTGATGATGGCCACACACAGGACATTCCATGATGATTGAAAGTATTTAGGAACAATAATCATCTGATCATTCCCACACTTTCTTGATGCACTACCAAATTATTTTATCAAATTGGTATTAATACATTCACTCATTTCTGTTTCTAATAATTTCAACAAAGTATCAACATCCTGACCCAGTTGTTCAAAACAGTCTGGTGGGGATATTTCTGGTTGAAAATAAACTAATTTAATTTGGCCATCACCAATAGCAATCATTAATACTTCTAATTCTGGTTTATAACCATCTATCAAACCCAAGATTTCCTGAATTTTACCATCAACATTGCGATTTAATCTTTCTATAGCTGCTTTTGAACAATATACGAATTTTGGTGTTTCTTTTAAATCAATTCCAATTGTCTCATCAGTTTCTCCCTTTTCCAAATGTAGACCCCATGCTAAAGCAGCTAATTCTTTTTGATTAGTTCTGACAAATTTATTTAATTGATGTTGCCAATTATTTTTACTATCGTTAGGTGGGTTGTCATTGAATATTGTCATAGTTTAAATGTGAAGTTAAAATTTTTTTTAAGGTAAATATACAGCATATTCGGTGGTATATGAAGTACAGAGATTAACAATTAAATGAATGCAAGTGCGGGCAAGATGCCCGCGGCGGGTGTACCTCATGCTTAGTACCTCTTGTTCAAAAGCTTCAGGAGTTTGACCTATTGCATCAGGAAAATTATCGGGATATTCAATTATCAATTGTGACACCATAGTTTTAATCAACTCCTATATTCAACTCCTATATTTTCATCCAATATTCATTTAATTGTTGAACTTAAACCAGATTGTACCCGCCATAAACCAGCATAAATTCCCGCACTTTCTAATAATTCTTCATGGAGACCAAACTCAACTATTTTGCCATATTCCATAACATAAATACAATCGGCATTTCTGATAGTAGAAAGACGATGAGCAATAGCAATAGTTGTACGATTTTGAGTAATTTTTTCTAAAGATTTTTGAATGGCTGCTTCAGTTTCATTATCTACTGCTGAAGTTGCCTCATCAAGTATCAAAATAGGAGGATTTTTCAACACAGCTCTAGCAATAGCAATTCGCTGTCTTTGACCCCCTGATAATTTCTGTCCTCTTTCACCAACAATAGTATCGTAACCCTGAGGTAACTTATTAATAAAATCATCCGCTTCAGCAATTTTAGCTGCTGCAATAATCTCTAGCAAAGTTGCATCAAAAGAGCCATAACTAATATTTTCTGCCACAGTTCCATGAAATAGAAATACATCCTGACTTACTAATCCTATTGCCCGTCGTAAATCTTGTAAATTAATTTGATTTATTTCAATTCCATCAAGAGTTATTTCTCCTGACTGAACTTCATAAAACCTCAGTAATAATTTGACTATTGTACTTTTTCCCGAACCTGTTGAACCGACAATTCCAATAGTTTTTCCTGCTGGAATTTTCAGGGAAATATTTTGTACAACTGGAAAGTTTTCCTGATAGGCAAAAGTAACATTTTTTAACTCTAATTCTCCCTTAACTGACTCAATAGATAAAGGTTTATCTCCCGGATGAATATTAATCGGAGTATCCAACAAATTCATCACCCGATTCGTAGAAGCCATAGTTCTTTGATATAGATCGAGAGTTTGCCCTAAACGAGTTAAAGGCCATAATAATCTTTGAGTTAAAAATACCATAACACTATAAGTACCTACGGCTAATCTACCAGCAACTGCTTCTAATCCACCTAATAATAAAGTTGCCACAAAACCGATAAAAATTATAATTCTAATTAGAGGTACAAAAGCAGCAGAAAAAGTTATAGCCCTTCTATTACTAATTTTATAAGCTTCACTTTCTCTAGTAATTCTTCCTACTTCATAATTTTCTGCTGTAAAGCTTTTTATTGTGGTAATTCCTGATAGATTATTAGATAATTGCCCACTTAATAAACTTACAGTTTCTCGAACTTCGGCATAACGAGGAGCCAGAAATTTTTGAAACCAAATTGAACCCCAAATAATAAAAGGCATTGGTAAAACTGCCCACCAAGCAACACTAGGAGCTAAAACAAAAAAAGCACCACCAATAATTATGACTGTTACTGTTACTTGAATTATTTCATTTGCCCCTACATCCAAGAATCTTTCTAGCTGATTAATATCATCATTTAAAATTGCCATTAAATTTCCTGTACTGCGTTCTTCAAAATAGGCTAATTCTAAATCTTGTAAATGACTGTAAGTTTCAATGCGTAAATCATGCTGAATATTCTGAGCTAAACTGCGCCAAACTCGCTCATAAGCATATTGAAAAATTGATTCTAATCCCCAAACAATTAAACTCAGAAATGTTAAAATTACAAGTTGTCCAAAAATATCTTGAATTCCCCATTGAGCAATCAGAGAATCTTCTTGTTTCACAACAACATCAACTGCTGCCCCAATTAAAACTGGAGGTGCCAGGTCGAAAATTTTATTTAAAATCGAGCAGATAGTAGCTTGCCAAATTTGAGTACGATAACTACTTCCATAGTTAAGCAAACGTAAAAAAGGATGTTTTGATTTAAATGTTTTTTTTGACAAGATTAAATTCCTATAATTTTGTATAAATAAAAACTCGAATTATCCTAACATAGTTAATATTAAGTATAATGTCAATATTGCCAGTCTAAATGAATGAACTATGAACAATTTCAAAATAGATAAAAAATATCAAACTATTATCGCTGTTCCCTTAAGACAATCCTCAATTCTTAATTTATTCTTAATCGCAATCATAGCTGTTTTCAATACTAGCTGTAGTAATTGGGACTTTAAATTATATAATTCTAGGCAAACTATAGACAAACAAGCTCGTTTTTCCTTGAATAACCGTCCAGATTTTTTTGAAAAAGGACGACTACAGATAGAGCAGGAAATGAAACAGGTCGAAACACAAAAACCCCAATCTGTATTAACCATTGAATCTGGGCAGATAGAATGGCAAAAATTTATTTTTAAAGAAGGTGATTTTACCATCTGGATGCCTACAGGTGGAATGACGGCCGAGAAAGAAATTATTGAAACTGAGAATGGAAATATTAATTTTAAAGTATTTGCAAGTCATCCCGAATCAGCAAGATTTGTCGTTGCTTATTCTGACGTTTTAAATAGTAAACAATTGGCTGATAAGCAAGATATATTAGTAAGAGTACAACACAAAATTATTGATGTTACAGATTTTGAATTGAGTAGAAATGATTCCTACAACTCAGAAAGATTTTTAGGGCGAGAATTTGTACTGACAAATAATGTTGAAACTATTACATTCAGAGTTTACTTAGCAGGAAAAAGGTTGTATATGATTGGAGCCAGTGAAATAGAAACAGAAAACGAAATTCCAGGAGCAGTAGAAAAATTTTTAGATTCATTTAAACTAAATTAATAATACTAAAAAACATTCACAAATATCTTAAATCAAAGCATCAGATAATTAGTAAAAAAAATGCAAAACATCTTACAGTATCTTTCTGTAAGGATTATTATGGTATAATTAAAAATACTTATACCAAGTAAGCTTTATCAGAGAATACGGTTAAGTTTAGGATTTTTTTTTGCAAATCTGTGATGTGCAAGAGCTTATTTTGATATTGGCTATAAGATGAATTTTGATCTTGTCTGAACTGTATTGATTGATCATAGATAATTATAATTTTTGCCTTCATCTCTACATCAAAAATAAATCTAAATCAGATTGAGTATGGCCTAAAAATTATATAATTATTACTACTGTAAAATATTATGATACAGATAGCAAATTAGTCAGACAATATATACTAAAATCTATGACAATAAGCTGTTCATAATTTTAACTAATATCTGAATTTTTATAAAAGGGAAAACTTAATAGAGAAGATAAAATCTAAATATTTATTAGCTTATTAGATACCTCCAAAAATACCGATTTTGGGAAGGTACTGTAAAGCTTTCATCACCTTTTCTGGAGATGTCTATTGTTTTGAAATTTTCCTGCCTAATACCAAGCGTGATAAATATTTACTACAAATAACTAAGTAGAGCAAGCTAAAAAAAAGACGTTGCATTTTTAATCAAAAAAACCCTAAAGGCAATCAATAGACATCTCCAGAAAATAGGGAATAGGGAATAGGTATGGAGGAGGAAAGAACTGATAATTTATGTACGATAATTGATTTGATTTTTGATTTTTGGAGATGTCTAATATAGCAATCCTATTTTATTCGTGTCAAAAATCTTACTGCTTTTTAGGGAACACTTAACTGGGAACAGGGAACAGGTAAGAGTTTCAGTTTTTTTATTTACTTTTTGATTTGTCACGACCTATTTAGGATTGCTATATAAATTTTTGAGCTAATTTACAATTTGATACATAGCGCCCAAAATTTACCATGTTCTACTTAGGTTATTTCTTAGGAGGACTGAGGACCGAGTCAGGTAGGGGAGCCGTCGGATTGGCCACATACAGAATAAATAGCTTTGATACCATTCATTAGGTCGGAATTTATCTTTTTAGTCCAAGGGACATCTCCTGCACATGTCTTTGATAGCAATGTGCACTGGCATATTTACAAATTGCAGGAAGTTTCCAATAGCTAAAATCTTATATGATCAGCTTTTTATTTCCCCAAATGAGCTGTTCCCTATTGCCTGTTCCCTACGCGCAGCGCTATAACTGCCCTGATTATTCGTAATATTCTTTTTCCACCCTTGGTATAACTCCTAACTTAGTATACTTATTCCAGAATAAAAACCATGACAAACACAATTGCTTTACTTGCTTATGACAGCAAAAAAGACAACTTAGTTGAATTTGTCAAAAAACATCAAGTTGTGCTATCTCGCTATAAATTAGTTGCGCCAGAAGACACTGCTCAATATCTTTTACAAGAAGCAGTTATAGAAATAAACTCTGTATTACCAATTTCCTTGGGAGGAGATGCTCAAATAGCAGCAGAAATAGCCACAGGAAATATTATTGCTGTTATCTGTTTAGTAGACTACCTATTTTCTCAATCTTATGAACCAGATCTCAAATTATTACTGCGTATTTGTCAGGTGCATAATGTTCCCATTGCGATTAATATTGCCACTGCCGAAATAATTATTAACAGTTTAATTCAGGCCACCGTTGCCCACCTCATATTCAACCCTGTATCTGGCCAGGGCAATGCTCAACAAGAATTATCATTAATTAAATCACTTCTCGAACCTCATCTACATTTACATATACACGAAACCACTATAGAGCAAACAGCAGAAGAATTGACAAAAGAAGCGATCGCTAAACAAGCAGATCTGATTATTGCTTCTGGCGGTGATGGCACTGTTTCTGCCGTTGCGGGAGAATTAGTAAATACAGGTATTCCTCTGGGTATAATTCCTAGAGGTACTGCCAATGCTTTTGGTATGGCTTTAGGAATTCCCAGCATTACACCAATTAGAAGTGCTTGCGATATTATCTTAGCAGGCAAAATTCGTACAATAGATGTTGGTCAGTGTAATGACCGTACCATGATTTTGTTAGCAGGAGTGGGGTATGAAGCAGAAACTATAGAGAGAGCAGATCGAGAAGCCAAAAATCGTTGGGGAGTGCTTGCCTACGTTATGGCAGGTTGGCAGCAACTAAACGAACAACAACTTTTTGATGTTGAAATAGAAATTGACGGTGTTACCAAAACCTTTGAAGCAGGAGCAATAACTATTGCTAATGCAGCTCCACCCACATCAGTTTTAGCTCAAGGTTTGGGAGAAGTAATTATGAATGATGGTTTATTAGAAGTAATGATTATTACCTCCAATAGTAGACTGCAAGCTGTTAATACCGTAGTTAGAATGTTCGGGTCAGCTATATTTAAAACTCCTGCTCAAGATCAAGATACTATTGGTTTGCGAACAAAGCAGGTAAAAGTTAGTACAGATCCACCGCAAAAAGTTGTCCTTGACGGTGAAATTATTGGCACTACCCCAGTTGAAATTAAGTGTATTCCTGATGGTTTAATTGTGCTTGCTCCGCCAACTAATGAAATTGAAGAAAAATCTGCCTGGAGTTTCTTATCTTTACCAACAAGAGTTAAAAATCAGGCTCTGCAAAATGATGGGATAATTTAATAGCAGAAGGAAGAAGGAAGAAGGAAGAAGGAAAAATTTTGTGGGTGTTGGTGAAGCGCGTGTATGATATTAATTTTCATTAGTTAGGAGTCAACCCACCCCTCGCCCCTCCCCCTCCCTCCTGGGAGGGGGAGGACCTCCTCAGTAAGGAAGAAATAAGGAATAGAAGGAGAAAATTTTTTGTTTGCTGGCGCACAACGCACGTTAAAGCGGAGCACGGAACGCAATTCTATCAAGCTATTGCTATTATCTGGACATGGTATCATACCTCAAATCACCAACTCCATTTTGTGTTGTCAGAGTCTTAAGCTTTTGATCTGTCCATGACCTTTGCTTCGACTGTTATTAATAACTAGGGAGGAGTCAGTAGTCAGGAGGGAAGAAAAGAGAAAAGTAGAGGTAATTTCAAAATTTCTTTGGTACTTTCAACAATTAATAATTAATTATTAATTATTACCTCTCCTTGAAAACGGATAGGATTAACTCAAAGGAAAATTTTTTCTTCTCTTGGTCGATGGTCGGCCAGCGAGGAGACCCGCTCTTGACAGAGCCGCTCCGAAGATCGCCATCCCTTGATCGCTTGTTTCTCCTTTAAAGGAGAGGATTTTTACCTTAATTATTCGGTAAATTCTTAAATTTTATACAAAAATAATGATCTACTCAGACAAAATCAATATTTCACAGCAACAACCTACAAAAGGTAACCATGCAATTGTAATTGGTGGTAGTATCGCAGGGTTATTAGCAGGGCGAGTATTAACAAACCATTTTCAACAAGTAACAATAGTAGAGCGTGATCGCTTTCCCGAACATCCCCAATTTCGGCCAGGAGTAGCTCAAAGCCATCACGTCCATGTACTATTATCCAAAGGTCAACAAATTTTAGAGCAACTGTTTCCTGGTTTAGTCAAAGATTTGGAAACTGCTGGTTCCCTAAAAATTGATTGGGCGGCAGAATTTCCCTGGTATAATTTATTTGGTTGGCAACCTCGGTTTCGTTCCGATATAAAAAGTTGTCTTTGTAGTCGGCATCTATTAGAGTGGTCAATACGCCGTCAATTAACTGCTGATTACAGCGTGCAATTTCTAGAAGGTACTCAGGTAAAAAATTTACTCAGCAACGTTAATAACTCCAAAGTGACAGGAGTACGAATAAAGTCAAATTCTCACGAACAAGATTTAACTGCTGACTTAGTTGTTGATGCTAGTGGGCGAAATTCTTCTCTACCTAAATGGTTAACTGCTTTAGGTTATCAAGCTCCTGAAGAAACAGTAATAAATTCTTTTTTGGGCTATAGTAGTCGATGGTATAAGTGCCCAGAGGGTTTTCAGACAGATTGGAAAGTATTAGCAGTAGCAACAAAGCCACCCAATGATCAACGTGCAGGGATAATTTATTCGGTGGAAAACAATTTTTGGGTGACTACTCTTTATGGTATCAACAAAGATTATCCTCCTACTGATGAAGTTGGTTTCTTAGAATTTGCCCGTAGTTTGCGAAATCCCATTGTCTACGAATTTATTAAAGATGCTCAACCCATTTCCCCTGTCTATGGATACCGACGTACAGAAAACCGCCTCAGTCATTACGAGAAATTATCCAGACTACCAGATGGTATTGTTGCTATAGGTGATGCAGTATGTTGCTTTAATCCTGTTTATGGTCAAGGTATGACTGTAGCTGCTTTAGGAGCGATCGCTCTCGACCAGTGCTTGCAAAATCATCCTAGTCTCAATGGGTTCACTAAGGGTTTCCAGAAGCAACTTGCTCAAGTCAATACTACTCCCTGGTTAATGGCAACTGGAGAAGATTTACGTTGGCCAGGTACAGAAGGTGGCAAACCAGAATGGATGACAAGATTAATACAGCAATATTTAGACCAGGTATTGCTGCTTTCAGTAGAGCACCCGGAAGTTTATCAAAAATATATATTAGTCATGCAACTGACTCAATCTCCAAAAATTCTGTTTCAACCTGATATTATGGCAAAAATTTTGGGGCAGATAATCAAAAATAATCAACAATTTGAGTCAACAGATCGAGAGCAAAATATTCCTAAACTGCTTTGCTAAATCACTTTCAGATCAAATCCGGGGGAATTGGACATCAAAAAAATCTCGAATCGTCATAACTACGCTCATCTTTGTGATTCTCTCTCCTCCTGACTCCTAAAGACTTAACCAACCTATGACTGTTTAACCGGATTTGATATCATTTGTCAATCCGAATAGCTAATAGCTAATTGTATTATTTATGATTAGCTATTAGCCATTACCTACTAAATATCCATCTTCCTCAGCTCTTCCGCAAGAGTATCTACAGTGAAGCGAATTTGCTCATCTGTATGATTACAAGTGATAAAAAAACGTAGTCTGGCTGCATTGTGTGGCACAGACGGATAAAACATAAACGGTACATTAATCCCTCGCTTAAATAAATTTTGGGATAATAGTACAGACTTAATAGACTCACCCACAATAATAGGTATAACTGGAGAATCTTTACTCATACCAGTATTCAGACCTCGTTCGCGAGCGCATTCCAAAAATAGTCGAGACCTTTCTTGCAATTGTCTCACCCTTTCAGGTTCCGCCTTCAACAAACGAATAGCGGCTAATACTGATGCTGCATCTGGTGGGGAAATACCTACACTATAGACAAATCCTGGAGAAGTATATTTAAGATATTCTACTAATGCTTTGCTACCAGCAATATAACCACCACAACTAGCAAAAGATTTACTTAAAGTACCCATCCATAGATCGATATCATTGGGGTCAACCCCAAAGTATTCACTAATACCCCGACCATGCTTACCAATAGTACCGATAGAATGAGCCTCATCTACCATCAGAAAAGCTTTGTAACGTTGTTTAATCTCAATAAATTTAGGTAAATCTGGAATATCACCATCTGTACTATATACACCTTCTATAGCAATAAGTATTCGTTTATAACGATGACGGCGATCGCTCAATAACCTATCCAAAGCTTGCCAGTCATTATGAGGAAAAGCAATAATAGTTGCTCCCGATAATAAACAACCTTGGAAAATACTATTATGGCTCAAAGAGTCATGGAGAATTAAATCATTTTGCCCAAACAAATGACTAATAGTAGTTACATTAGTCGCATGACCCCCGACATAAACAATACTATCCTCAACGCCAATAAAATCAGCAATTTCTCTTTCCAATTCCTGATGTAATGGCTTTTCTCCTGATAATAACCTACTGGCAGAAACAGAAGTACCATAGCGATCGATAGCTTCCTTAGCAGCATTAGATACTAAAGAGTCACCACACATACCTAAATAATTGTAGGTGGCATAATTAACCAATTCCCTACCACCTATAACTGTGGTATTATTATTAATCCGTTCTTGAGGTATAAAAAACGGGTTACCAATACCTGTAGCATTAATTTCTGCCATTTGCTTTTGCAGTTGCAGATATTCTGGGTATAGGTCGAAGTTATAATACTCTAAAGGAATTTCTTCAGTTTCAATAGTTGGATTAGAAGTTGAGACCTCAGCCTCATCTTCTAATTTTTTGTGAATATTTGGCCCTGTATCCTGGGTGGTATCCTCCACTAAATATTCAGCTAAAGCTTCAATAGTAGGATAATCCAATAATAGAGTTGGAGGAAGTCGCCGACCGAGGAGATTTTCTAGTTCTCCAGAAAGATTGACCACTTCAATTGAGTTAAGACCATAATCAGTAAAATCCCGCTCAATATCTATCTCATTGGTTTCCAGTTCTAGCCGTTCAGCTAATTGGGAGACCAACCAGGACTTAATATTATCTCTGACTGGAGATGATTGTGGGACTTGCAAGGCAGGGTCTTGATCGTTCTTCACTAAAGACAGATTTTGGCTGTCTTGCTCATTCATAAGCTGGTTCAACAGTTTCATTGTTCACTCCTGCACCACGTTAAAATTGCTTGTCACTTAGTTTTGTCTTGTAGCTTATATGCAATAGCACATATTGGGGTCAAAAATCCCCCTGGAAAATCAGAAATTTGGCTTCTGATTTATTGGGAGCAACTTTTAACTTGTGACAATTACCTGAAATAGCTAACTATTTCAACTGATTGACCACCCCAAAAAAACACTGGGGAAGGCATGATGGTTATTGTGTCACGATCTTATACGAAGTAGGGATAACCAGCCATTAGAAGTTATAAGTCCAGTAGTTATAAGTCCAGTCCAGTAGACTGTTTGCTCTTAAATGGTGCATTAGGGAGTAGGGGAGTAGGTAGGGACGTTGCATGCAACGTCCCTACGGGAGAAAGATTGTTGTTGGGTTTATCCTGCGGATAAGCTGCGAAGATCGTCCCTCAACCCAACCTAAATCTATTGCACCAAATTAGATGAAACAGTCCACTACTGGACTTTTAGATTTAATCGGCAGAGCAATACATAAGGTGGCTATGCGTAAGTCCTATAGTTGTTGGGTTTATCCTATGGATAAGCTGGCGCTAACGGTTCCTCAACCCAACCTACCACTCTGACTTCAATAAAACCTTATTTATTCAAATATTTGTAGAGTTCCGGCTAAAAAGCCTTCGCGACAAGCATAACGCTGAACTTTTCCACTAGAAGTTTTGGGAATAGCTCCCGGTTTAAGCAACAGGATCTGATAAATCTGTAAATCGTGATTTCTTGACACAGACCGTTGGATAGATTTAACTAAGTCCTGAGAGTTATCAACATTTTCCGTATCAGACTTACCATTACGCTGACTAAAAAAATCAAGCTTTACCAAGCCAACAGATTCATTAGTGGAGTTATACTTTTGACTTTTGACTTTTGACTTTTGACTTCCATGAAGCAGTTGGCGAAAGTTACGTTCCACCTCCGCCACTACTACTAAATGTTCTTCTCCAGCAACCTCTACTGAAAACCCGGCCACACAACCTGGTCTAATCATGGGATGACTTTGCTCGACTGTCCATTCAATGTCTTGGGGATAGTGATTCCGACCATTAATAATAATCACATCCTTCAGACGACCTGTGACAAATAACTCATTCCCCTCTAAAAATCCTAAATCTCCAGTTCTCATAAATGCTCTTGGTGTTAGAGCATCTGTGATAAAAGCTTCAAAAGTTTGCTTTGTTTCTTCTGGTTTGCGCCAATAACCCTCAGCAATGCTTGGCCCTGATACCCAAATTTCTCCAACTTCACCCTCAGCACAGAGAGTTAATTTTTCTGGATGGACAATTTTAATCTGTTGGTCTGGCAAAGTTTGACCACAACCTACTAATATTTTTGTTCCTTCTGTTTGAGAAACTAAGACGATCTGGTTTTTTTCTAATGCGCTTGTGGCAATAGTAGTTTGAATTGGTGGGGCAAATTTATCACCTCCAGAAATTATCAGAGTAGCTTCTGCCATCCCGTAACAAGGATAAAAAGCTTCTCGACGGAAACCACAAACCTCAAAAGTTTTGGCAAATCTTTCTAAAACTTGGGCACTAATAGGTTCAGCACCATTAAATGCTAGTTCCCAACTACTTAAGTCCAAATCTTGCATCTGTTCAGCCTTAATTTTACGGACACACAGATCGTAAGCAAAGTTAGGTCCACCGCTGGTAGTCCCTTGATGTTGAGAAATAGCTTTTAGCCAGCGCACCGGACTTTGGAGAAACATTAACGGAGACATTAAAACTACTGGAAATGCTCCATATAAAGGTTGTATTATTCCACCAATTAAACCCATATCGTGATAAGGAGGCAGCCAAATTACTCCTTTGCTTTCTGTAGAATGTCCAAAACATTGATGAATCAGACTTGAGTTATGCAAAAGGTTTTGGTGAGTAATCATTACTCCTTTTGGCGTGGCTGTGGAACCAGAGGTATATTGGAGGAAGGCAAGGGTATTTTCGTTGATATTAGGTTCAAGCCATTTTTCTGCAAAATTATCTGGAATAAAGTCAGTGGCTAACCAACCTAAATTATTCAATTCTGGGGTTTCTGAGGCGCGACGTTCTAGGGTAGAGATGATAGATTTAGTTGTTAGAGCAACTTTGGCCTCTGTATCTTTAATAATTGTTTGAATGCGGGCCAGGGAGCGATTGGGTCTAGGGGGATAAGCGGGAACTGCAATAATTCCAGCATAAAGACATCCAAAAAAGGCGCTAATATACTCTAGTCCCGGTTGATAGAGGAGTAAAGCACGTTCTCCTGGTGGACATACTGATTGGAGATAAGCAGCGATCGCTCGTGAATGTTCTTCTAGTTGTTGATAGGTGAGGTTAATTGTGTCTGTTTCTCCATCTACTAAAAAGGTATAAGCTATTTGTTTGGGGTTTTCGATAGCTCTGTTTTGTAATAAATCTACTAATGTTTTAATTTTTTTATCTAAACTATTCATATTATTTTTTTTGACATCTTCTTTTGATTAAAAATCAATCTGAAACTGCCAAAATATTATTAATTTCTAATTAGAGCTATTATTTTACTCTCAAATAAAATGACACAACAACATATAACTTTAATTACTGGTGCAAGTAGGGGAATAGGCTTCTCTACAGCAGAATATCTGGCCAAAAAAGGACACCTAGTAATTGGCCTGGCGCGTCACAACCCTGAAAAGACCTTTCCTGGTGAATTTTTTACAGTTGATTTGAGCGATCGCGATGCTACAACGGAAACTCTGGCTAATTTAACCAAGCAGTATGCTTTTGATGGAGTGGTCAATAATGTAGGAATAATGCAAGCACAACTACTAGAGGAGTTAAAACTGGATAACTTCGAGGCAGTTATTGACTTAAATTTGCGTGTTGCTATACAAACTGTGCAAGCAGTGCTGCCATCAATGAAGGCGAAAAAGTGGGGTCGTATTGTTAATCTTTCCAGTATTGCTGCTTTGGGAGTGCCTGGTCGCACCAGTTATACTATAACCAAAGCAGGAATGATCGGTTTGGCTCGCACCTGGGCTTTGGAGTTGGTCACCAGTGGGATAACTGTTAATACTGTTGCTCCTGGGTTAATAGAGACAGAAGGGTCTAGACGTGTTTGGCCACCAGGAAGTGAATTTGAACAGCAGAGTATAAGTGGGATAGCAATGAGGCGCTTTGGTCAACCTTCAGAAGTAGCTGCAACTATTGGTTTTTTATTTTCAGAAGAGGCAGGTTATATTACTGGGCAGACTCTTTTTGTCGATGGTGGTTGTAGCATTGATATACATCCTTATTACAAAGCCAGGTGAATCATTGATTTCAATCTATAATGTTAATATGGTTCAGTTAAAGATTTTTTTTTGCAAATCTGTAATGCGCAAGAGCTTATATTTACGTTGTCAATCAGATGAATTTTTGTCTGCTCTGAACTGTATTGACCTAGATGTGAATCCTCAACTTAATTAACTGTGCAAGAATATTCTACAGCACAGGTTTAATCCTAATAACTTTTACTACAATTAATTAATCGGGAGAACAGTATGCACATTCTCAAAATTGGTTTGGCGAAAAGTGGTAATTTTTGGTTACATACAATTTTACATAACATTATTGAGCATAGCGGTCTTAAGTATGAAAGCTTTATTGAAAATCAACCCATATATGAAATTGCTAAAACTTGGGGTCTCAATCAAATAAAGGATAGAATTAGTATTGATGTTTTAGATATTACAAAAAATGCTGAATTTTATAGAATAGGTAATATATTTAGATATCCAGTTGATGATATAGATAATTATATTAATAGCTCTACTGTGGTTTGGACTCATGCTCAGATGAGTAGCAATGCTTTAAATGTTATACAAAAATTTGACAAGTTGGTATATATTGTTCGTGACCCTAGAGATTTATTAATTTCTTGGTCTAATTTTGTATTTACTCCTTATATAAAAAGATATTACCCTTATGTCATTTCTGATGAAACTGATTCAGAAAGTTATTTAAACAACAATCTGACAACAATCATTTCTGATTGGATGAATCATGTAGGAGCATATTTAAAACATCAGAAAGATTTGAATATTCATTTTGTTTTTTATGAAAGATTGCTATATAATTTTGACCGAGAGTTAGAAAAAATCTTAGAATATTTGGGGATTGAATTAGACGCCAAAGCTAGAGGTGAGATTAAAGAAAAAGTATCATTTAATCAGATGAAGAAAGAGAGTCCAAATCATCTCAGAAAAGGTCAATCAGGACAATGGATGGATATTTTAACAGATGTACAAAAAGAAGAAGTTTTGCAAATGGCAACTCCTCTATTAAAGTTGTTAAATTATCCACTGAATAATCAAATAGATACTATACCAGAATTACCTGATAAATTACCAGAAAATATTAATTTGCCAGATGGGAAAGTGGTGTTACTTAAACCATCTAATCATTAAAATTAAATTATTCAAATCTACAGGTAAGGGTTGTTCAACAATTAACAATATCAGTTCCTTGGGCAGATTAAGAATAATTGTTTAGATATTACAAAAAATTAAGTCTGAAATAAAATGACACAACAGCATATCACCCTAATTACTGGTGCAAGTCGGGGAATAGGTTTCTCTACAGCAGAATATCTTGCAAAAAAAGGACATCTAGTAATTGGCCTGGCGCGTCACACCCCTGAAAAGACCTTTCCTGGTGAATTTGTCACAGTGGATCTGAGCGATCGCAATGCTACAACAGAAACTCTGGCTAATTTAACCAAGCAGTATGCTTTTGATGGAGTGGTAAATAATGTAGGAATAGCACACCCAGAGCTACTAGAAGAAATAACACTAGATAATTTCGATGCAGTTATTGACTTAAATTTGCGTGTTGCTATCCAAACTGTGCAAGCAGTGGTGCCATTAATGAAGGCTAAACAGTGGGGTCGTATTGTTAATATTTCCAGTATCGCTGCTTTGGGAGCGCAAAACCGTGGCACTTATGCTGTCAGTAAGGCCGGAATGATTAGTTTAACTCGCACTTGGGCTTTGGAGTTGGTCAAGAGTGGGATAACTGTTAATGCTGTTGCTCCTGGACCTATTGAAACAGAATTATTTAGAAATTACTACCCATCAGGAAGTGAAGTGGAAAAACGGTATTTAAGGGGGGTGCCAATAGGACGCTTTGGTAAACCTTCGGAGGTAGCTGCAACTATTGGTTTTTTCTTTTCAGAAGAAGCAGGTTATATTACTGGGCAGACTCTTTTTGTTGATGGTGGTTCTACTATTGATACACATCCTTATTACAAGGCGAGATAAATCAGCTCTCAAATTTACCGAAAATTTAAGGTATAAAGCCTCTCCATTCATGGAGAAAAAAGCGGTCGTTTGTGTTAGCGTTTGCGCAGCATGACCATAGGAAAGCTCCTCTGTTAGCGCAGCTCCTCCGGAGGAGGCAAGAGGCAGCATGACCTAGGATGGGATGGCTCCGAAACCTGCGCCATATCCAATCGACCAAGAGAAGAAAAAAATTCCTTTTAACCCAATTCTCTCCTTGAAAAGAAGAGGTAATTCTAAATTCTAAATTCTAAATTCTTGAAGAGCAATCTAATTCAAAAGGTAGAAAATCAAGATAGAATGCTTGATAATTAACTGTTGAAAAATCATCAATGACTGAAAATATCTTATATCCCTGGAAACAAGAAACTATAATTCGCCATACTCAAAGACTGTTATGGAGCTATAAATATTGGACTGGTCAAACTCTGCTCGATATCGACGGAACACCGGAAGCAATAGCTCAAGCTTTATGGGAAGCTCCATTTATGGTTTTTTCTCATGGTATGGAATCAGACCCAATTTATAATTATGGTAATCGCAAAGCTCTAGAGTTATGGGAAGTCAGTTGGGAACAATTAACTCAAATGCCTTCCCGGTATTCAGCTGAATCAATGGAACAAGAAGAACGTTTGCGAGTACTTAATGAAGTAACCAGTAATGGTTATGTCAATAATGTTGGAGGTGTACGCATTTCTCGGAGCGGTAAACGGATACAAGTTTCTGATTTTACCATCTGGAATCTTCTAGATGAAAATCAACAGCAATGTGGTCAAGCTGCTACTTTTAAGGAGTGGGTGTATATTCAGTAGTGGTGAATTGTGATTATTTAGTGCCACTACGCGGAAGTTAAAAGTCAATCAAAAATGATTGGTAAGGCTTTTAGGATTTTGTAACTGGTTAGTTATTTCTGTCATCCTGCACTAGGGAAGAATACATCAGGTATTTTATACTTTATTTTATGTGCAATGATTTATCATTAAAAGGCTGAAATGATACAATCTTAATTGATAAGTTTTTTGAATTTTTTATGTAATAAAACCACTATAAATACTAAGATTAGTTTGAACATAATAATTTTTTGAAAAGGATAAAAGCAATGAATCTAATTAAAGAATTTGAGGGAAAAATTGCTCTAATTACAGGAGGTAGTTCAGGTATTGGTAGAGCTACCGCCCTAGCTTTTGCCAAAAAAGGAGCCAAAGTAGCGATCGGCAGTCGTAGGGAAAAAGAAAGTCAAGAAACAGTGGCAATGATTAAAGAAATAGGTAGTGAAGCTATCTTTGTGAAAACAAATATTACTCAAGCTACTGAAGTTGAAAACTTAGTCAATCAAACAATTAATACTTATAATCGTTTAGATTACGCCTTCAATAATGCTGGTACAGAAGGCATATTAGGAAATAGTATTGAACAATCTGAATCAAATTGGAATGAAGTTATTGATACCAATCTTAAAGGAGTTTGGTTATCAATGAAATATCAGATTCCCCAAATGTTAAAAAATGGTGGGGGTGCAATAGTAAATAATGCTTCTGCAGCAGGATTAGTTGGTGTCCCGAATCTTTCAATTTACTGTGCTAGTAAACATGGTGTAATAGGATTAACAAAAACTGTTGCCTTGGAACAAGCAACAGCAGGTATTAGGATTAATAGTGTTTGTCCTGCTGTAATTCAAACTGACATGGCTGATCGTGCTTGGAATCTAGATGATAGAGAAGCTAGAGAACAAACTGTAGCAGCACACCCTATTGGTCGTTTAGGCAAACCAGAAGAAGTAGCTAATGCTGTTGTTTGGTTATGCTCCGATGCGGCTAGTTTTATTACAGGTCATTCCCTCACAATAGATGGTGGTTATACTGTGAAATAGTTGCACAAAAAGAGGAGGTTTTGCAAATAGCAATTCCTCTCTTAAAACTATTAAATTATCCACTGAATAGTCAAATAGACACTCTACCAGAATTATCACAGGACTTACGCAAAATATCAAATTATACACAATCTGTAGGGGCGAACGGCCGTTCGCCCCTACTATATATAGTGGTTGTGCGTAAGTCCTGTTATCAGATAAATTTTTGGAAAATCTTAGTTTACCTGATGGGAAAGCAGTATTACTTAAACCATCAAATCATTAAAATTTAACTATTGGAACAGATATAAGGAATTATCAAGCATTATCAGGAATGAAAATTAAAATCAAAAATCTTGGCGTATTAAAGCAAGCTGAATTCACTCTTGCCGATCTGACAATTATTTGTGGTGATAACAATACTGGCAAGACTTATGCTACTCATGCCTTATTTGGATTTTTGTCTACTTGGAAAAATATACTTTCTATTGATGTTGACGATAAAATTCAGCAATTATTTGCTGAAGGTGTAATTAGTATTGATATACAAGAATATATCGAACAGACTCAAGAAATCGTTACTAAAGGTTGTCAAGAATATACCAAACAGTTAGCAAATATTTTTGCAGCAGCACCTGAACGATTTGAAGAAACGAAATTTGATGTCACTGTTGATATAAATGATATTAATGATATTAGTTTGAACATGAAGTTTGAGCAGAAAATCAATTTTCCAGGTGGAGAACTTTTTGCCATTACCAAAAATGATGATAGTACAGAATTAGTTGTAACGCTTCTAGTTGAAAAAGCAAAAGCGGAAATTCTAACTAATATTTTTAATGATTTGATTGCAAATGCTCTCAAAGAAATTATTTTTTATCAACTTTTTCCTAAACCTTTCATCACTAGTGCAGAAAGAACAGGTGCTGCTATTTTTCGTAAAGAGTTAAATTTTGCCCGCAACCGTTTGCTTGAAGAAATGAGTCAGACAGATGATAAGATCGATCTAGAAAAATTTTTATTTCAACGATATCAAGATTATCCACTTCCAGTTGAACAAAATGTAGAGTTTACACGGAAACTAGAGACAATTTCCAAACAACGTAGTTTTCTTTATAATAACCATCCTGAAGTTTTGAATGATTTCGCCGATATTATTGGAGGTGAGTATACAGTTACTCCCAGTGACCAACTTTATTATCTTCCACAAGGGGAACAAGTCAGACTGTCTATGCTTGAAAGTTCAAGCGCTGTGCGTTCTTTACTAGATATTGGTTTTTATCTAAAACACGAAGCTCAACCTGGCGACTTACTCATGGTAGACGAACCTGAATTAAACCTACATCCCGAAAACCAGCGTCGTGTTGCTCGACTATTTGCTCGACTTATTAATCTGGGAATAAAGGTTTTTATTACTACCCATAGCGATTATATTATCAAAGAATTGAATACGCTAATTATGCTGAATCACGATAAACCTCATCTGAAACGCATTGCTGAGGAAGAAGGTTATCAAAAAGAAGAATTAATATCTGCTGAAAAGATTAAAGTGTATATTGCGGAAGAAAAATCTATTCAACTAGAAGGTAATAAAAGAAAAACTAAGTCCCTAACTCTAACCCTAGCAAATATTGACCCGGAAATGGGTATTGAAGCTCGTAGTTTTGATACAACTATTGAAGATATGAATCGAATTCAGGAAGCGATCGCCTGGGGCGAAGATTGATGGTTGATTCGGATATTGTTATCCTTAAAAAGATAATTCAACCGGAAGCTACAGTAGGATTAGAAACTGAATATCAGAAGAATATAGTCAAACTAACAGAAGTTGATAACTACAAGGTAACTATTCGTAGAATGCCCGATGATGATGAAGTTATTGTAATTAAGGTAGATGCTTTTAGGGCACCAAAAGAAATTTTCCAGGGAACTAAAGGTGAATGCAAACGTGCAGATTTTGTTATTATTGCTGATACTATCAACAAAGGAAAATTTATCCTCTGTATTGAAATGAAGGGAGGAAAAAAGACATCTAAAGAAAAAGAGATTATCCAGCAACTAAAAGGGGCGCTGTGTTTCGTTGAATATTGTCAAGCAATTGGTAAATCATTTTAGGAGAAACAAGATTTTATTGATGATTATAAATACCGTTTTGTCAGTATTAAGAATATCACAGTTAATAAGAAACCAACACGATCTAAATCTAAAGATGATATTCACGATACTCCAGAAAAGATGTTAAAAATTAGCTCTCCACATCACATTCAGTTCAATCATTTGATAGGACATAAAAAATAATTAGCATAAAAAAAAGAGGTTTTGCAAATGAAAAATCCTCTATTAAAGCTGTTAATACCAATAGGATTTTAAAATTAGATCCCAACAATACAAATACAGAAGACTATCTTAGTATAGCACTACAAGAACTGGTTAGGGCATTTTTCAATGTTAAAACCCTTTTACATTTTGCTATTCTCTGTTCCCTGTTCCCTATTCCCTATTCCCTATTCCCTAAAGCAAAAGTCTCCAATATCTCACAACTAAAATCATATTGCTATAGTTGCTTGAATATGTTCAAAAGCTGCTACTAAAATAATCTAATCATTAAATTCAACTATTCAAACGCACAGGTGCAATGCCAAATGCAATCAACCGTGGCGGAATATCCCGCAGTATCGGCAACCGCAAAAAAGCAGGAATAGTAAACTGCTGATTTTGATTCAGCGCACGAGCAATAATCCTTTTTTGAGCTAACTCCTGAAACCATTGAATAACTCTAGTTGGAAACTCCCGTTGGCGCTGCACCTCTGCCAAATCCCACAAATGCCAACTCCCACGTTTTAGCGGTTCACTAAGAATATTTGTTGCCGCAACCGCATCTTGAATAGCATAGTTAATCCCGACCCCAGCTACAGGAGACATAACATGAGCAGCATCCCCAATGAACAGTAAACCCGGTAGATACCATTTAGGAAGACGACTCGACTCCACAGATAGAAAAGCAATATTAGACCAATCTTGAAGTAGATGGGAGCGGTCGCTAAATTCTGGAACTAACTCAACCAAAGATTTTCGCAAAAAATCTATACCAGCAGTGCGCAGTTGGGCAAAAGCACCCTTAGAAATCATATAACCTACTTGCCAAAAATCTGAGCGATCGAGCAAAACTACCATCTTGCCATTACCCACACGACCTGATAAACCATTAGGTTCCTCTGACTTGCGTGGCAAACGAAACCACATTACATCCATTGGTGGAGAAGTTTTAATTGGTTCAAAACCTGCTAACTGACGCATTCGGGAGAAACGACCATCTGCACCGACTGTTAATAATGCTCGAACTTCGTGCCAACCTCCATGACCGCGATAACGTATCCCACTCACTACTCGATCCTCTTCAATAATTTCCTGTACGTTTGCACCCATAATTAAATTAAAATTAGGATACTGTTGCGCTTCAGTAGCAATAAATTCTAAAAATTTTGCTTGTGGGAGGATAGTAATATACGGATATGCAGTTTTTAAGCGACTGAAGTCAGTCAGAGTAATGTCACCAGTGGGAGAATTTAACTTGAGTGTGCGAACTTTGGAATGGGGTAACTCTAACAAACGGTCAGCTAAACCTATTTGTGCCATTATTTCCATTACGGAAGGATGAATAGTATCTCCTCGAAAGTCGCGATCGAAGTCTTGATGTAATTCCAGTAGAGTAACTGGGATACCTTGACGCGCTAATAGTAATCCTAATACAACTCCTGCTGGTCCGCCACCAACTATACAACAAGTTGTTTGCTGTACATCAATAATTTCATGGGTATGATTAGTCATTTTATTTAAGTTTTTCTTTCAATTGATTTAACTGTTCTGGTGTTAGTTTAATTTGTACTTCTAATAACTGAGTTGCATCCTGAAATAAGATAATATTTTTTTCGACTAAAACTGCAGGATTATTAATTTCAATTCTTTGATATTTTACCTCTGGCAATGCAACTCTAATTACCAATTGTTGTTGAGATTTAGGAAAAATATATAATTCCTGACTAGTATGATTTAATTCTAACTTTTGCACAGTTGTATTGCTTTCTGTCGGAGAATTAGGTTTCCGCCAATAAAGAGTAATGCCACGAATTTCTGGTGTAGCTATCTCAAATATTTCATCAAATCTTTGAGGTTCCCAATCAAGTTCTGTAATATCGCCACTAGCAGGAATAAGTCGCTGTCGCCAGGTAATTTCTGTGTCAGCTATGGCTGCCCACCATTGACGGATCGTGTCTAGATTATTTGGATTTTCTGGATTATTGCTACCTAATTGCCAAATAGTTTTAAGCTGCATATATAGATGGTTTTAGTTAAGTGAGTATGAATTGATTTTATCATAGTTTTATAGTATAAAATTGAATCAAATTGAAATAATACGACAAAAAAATGACTAATCTTTTTTACCGTTTAATATTAACAAAAACAGGAGGGTGAGCAATCACTTTTTGGGTGCATCTCATATTTGCAAAAATACTTTTTTACTATATATTCCCTGTTCCCTGTTCCCTGTTCCCTGTTCCCTAAAAGCAATATTTTTTTGGCTTTATTCAAAATTGAGGTGCACCCCACTTTTTTCTCTTCCATTCAATCAATCATTTTAAATCAAAGGAAGAGAAATAATCAATTCTGTGCGTTTATCTAATTCTCACTTAAAAGTTATTGTTCCGCCATGTTTTTCTACGATAATTTGCCACGCGATCGCCAGTCCTAACCCTGTTCCTTTGCCCACCCCTTTTATTGTAAATCCCTGCTTGAATATTTTTGAGTGCGCTTTTTCACTAATTCCTTGACGATTATCCGCAATTTATACCACCGCCATATTTTTCTCAGTACTTAACTTAATTTCGTACTAATAGTAATGCGATTATTGTTGACTTCAATGTCAGCGTAAATTTTGCCTTCACTTGCTTCGTCTAATGCGTCAACTGAAATGGTGTTTTAGATGGGGAGATGGGGAGATGGGGAGATGGGGAGATGGGGAGATGGGGAGATGGGGAGATGGGGAGATGGGGAGATGGGGAGATGGGGAGATAAAGACACCTAGAAACAAAAATAAGAGTGCACAGTTTTAGCTGTGTCAGTCTAGTAGAGACCTTCCATGGAACGTCACTACTGTGGTCTATTCAAATGAAAACTGCTGTAAGTTGTGGAGAATGGCAAATAAAAAGAGTCCCTAATTGCTTTCCAGTCAAGCTATGAATATTTTCAGTATGACTGAGGGACTCCGTTGTCCTACCAGAGAGAAGAACACCATAAGCAATGTAATTTATATTATTAAATTAATGACAAGCTTTGTCAATACTTTTAGGTGATTAATTTCAGATTCGTTTTGTATCAACCATTTGTAGCAGCAAAATCAAAGAGTTTTATTTCATGAATTTTAGGGATTCTTAAGATTTAACTTTGGTAAGGCCAAAAAAAAATAATGATCAAAAATATCAAAAAAACTCTTGACAAATCCAGAAATTTATTGAATATTAGTTGCAATAAGTATGTAATATCCTCTGTAACAAGAGGTAAAAGGCCATAACTATCAATCTGGACATCAGAGAAAAAGTATTCAAACTTACTCTAGTCCAGAAGCAAAAAAAATGACCACTGTAATTAGTGGCCAAAGCTATGTATTTTGATTAAGAATATGATATCACAATTAGAACCTTCCACCCATTTCAGCAATACAGAATAGAGCTGAGTCATTACTGAGATGAGCGATCGCATTTCTACATACTGCCATCTGCTCAAATTAGTGACTTGGCCGACACAAAATTAGAATTTATGCTAGGGCAGTCTCCAATTTTATACTGCCATAGTTGTTGACTTTATGAAAGAAAGTTTTACCAAAAATGGTGTAACTTTCTGATAGATTGTCAACCAATTTTATCTGTAAAAAATAGATAATTATTCCCGGTATATATCTGCTTTATCAGTAGTTTAATTTACATATTTAGTAGACAATAATCTATTAATAGCCATCTTAAGCATAACTGCCTAAGCATTATTTAGTTGTAAAATTTATTGAACAAAATTAAATTGATATTTTTTCAAAAGACTCTTCAATAAGTTTTTTTTACAAAAGTAATTAATCATACTGTTTTTCTATAATTATGTGTATAATATATTTTTATATACACAGATATTAACTGATGTATAAAAAATAGTAGTAATTGTTGCCATAACAATTGCTAACCGGACTATAATCCAAGGAAAAAACCATGCAAACTTATGATAATTCAGAGGTTAAATACGATTGGTGGGCTGGTAATGCTCGCTTCGCTAAACTATCTGGTTTATTCATCGCTGCTCACGCAGGTCAAGCAGCTCTAATTACCTTTTGGGCAGGAGCTTTTACTCTATTTGAAATTTCTCGATATTCCCCTAGTTTACCTATGGGAGAACAGGGCTTAATTTTACTGCCACACCTAGCAACTTTAGGTTTAGGTATAGGTAACGGTGGAGAAGTGGTAGATACTTATCCCTATTTTGTTGTTGGTATTGTACATCTAATTTCATCAGCAGTCTTAGGTGCAGGAGCACTTTTTCATACTTTTAAAGTTCCAGAAAACTTAAAAGATGCAACAGGTGGAGCTAAGAAATTTCACTTTGAATGGGATAACCCAAAACAGCTCGGAATAATCTTAGGTCATCACCTACTTTTTTTAGGATTTGGTGCTCTATTATTAGTAGCCAAAGCTATGTATTTTGGTGGGCTTTATGATGCGACAACTCAAACTGTACGTTTAGTAACTAATCCCACTCTCGATCCATTAGTAATATATGGATATCAAACTCATTTTGCCAGTGTTAATAGCTTAGAAGACTTAGTTGGAGGCCACGTTTATGTGGGAATTCTGCTAATTTTAGGTGGCCTTTGGCACATTATCAAAGAGCCACTTCCTTGGGCAAAACGGGTTTTAATCTTCTCTGGCGAAGCAATTCTTTCTTACTCTCTAGGTGGAATAGCTTTAGCAGGATTTGTTGCGGCTTATTTCTGTGCCGTTAATACTTTAGCTTATCCTGTAGAGTTTTATGGCCCAGTTTTGGATATTAAGCTTGGGATTACTCCCTATTTTGCTGATACTTTAGAGTTGCCTTTAGGTGCTCATACTGCTCGTTGTTGGTTAGCTAATGCCCATTTCTTCTTAGCTTTCTTCTTCCTTCAAGGTCATCTCTGGCACGCTCTGCGAGCTATGGGTTTTGACTTTAAGCGTGTTGAAAATGCTTTGAATGGTGTTGCTGAGTCTTAACAACTAACGCCTAAAACTCAGGAGTCAGGATGTTCTTTTACTTAGGTCTGAGGAACTGACTCCTGTCATCAAAGTGTTTCAGGGAAGAGGGAACAGGGAATAGAGGAATGTCCGCGCCATATTTGCGTAGCGCTATAGTTTTATAGTCAGTAGTCTATCTTCAGTAGTCAATAGTCGGTAGTTATGAGCAAACATCATATTTGCTGTTTGAGCGATGAACGCTGCTTTTTTTCCTTGCAAGCTTACTTATTTCCTTCTGAAGTAAGTGCTTTTGAGTTTTCTTGATATCAAGTGGAAAAAATTTTGTTTTTAGACTTGACAAGTTCACTTAGGTTGTGGGTTAATATTAATAGAAATATTTCTCATTAGTTTAACGGAAATCTCCACTAACAATACAAAGGATTAAACATATTGTAAACTAAGACTTTAACCAAAAATATTTTTCGCATTTTATTGAGATATTTTATCATCTTTTCTCAGGTAAATTTTGAGTACAGTAAGCTTTCAGGTATCTAAAATTGCATATTTTTCAAGAGTTATTATGGATAAAATACTTATATGTAAAGGGCGATCGCGATTTTATCCGATAGTAAAATATGCAGCTTGAATAGGCAACAATTCAATAGATATTGCTTTAAATAGAGTAGTTTGTCTTCAAAGCATAGCAGGAAACAGCGGTGCTACCCCTCGTCGGAGCTTCCCGTAGGGTGGGATGACGTTCCGGTTCCGGGACTGTAGGGAACAGTTTCCTCGCCATATCCAATCGACCAAGAGAGGGAACGCCCACTCCTGTGAGAGAACAGTGGGAAAAACATTTCCCCTGATTCAGATCATCATCCGCATAAGTCTTAACCTATCTCTCTATTACTATAAGTTAGTTAGTTGGTTCCCATGAATAAGTGGACTGTATATTTATTTTGTGCTATTTTCAGCCACCAACTTACACGCAAACGACGATACCTTTATTAGTTGTTCTCTGTTCGATAATAATTACTGCTTTGTCAAGTGATTTCAGATAAATAAACAATCAGAATTAATGGTAATTTGAATGATATTTAGCTACTGAAAAGTATGAATTACTAAACTTTACTTAAGCAACTTAATTTCAGAAATCAAATAAATATAGGAAATCAAAACAAATGCAAACTTCACGAAAACTAGCTTCATGGAAAATCAGACAAGTCAACAAAAATGGTCATCAAAAAAACCAGACTAAATATTTAGAAGTAGAAACTAATGGGCAAAATCAAACAATCAATGCCAACAATAATTTGGATCGATTACAAAGTGATTGGTCTGGTTATTGTGATGAATTAGATATTGATTAATTCTAATTCAAGAACTTTAATTGCCAAAAGTTAGTAACATCTAACTACCATTAATATAAATCATTACCAAGGAGGTAAAAAATGTCAAATATTGGTCTTTTTGTCGGTAGTACAACAGGGAAAACTGAATCAGCAGCAGAGATGGTTCAGGAAGAATTTGGTGGAGACGATGTGGTTACTATCCATAATATGGATGAGGTAAATACCGAAGATTTTGATGGTTATCAAAACATTATAATTGCTAGTCCCACCTGGAATATTGGCGAACTACAAAGTGATTGGGAAGGTTTTTTTGATGAACTAGACAATATTGATTTTAATGGTAAAACAGTAGCCTATTTTGGCACCGGCGACCAAATAGGATATGCTGACAACTTTCAAGATGCCATGGGTATTTTAGAAGAAAAAATCTCTAGTTTGGGGGGTACAACAGTTGGATATTGGTCAACAGATGGCTATGAGCATACTGAATCTAAAGCTGTCAAAAACGGTAAATTTGTAGGTTTAGCTCTTGATGAAGATAATCAAGCTGAACTTACAGAAGAACGCGTCAAAAAATGGGTAGCACAACTCAAAATAGATTTTGGAATTTAGTCTGATTTTATTTAGAGGGTAAAAGGAAATTTACTAAACTGTATTGATTTATATAAATCTATCTAACTCTCTGAATAGATCAATGCTTTCTTCCTTCTAGAAAGCTAGGAACATCTGATTTTATTTAGAGGGTAACAGGAGATTTACTAAACTGTATTGATTTATATAAATCTATCTAACTCTCTGAATAGATCAATGCTTTCTTCCTTCTAGAAAGCTAGGAAAAAAAGAGAACTAAACAAACTCGATCAATACAAAATTCAGAAGTCACGCCCGTCATAATTTCTGAATTTAATTCTGTACAATCCGCAGATTTCGGGAGTAATTTTGAGAGCCAAGTTCAATCATAAATTTGCTGGTATTTTATTAACTAGTAGGAAATTAATACCCACCACTAATTAATATGAAATGTGAAAAAGAATGCTATAGAAAATATTCTCAATTCTTGCTTTTAAGAGAGAGATATGTAGCAAGATTTTACTATTTAATTTAATTATTTATCTTGATTTTTCCTCCTAACTACTGACACCAGATTTAATCTATGAAACTCTCAACACCTACTCCTGAAATTACCTTCTTGCTTCTGCACAATTATTTTGTACTTAAAGATACTATTTACTAATTATTATCTTGATAACTTAGGAGAATGAAAAGCAATGTCTAAGATTCCAGACGTATTGTGGTTAAAGACCAGTCCTAGTCTACAAGTTTTTGACCGACGATTGATTAATTACCTATCAAGAAAAGTATTAATTGCTGAATGGGATTATTTTCAAACTGCTGATGAACCTTGTACTCTAGACGTAGCTGTAACATTACTCCATGATTATCTCAAATCTTTGAATAAACCTATTCATCTTATTGGTCATAGTACAAGTGGATTAGTAGGATTAATGTATGCTCGTAAATATCCAGAAAGAGTGAAGTCTTTAACTTTATTATCTGTCGGCGTTCATCCTACAGTTGATTGGCAAGCACATTATTATGTACATCGCCATCTTTTACCTTGTAGTCGCCAAACAATTTTGATTAATATGGTGCAAAGTTTATTTGGCGAACAAGATAAAAGAAATACTCAAAATTTAATCAGGATATTAGAGAGAGATTTAGATTTATCTCCATCACCTCACTCATTGTTAAAACGCCAAAGTATGGTTCCTAGAGGAGTTCCTGTACCTTTAATGGTATGTGGTGGCAATGACGATCCGATTATCGATCCTAATTTAATTGGAGGATGGCAACCATTTTTAAAACCCGGAGACCGGATTTGGGAATGTCCTGAAGGTGGTTATTTTTTCCATCATTTTTATCCTCTAAATGTAGCACAAGCACTGCTAGAATTTTGGCAGAATAATGCACTGGTTTTATCGGATATAACTCAGGAAGTAATAGCGAGTAAAATTTGATATTCGTAAAGTAACTAGGCAGAAAATTATTATTGCTAATTATTGGCTTATTTTTCAGAAAAATAAGTGTTTTATTTCTTTTGAAAAAACCGTAAGTAAATAGTTAGCAATCTCTTAAAATTTTCCTAGTTATAGCGTTTCTCAGGTTAGCGAGGTACAGTTATCTTTTTTCTTTGTATTTCCCTGTTGCCTGTTGCCTGTTGCCTAAAACCCAGAATTGTGTACCTCACAAGTATGATAATTACTATATACGACTAAATATAATTAGTAATTTTTCCCAAATTATTAATTCAGAATAGAGTTAAAACTATGATTAATTTGATTCCAGAATATCTACTTCAAGAGCTAGGTCGTATCATTTTTATGATGGGTCTTCTATCATTAATTACTATAGGTTTGCGGAATTTTTGTTTGACCTTTCAGCAAGGAATAAGTTATGTTAGACGACTGCATCAAATTCCTTGTAGTCGCTGTATATTTTTTACAGGAGATTATCGTTTGAAATGTACCGTACATCCTTATAATGCTCTTACCGAAACAGCTCTAAATTGTAGTGATTATGAACCAAATAATTATCTAGCAAAACCAATCTTACAACAATGTAAATCTAATTCACAATATTAGTCAGCATTCAGCTATCATATCATGTCCGGTAGCATCGGTATTGTATAGCTAAGGTAAGGAAGAGGGTAGAGGGAAGAAGGAAGAGGGAAGAGGAAGGAAGACTTAAGTTAAGAGCAAGAAAAAACTTAAATTTCCTATATATATTCATATATTCATGCTTGGGTTTACACAAACTATACAAACGGACATGATATCAGTTATTAGTTATTAACTTAATTATCTTAGAAGGAGAATTCAAAATTATGTTTACTAAGACATTTTTCAATCCTGTTTCCTGACGGATTCCGCAGGAAAAAACCTTTTACAGCTAGCTATTCCCTGCTCCCTATTCCCTAGTGCTACGCGCTATAAAATGAAGTAATTTTGCGATTAATGTATAACCTGATTTTATATTACTCTTTGTTTTGAGAAATTTAACAGCAAATTTTGCTTAGTCAAATCCGGGAATTTTCAGCACAAATAAATAGGAGAATAATTATGAGCTTAAATTCAGTAATTACTAAACCTCAAAAACTGAAGCAGCATCAATTTAAACGTCGCCAATTAATACCATTAACAGATATATTATTATGGCGAATAGATGCTGGGGTGGTTCGCACTCTTACCAAAAATGAAGAAGAAAATACGATCACTTTAGGATTTTGGGGTACAGGAGACATCGTTGGTCAACCTCTATTTCCATCTTATCCTTATCAAGTTGAATGTTTAACTATTGTAGAAGCAAGTATCTTACCAAGGGGTTATTTCTATACTCAAGAAGTAATGCTTTCTCACATTCAAAAAACTCAAGAGTTACTAAGAATTATTCATTCTAGAAAAATTAAATTACGACTGTTGAGATTATTAAAATGGTTGACCGATAGATTTGGTAATCAACTGCCAGAGGGAAAAATATTGGATATGAGGTTAACTCATCAAGAATTAGCTGAAATTATTGGTACAAGTCGCGTTACTATAACACGACTACTAAATCAGTTTGAAAAAGAACAGAAAATAGGATGGTCCCAGAATAATTGCCTAATTATTTTTAATCACTAAAAAGACAACTTGTAACCTCCTGCAATACTTTTAATCCTTGAATACTACCTCGAATAAGTTGGAAAGCAGGCAGTGGTTGGCGAAACATAGTGTTTGCCAATGCTAAAGGTTGCAAACTTCCAGATGATGTCAGAGCAGAAGAGATATTGGGAAGGTCATGGTAACAGTCATCGCTGACCACTCTCACCATCGCTACGGAGACAGGTAAATGAGCAAAGAAATTTAGAATTGCAAAACCTTCCATATCTACCACTTCTGCATCAGTATTTTTTCCCAATAGTTGTTTTTCCGCTGCTTTGTAGATGAAGCGATCGCTAGTTAAACCCGTTACTAAAGAAGCTTTTCCTTTTAAATGTGTTTGCAACTTAGCTGTTAAAACACTATCGCACTTTTGCCGGAGTAACTGAGAATAATCTTTTGATTTTGGGTTTAATACCCTGCCGTCTACATGGTGTTTACACTTGATTGGAGTTTGAGTCCCCATCCACTTCTTCCTTCTTCCCTCTTCCTTCTTCCTTCTTCCTTCTTCAATATATTCAACACACTCATTATAAATAACCACATCTCCAGGTTGATATTGACTAGATAAACTACCACACAATCCCATAACCAATATTGTAGAGGGTTGATGGGAGGAAAAATCTTGTCTTTTTTGCCAGTTATTCAAATAACGAGTAACAGATGCAGCACCTATGGGCAAAGACAATAATTTAGGCTGAGATAACTCAGGGGTAAGGCCGCGCTTCACAGATTTTAGTTCTGGCCCTTGGACAACCAAAATTGTATCAATCATTTTACAGCAGTTTTCGAGTCTCGGAGGTACAAAGTTTTATTCCTTTAGGGAACAGGGAACAGGGAACAGGGAACAGGGAACAGGAAATATAAGAATAGCCTTACAACTGTACCTCACGCTTCCTCAAAAGTGCTGTAATTATAAATACAAATGTTAAATAATTCTAAATTTTTGAACATCTTAAATTGCATACCCTCTTATGTTGTTGGAAATATAAGTAATTAGCCAACAATAGAAGGGGGATATTTTTATAGATGTCAAGGTCTACAGACTATATTTTTAGCAATACTCAAAATCTCAAAGAATTAGAAAGACTGCAGGCGATCGAACAAATTTTTGACCCAAAAACTCGTGAACGAATTTTAACAACTGGAATCACAGAAAAATGGCAATGTCTGGAAGTAGGAGCAGGAGCAGGAGCGATCGCTAAATGGCTCGCAACAGTTATTGGAGATAGTGGAAAGGTTGTTGCCGTTGACCTAGATACTCGTTTTTTAGCAAAAATTCAATCATCTAATATTGAAGTTTTAGAAGCAGACTTTTGCCGTCTTGCACTGGAAAGTCAATCTTTTGACTTAATTCATGCACGTTGTCTTCTCATCCATATTCGAGACTTTCAACTTGCCTTATCAAAAATGGTAGATTTGCTCAAACCTGGTGGATGGTTAGTCATTGAAGAACCAGATTTTTCTGCAGCTAAAGCTATTGCGGGAGATAGTCAAATGTGTCAGTCAGTAGACCAAGTCAATCTTGCTATTGAGAAAATGTTTGCAGATAGAGGAACAGATTATGCTTTAGGAGCGAAGTTACCAGAGATATTGCAAAAGTATGATTGGCAAAAGTTATCCGTAGAAAATGATGCTCCTGTTTCTCCAGGGCGATCGGGAATAGCCAAAATGATGAAAATGTCTGCAATGCAGCTTACAGAAAAATATATTGCAACTGGTAAAGCAAGCTACTCTGACGTTGACAACTATTGTTTGTTTGCAGAAGACCCTAATACGCAAGCAATTTATCACGCAACAGTAGGAGTTATTGCACAAAAATAAAAATTGGCGTTGCTGAAGCACGTGTATGGTATTAATTTTAATTCTTTAGGAGTCAGGAGTCAGGAGTCAGTCCTCAGGAAGGAAGAAAGAATAAGAAACCCCGAGTAAAAGGAGAAAGTTTTTTGCTCGCCCTCTTATCCGGACAAGATATCATACCTCAAATCAGCAACGCCTAAAAATTTTATAGCAGGGAACAGGGAACACCAGATATGGGAACAGCAGTGCGACCGTGAGCGCACGACAGATGTAATATCAAATCCGGTAGCATCGGTGTAATTAGATAGTTAATCTAGGAGAACCTCCTCAGGAAGACCTCCTCAGGAGGGAAGAGAATGCGCGAAACATTTACTCTTGGATGAAGATGAAAATTTTTTTTATACCGAACCCGAGCGGATTTGATATAAATTAGCAAAACCCTATGAGAATGCTGATTCCTGTGAGGGAACAGCGGAAAAAACTTTTTCCTGTATTTGATTCACGATCGCAATAAATCCTAAATAACTCAATATTTGCTATAGAACCTATTAGACCTCTGCGGAAAAGAGGGAGCTAGGGAGCAGGGGGAAAGAATTGATGATTTTTGCGCGATCATTGATTGAATTTTTGGGCGTTGGTAATTTGAGGTATGATACCATGTCCGGATAAGAGGGCGATAGAACTCCGTTACCTTTACGCGACCAAAAAACTTTCTCCTTCTACTCAGGGTTTCTTCTTCTTTCTTCCCTCCTGAGGACTGAGTTCTGACTTCCCCTCCTGGGAGGTGCACGCGGGTGGGTTGACTCCTAAAGAATTAAGATTAATATCATACACGCGCTTTACCAACGCCGATTTTTGATGATCACCAGATGTCTATTTGGGATCTATGCTGTTGCGTATTGCCTATGTTTACTACTCCCCCACTCCCCTACTCAATAGCCAAGTTGAAAAGTTTTTGAGAAATGATATTACTCATCATCTCACTCTAGCTCTAGAAAATTTCAACGTTTCTTCCTCAGACAAAAATTGTCTAGGGGAAAAAATCTCTAATCAAAGGCTAATATCAAACTGGTAACTATTTTTTTCCAATTTGTACTGCTTATGACTTCTCAATCCTACCTTTACCTTTTTACTACATTATTGTGGTTTATTAATCCACTTTTATTAATGCAGGCAAATGCTCAATCTCAACCTATGAAAATTCCTGCTCCTTCCATTTCAGAAGAAGCAAAAGAAGTTTGTCCCCCACCAGCTTTATCTCGCCTCCAACGTCATACAATTACCACTGGAGAAACCATTGAAACTATTGCTCAAAAATACAACCTCATTCCTCCTACCCTGTTAGCATTTAATCGAGTACTACAGAAAAGTCCGCCAACCGTAGGTACTGAGATAATTATTCCTCCCTATAATGGTATCGCTGTGAAAGTACCTACTGGCACAACTTGGAAAAATGTTGCAGAAAATTATAATATCCGTGCTGACGCATTATATGAAGTTAATGGTTGTCCACAAACACCAGAACAACAGACACCAGAAGTGGTTTTTTTACCAGGAGTAAATTGGTCTCCAGGGCGAAAAACACCCCCACAAATTTCTTCATTAAAAGGTTATCCTTTACCTTTTGAAACTAGGGTTATTTTAGGTTATGGTTGGTTACTACATCCGATTAAAAATCAAGTAGTTTTTCATAGTGGTTTAGACTTAATTGCTAATAGTGGTACATCAGTTTTTTCTGTAGGAGAAGGGATAGTGGCATTTGCTGGCAAACAAGGTAATTATGGCAATTTAGTAGTAATTAACCACGCTGCTGGCAAGCAAACTCGTTATGCCCATTTAGATTCTATTAATGTTAAAACTGGTCAAAAAATAGCACAGGCAGAACTTTTAGGTACAGTTGGTCAGACAGGAAAACCTGATTTTGAGGAAGCTCATCTTCATTTTGAAATTAGATATAATTCTCCTTTTGGTTGGGTTGCTGAAAATCCTAATTCTTATATTGAAGTTATTTTTAAGTAGCTGAAAATAACTACTAATAAAGTGTAATTACTGATAAGTATACACCACTTAAATATTGACTCAATATATCTCTATTTTGCTTCTGTGTGTTATTAATAAATTTCTCTCCAGTAAATACCAATTTTTCCTGTTGGGATGACAACAAAAGCAAACTATGTCATAATTAATCTTAGGGGTCTTTTTGGTTTTTATAGGAAATGGTTAATAAGTTTCCTAGAAAAAATGAAGATATAATTGATTCCCAAACAATAAAAAACACACGAACTAGAATAAAAATTAGGAGTATAGATGATGATAAGCGTACCACTTTACTTAATGATGTTATGTTTCCTAGCTACTATTATCTGGGAAAAAGTAAAATATAATTCTGAAGCAGATTCTCAAAGCTAAATTCAGAACTCAGAAAATTTTTTCTCCTCCAATGGTTATGTACAAAATGATTTAAACTCCCTAAATTTACCGATCGAATTTGGTTATTTATGGAATATATAGCAGAAGTCAAGAAAGAAGAAAGCTTTACTTATCTAGGAGAGAAGGAATAAGGTTGAGTATTGATATTCCATTGTTTTAAATATTCCATAAGTCAAGAGTAATCATAGCAGTTACTATATATTCTTCCCCTATCTCTCAAGATTACTGCTATCTATAACTTTTATATAAGCAGGTTTTTTACGAAAGTTATCGGAAATATAAATTCACTTTTTTTGTTATATCTAAGTGGCATTATATCAATAGTCCTGATCTGAAGTTAATGAATATTAATACTCAATCCCCACCAGTAAAAGACCTTGAAAAAAAACACAAAATTTTACCTTGGTAAGAAACTTTTAGGATATTTTTTTCAAAGTTAATCACAGCTAGATTTAAGAAGTAATATCATGTGCGTTGGTATTGTTTGTATAAAAACTTGGGAAATATCTACTTTTTCTTTTTTTCAAATCTTCTTCCTTCTCTCCCAGATAACTAAAGTCTTCTTTCTTCCCTGAACTTTATAATACTGATCCTGCCGGACTTGATATCAGATATTTGCGAGCAAAATTCTCACACTGTTTACCCAGCAAATTTAATTAAACTAGACACAGTAATACTATCGAACATATTAGACATCTGGTAAAAATCCAAAATCAAAGCAATTCTTATCTATAAATTGTCAATTATTTATCCCTGTTACCTCTCTTTGTCCGCTACCAGGTGCATCTGCCGCCGACCCGGGGTCGCACCACTGTTCCCTGTTCCCTCTTTTCTGGAAATGTCTATTATTAATTTCCTCTACTCAGCTATCTGCGATCGCCTCTTAACCCTAAGCAACTGATGGCCGATGGACAATATCCCATCAATTGTAATAAATTGTTACAATAATGATTGAAAGATAATTTAATTTTATAAATATTATGCATCTGACTTGGTTAGATAGTAATTCCTGGTTAATTGAAATTGGAGGCAAACAACTCCTGCTGGACCCTTGGTTAGTTGGCCCCCTAGTTTTCGGTAATCTACCTTGGTTATTCAAAGGAGAGAGGCGTACTCCCCGTGCCATACCAGAAAATATAGATTTAATTGTATTGTCTCAAGGTTTAGAAGACCATGCTCACCCTCAGACCCTAAAACAGTTAAACAAAAATATTCCTGTAGTCGCCTCTCCCACTGCAGCAAAAGTAGTACAAGAGTTGGGCTATTCTCAAATAGTCACACTTGCCCATGGTGAGACATATTCTTTTGATAATAGTATTGAAATTAGAGCAGTTCCTGGTTCACTCGTTGGCCCAACTTTAGTAGAAAACGGTTACATTTTTAAAGACCTAAGCACTGACAATACAATCTACTATGAACCACATGGCAGCCATTCTGAAAAAATCAAAGAATTTGCTCCTATAAATGTGGTCATCACCCCTATTATAAATTTGAATTTACCGTTAGTCGGGCCGATAATTAAAGGAAATGAAAGTGCTTTACAAGTAGCTCAATGGTTGAAACCCCAAGTCATGTTACCTACAGCAGCAGGGGGCGATATAGATTTTCAAGGATTATTAATATCTTTACTCAAAGCAGAGGGTAGTGTGGAAGAAACACAACTTCAGTTAACCAAAAATAATCTGGATACAAAAGTAATAGAGGCTCAACCTGGAGAACGTTTTGAACTACAATTAGAACAGAGAGTATTAGCTAATTAGGGTTTGCTGAATAAATCTTTTGGTATGAGCTAGGAGTCAGGAGCAGGAGTCATAAGTCAGGATAAATGGGGAATTTATAGTAGATAGTCGGATATTTTCTCCCTTGATTTTTCTGCAATTATTCTGCCTTTTATCCTAACTTTTTGGTTGCTCAATCTTCAAAAGTTGCACTTTTTTTCGCTGTAAAAAATCTAAAACCTTTACCTGTCAGTGCTTTTATATTTAATCAGCATAGCAATAATTAAACTACATTTAATTAACAGCTTTTAATGATAGTTAGTATATTTTGAAAGCTGCTGACTATTAATGTTATGAAGCTAATTTTTGAAGATTTGAGGTTAATCATATTGTTAATCAAATGCTGCACAACTGACTTCTCCTAACCATAAAACCCTTTAACAGTTTACTATTCCCTATTTCCTATTCCCTAATGCTATAAAAGTATGATTAATTTTCGTTGGATTTTTACAGTCATATTATCCTTGTTTTTGATTATTGGTAATTCTCAACCAGCTTTAGCTTCTATTCATACTTACCCCGAATCTTCTACACAAATCATGTATCGTTCTCGGCAAAGTTTGCGAGACCTTTCAGATAGAGCATGGCAAACTGTACTATATAAAAGGATCAAATCTGGCAAACTAATAACTTTAAACTTACGATTGGTAGGATTTCCTGGAATAATTGAACTAGCTCATCCCCAAAAATTGCAAATTACTACTGGCACTGGTAATATCTGGAATGCAGAGGATATTTTGGTTGATTCTTCTTTTCCTGCTAATGTTGGAGAATATGACTTTTTGGAAGTAATGAAACACTTAAATTATGATGCTCCACTGCGAATAAATATACCTTTGCAAGGTGAAAAATCAGCAGAATTAGTCGTACCAATTTTTGCTGTTAAAGAATGGCATAAATTATTTGATGAAGTTAATTTTTGGTGATTTTTTATTGTATTAGTTTTCATTAATTAAGGAGAAAAAAAGTGAAAAAAATAATTACAGTTTGCTTATTAATATTCACATTGATAAACTTTATAGAAATACCTCCTGCATTAGCAGCAGAAACAGCGAAAGGAGCAGAAATTTTTCAAATTAATTGTGCTGGATGTCATGCTGGAGGAGGCAATATAGTTAGATGGTGGAAAAACTTAAAAATCAGAACTTTGAAAAGAAATAAACTAGATTCTGTTGAGGCGATCGCTTACTTAGTTAAGAATGGAAAAAATAATATGTCTGCTTACAAAGACCGTTTAACAGAAACAGAGATAGAAACTGTATCAGATTATGTATTGAAGCAGGCAGAAAATGGTTGGCATTAGTAAATATAGCTATAAGAGCTAATATTTAAACATTACACATCTCCAGAAAAGAGGAAGTAGAGAGTAGGGAGAAATAATTGATGATTAATGTACAATAATTAATTTTATTTTTGATTATTGGAGATGTCTATTATGGTGTATATGACTTACTGTTGCTTTATTCTTACCAATATGTGGATAAGTATAGCCAAGAATCTTTGTCAAAATTTACGCGTAAGGAAGAAGATTTGAAAAAAAGAAAAATATAGATATTTCCCAAGTTTTTAAACAAACTATGTCAATGGACATCACGATTATCCCACCAATTATCAATGCCCATTCAAAAATAAGATTGAGGCGTTTGTCACTCTATTAATGAAAATTTTCCCGAATCTCCATTGACCATTGACTAGATGTCAAATTTTGATTATGATCATGATTATCATAGAGACCCCAAAAGTAAAATATCCACATATTGAAGCAAATCAGCTCAAAGAATCTCTTAAGTCAACTAGAAATAGCAATTTTCCAGCTAGTCAGCAACCCATATTAACAATGCTTTTCTACGGAATGCTGCGCAAACAACCAGAGGTACTGATAACTGATAACTGAAATGACTGGTTTTCTTGTTAATGACAAAACAACCTTTCTCAATCGTATTCTTCAAAATCAACAAGATTTAAGAGTAGCTGTTTTCGTCAATGAATTTAGCCATAATGAATAATTCACTACAATTAGATATTCCTAAAAGAGGGATGCCAATAACAATAGTAACTGGATTTTTAGGCAGTGGTAAAACAACCTTAATAAATCAAATTTTGCATAATAAGCACAACTTAAAAGTTGCAATATTAGTTAATGAGTTTGGGGACATTAATATAGATAGTCAGTTATTAGTAGATATTAATGAAAATATGGTAGAACTTAGCAATGGTTGTATTTGTTGTACTATCAACGAAGGATTAGTAGATACAGTCTACGAAATTTTAGAACGGGATGAAAAAATTGATTATCTAATTATAGAAACCACTGGTTTAGCAGACCCCTTTCCAATTATGTTAACTTTTTTGAGTACAGAGTTAAAAGATTTAACTCACTTAGATTCTGTACTAACTTTAGTAGATTGTGAAAATTTTACACCAGACCATTTTGATAGCGAGGCAGCTTTTAAACAGATTGCTTATGGGGATATTATTTTACTCAATAAAACAGATTTAGTCTCCCGAGATCGAGTAGATTATTTAGAGTCTTATATTAAAACTGTAAATAATGGAGCTAGGGTTTTGAGAAGTGAGTACAGTAAGATACCATTATACTTAATTTTAGATGTAAATCTATCCAAGCTTCAACCTTATTCTCTAGAAGAGAATAATAATCAGCATGAACTACAAAAAATTCCTAAAAATCATCTAATAAATGATGGTTTTACATCTATTTCATTCCAAAGTAAAAGACCTTTTTCTGCCCTCAAATTTCAACATAATTTTCTAGATGAATTACCAGATAATATATTTAGAGCAAAAGGAATTCTTTGGTTCAAAGAAAGTGAATCAAAACATATATTTCAATTGAGCGGCAAACGCTATGATATGCAAGTAGAGGAATGGTCAACCACTCCGACAAATCAGTTAGTATTGATTGGACGAAATTTGAATCCATTAATGATTCAACAAGATTTAACAAACTGTCTAACTATGTGATACATTAAGAACGGTGATTATCAGAGAAATACAGATAATAATCCTCATAACTAATCTGAAATTTATGTTGGAAAATATCTGCTAAAACGTTCCAAAAAATATTAACCTTCAAACTTTCAAACTATGACTTTATCAACAGCTCCAGAATTTGTTTCTACCGATGAATTGAAAACAAAATCTCAGCCTCCTGTTACAGAAGCTGAAATGGTTCAAGCGGTGAGAACTTTATTAATAGGATTAGGAGAAAATCCAGACCGAGAAGGATTATTAGATACTCCCAAACGAGTTGTAAAAGCCCTAAAATTTCTCACTTCAGGTTATCATCAATCTCTAGATGAATTGTTGAATGGAGCTGTTTTTAATGAAGATATCTCAGAGATGGTTTTAGTTCGAGATATCGATCTTTTTAGCTCTTGCGAGCATCATATTTTGCCTATTCTTGGTCGCGCTCATGTAGCATATATTCCTAATGGAAAAGTAATTGGACTATCAAAAATTGCTCGAATTTGTGAAATGTATGCCCGACGTTTACAGGTACAAGAACGTCTAACAGCACAAATAGCTGATGCACTTCAAGGATTACTTCAGCCTTTAGGTGTTGCTGTAGTTGTTGAAGCAACTCATATGTGTATGGTCATGCGTGGAGTACAAAAACCAGGTTCTTGGACAACTACTAGCGCTATGCGTGGTGTTTTTGCTGATGATGTGAAAACTCGTCAAGAATTTATGAGTTTAATTAAGCATAGTAATTCTTTTCATTAGTTTTTTTAAGTTAAGCGACAATAATTAAAAGTTGATTGGTATTAAAATTTCTGATGATGCTAAGACAAAAAGCATTAATACTAAAATCAGAAAGGAAGAGACTTTTTGCCCCATACTTAGGATGGCTCCTATCGAGTTACCAAGTAGATGAGCATCAATAAATGTAACAGGACTTACGCACCCAAACAAGAAACCGGGTTTATTGCCCTAATTATTGTTTTTTAAAGCACGAAATTTAGTTGCTAAACCTGATTTTTGCGTAAGTCCTGTTTATTAATATTTATGTTTTTCCATGTTACGAAAATACCTAATGAATTAGGTGCAGAAATGACAGAAGGTGTGGAACTTTTTCAGATTCATTGTGTAGGTTGTCATGCTAATGGAGGTAATATTGTTAGATGGGAAAAAATTTCAAAATAGAGACTTTAGAAAAAAATAAACTAGATTTTGTGAAGGTGATCGCTTACTTGGTTAAGAATGGGAAAAATAATATGTAAGCTTACAAAGACTGTTTAACAGAAACAGAGATAGAAACTGTATATGGTTATGTATTGAACTAGGCAGAAAATGGTTGGTGTTAATATTTAATTTAGACCAACTTAGGATGCAAGTAATGCCAGCAGAATCAGAAAAACTAAATCGACAACCTGAAGACTTTCAGCAAGAAATAAAAAAGCTTATTCAAGATAATCAGCTTGATTTAGCTACTAAAAGAGTAATGGATTTTGCTGATGATTTTGCAGTTTATAAAAAACGTAAATATGAAGCAATTGATTTTCAGCGTCGCTATACTAAACTGAGAGAAGATAAACGAAAGTCTAGTTCTTCAGAAGAAACTATCAGGGAAAAATTTTCAGGTTTAACTTTTTCTGTTTTAGAATTTGTTGATTTAATAGTTGAAGAATATAGAAAAGATTACTCACCAATACCCACAGTTGTTCCTCCACAAGAAAATAACAATAAGTCTCCTTCCAAATCTAATTCAAAAGATAATACTACCAATGTTAATAAAAAACATCTAGACCAAGAAAATACCGAAAAAAATATACCAAAAACTTCATACGAACAAATAAAGGAATCATGGAAAAAGCAAAAAAAATCAAGTATTAAAAGCTCTAATATTAATGTAGTAGCTAATATAATAAATATCACCAAAAAATATTCAGGTAGATTAACAGACTTCCAGTTATCTGTATCGGGATTAGAATTAAAATTTGGTGAAATAACCTCTCTTGTTGGTGAAAATGGTAATGGAAAAACGACTTTATTAAGAATAATTGCTGGTGAGTTACACCAAACCAGCGGTATTATTAAATATCCAGGTTTGACAAAATCAAAAGATAAATCTTGGTACAAAATCAAACAACAAATAGCATACGTTCCTCAAGAGTTGCCACAATGGACAGGAACCCTAGTTGATAATCTGCATTTTGCAGCAGCTATTCATGGTATTAGAAGAAAAGAAAATGAAGATGAAGTTGATTTTATTCTCTGGCGACTTGGTTTAGATAAGTATAAAAATGCAAGTTGGAATGAGATTTCTGGTGGTTTTAAAATGCGATTTGCATTAGCTAAAGCATTAGTCTGTAATCCTCAACTTTTAATATTAGATGAACCTTTAGCAAATCTTGATGTTAATACTCAGTTACTATTCTTACAGGATTTAAGATATTTAGCTGATTCTTTTGCTCATCCCAAAACTATACTTTTGAGTTCACAACATTTACATGAAGTTGAAAATGTCACTGATAATATTATTTTTATCAAAGAGGGTTCTGTAGTTTACAATGGTAAATTAAAAAATTTTGGTGAAGATAGGGAAGAAAATGCCTTTGAATTAAGTTGTAACCTATCAAAAAATGAATTAATGGATTTACTTGAAGAAATATCATATACTCAGATTGAAATGGTTGCTCACAATCAATATATTATCAACACCTCAAAAAATGTTGGTAGTAATGAAATAATTAAATTTTTTCTTGATAATAATATTACCTTGAAATACTTTAGAGATATAAGCAGTTCTACTCGACGTTTATTTAAGACAGAAAAATGAAAAATCCACGGCTAATAATAGACTTTTTAAATCCTGGATTTCTCAAGAGATTGGATCGATATTTGTTAAGGTTTTAGCAAGTATTGATACTTGTTATGAATAGTCTGGAATGTGGGTCTAAATAAAACTACTTAACTTTAGATTTCTCTCTCGCAAAACTTCGCCATAAAGCATTTCCAATTGAGCAATATTTCCACTCAAAGTATAACGTTCTAAAACTCTCCGACGCGCTTTTTGACCCAAAATACTAGTTAACTCAGGATGATCCTTAAACAAAGGCAATAAAGTTTGCAACTGAGTAGTAACATTATGAGTATTTAAAATTATACCCGCACCATTCTCCAACACCTCACCATCAGCACCCGCATCCGTCGCCAAACAAGCCAAACCACAAGACATTGCTTCCAACAAAGCCAAAGACAAACCCTCAACCAAAGAAGGTAAAATAAACACATCCGCACCACGAAAAATTTCTATCCGTCGTTGTTCATCACTCACATATCCAAACCAACTAACTCCCTTCACATCGCTATAAAACATTTGCAAAGAAGCAGCTAATGGTCCATCACCAACAATAATCAAATGGCTACCATTTCCCATATCAGAATGTTTCCAAGCCTTAAGTAGAGATTCAACATTCTTAGCTGTGGAAATACGACCTAAATATAGGAATATACGTTGAGCATTTAACTCAGCCTTGAGACTAGACATACCAGGAGAATATTTATCTATATCAACCCCATTAGGAATTACTGCTACCTTTTGACTAGGGACTCCTAATTTCACCAAAAAATCTCTCTGTATTTCAGAAAAAATAATAACTCGGTCATAATGTGCCAAAAAAGGAGCATATAACTGATAAGCCAAAAATTGAGTCCCCGATTTTATATTGCGCGGTTTACTATCAAACTGGGCATGAAAAGTAGCAACTAAAGGAATATTTAGCTCTTCGCAAATTTCAGGCAGTAAGAAATCAAGAGGAGAAAGAGTTAAAGAAGCATGAACAATATCAGGCTTGAGTTTCTGTAAAGCCTCACTCAAAACTTTGCTAGATTTAAGACTAGGTATGGTGTAACCCTGAGATTTGTAGATACAAGGTAGAGACACTTCATGAAATCTTGGCCATTTATCAGGTTCATTATCTTCAGTAGCAAAATGAAGAAAGCTAACCTGATAGCCCCGGTCTAATAGAGCATTGGTTATTTCTCTAGAGTAGGTAACGTTGCCACAAAAAGGATATTTTTTTCCAAGCCAAGCAATATGCATTCAGATGAATAGGCAGATATTATTTTTGAGAGATTTTATCATTGATATAGCAATCCTATTTTATTCGTCTCAAAAATCTTACTGCTTTTTAGGGAACAGGGAACAGGGAACAGGTAAGAGTTTTAATTTTTTTATTTACTTTTTGATTACCCGCAACCTATTTAGAATTGCTATAGACAAAAACGCCTCAGTTTGTAAATAATACCACTTGCTATCTAAAAAGTTAGATAAGCTAGTTATTAGTCATAAGTCAGGCATTAAAAGTCAGAAGTCGGTATACTTAATGTTTGCTTTTTTCTCTCTGTATTTCATTTAATCCTCATTCCTGACTTCAGCGATCGCTACTTGTGAAAAGTTTTAATTATCAATCTGAACTTCTGATTTTAAAATTTTCAACTTTGTCATCAATCTCTGACAAAAAATAGGAAAAATTTCCTGAAATCGCCAACATAGTTTCAATAGTTTCAGCCTTTCCGTGATAGTATAAATGAACAATAATCCAAGGGTTTTTATTACCTAAAAATATTTTACAGCCTGAAACACTTATGATTTAGTTGCTTAGACAGGCGATCGCCTCATATTGATTTAAGGATGACGAACTAATTTTTTCAAGTTACCTATACGCTCGTTTGACGTATTTGCAATTATATGGTATCTAGGAGAATCTATCGAAATCAACTTTATCCATTAACTAAGACCTACAATTGAAAAATAGTTGGAGAGATTTGGAAATAATCTGCTAGAGCTTTTGACTGCCAGTTATTCAAAGAAAGTTTACCATCCATAAGCTGAGAAACTACCTCATCAGAACCAATAATTCCCACTAAATCTTGTTGACTAATTCCGCTTGCTACTATTAAATGCTGTAAAATTTCGTAAGGCTCTACCGGTGTCATCGGATAATTTTCAGTTTCATAGTTTTCTATTAACAAAACTAACAATTTATATAGAGCTTTTTCCTCCTGGGTGAGATTTTTAGCAAAAGTCAACTCTTCTAATACTTCCAAATATGCTTCGTATTCTAGTTCTGTTTCTATAACTTTTGGAGTAAATTTGATTAGTAAATCGCGATAATATGTTTGGTCAAAAGTAAGGGTCATCTTTCCATTTATTCTTGTCGTATTCAGCATGGGTTAAAAAGTATTTATAGTACATAGTTTGATTTTCGTAATTAATTCCAACAATCAAACGGTAACTATTTCCTTTAATATTAAAAACCGTAAAATTTCCTACAGCTTCAGCATCTCGATAAATTCTGCGAACTTCTTCTAAATTTTTCCACTTAGCACTTTTAACAGTTGCGTACCAAGCATTGACTTGCTTTTGAACATCATGCTGATGTGGTGCTAGATCGCGACGGAGATGTCTAATTGAAATTAGATGCATTTATAATTTCCTATGGGCTCTATTTAACAAGTAGTACCCAGTAGAAAAATTTTTGAGAAATGGTATTAGCCCTGCCTACACCCCAAATCTTAATCGGCTAGATAGGGCTTGCTGATTAAATCTAAAAGCATTGATACATAAAGACTTTAGCCTTTTTTGGGTCAAAAAAAGTGCGCCTGTTTCAGCTCTTCATACTCAAAAAGGAGCGTATTTTAGGCGCATAGTTGGGCAGAACAATTCTGAGACAATTCTTACCGAAAAATTGTGGGTATGTGCCTCCCCTTTTAAGGGGATAATAAAGAAAAATTTTCATCTCTTTGTCAATCCTCTTCTTTTCAAGGAGAGGTAATTATTCATTATTCATTATTCATTGTTGAATTCTACCTCCTCGCTCATTCCCATGTCTCCTGTCTCCTGCCTCCTGTCTCCTGCCTCCTGTCTCCTGTCTCCTGTCTCCTGTCTCCTGTCTCCTGTCTCCTGTCTCCTGTCTCCTGTCTCCTGTCTCCTGTCTCCTGTCTCCTGTCTCCTCAAAATTCGGTATAGAAAAGAAACTGAAGAAAATCCCTGCTAATATTGCCACCCCTGCCAAACCAAGAAGAACTGTCGATAAACCCAAAAAAGTTTCTGCAACTCCCGCTAAAGCCAAAGGTAAACTAAGAGCAATATTAACCGCATTATTCTGGAGACCAAATACCTTACCCCGCATTTCTTCAGGAGTTTCAGCTTGAACAGTAGTTTGCATCGGCACTCCCACTATTGCACCAAACATTCCCAAAATACCAATCAAACCCATACTCACCCACAACTGTTGGTTAAATATCGACAAACCAACTAAAGAACTTGCCATTCCTATAGATCCAATGAGACTGAGTTGGAAGTGAGATAACCAATGCCCAAGTTGACCAACTATTCCAGCACCTATAGCCATACCTATGCCAGCAGCAGCTAATAAAAATCCAAATTCTTCAGCCTCCATACCAGGAATAATTTCTGCCAAACGTACAGCTAATACTGCCAAAGCTGCAAAAATAGAAAATAAAATGATTTGTTGAATAATCGCATTACGAACTTGAAGATGATTTTTCAGATAATTTAGGCCATCTCCCAGGTCTTCCAAAATATGAGGTTGTTCCTTTTCACTTAAGTCCTTCTGTTCCCCAGTTTTGATTAAAATTAGTAATAAACCAGCGATCGCATAACTCCCTCCCACAACTAACTCTTTACCAATAGCTTCCCCTACACCAATTTTGCTTACTAAACTATCAGCCAATTCTAATAATGGGTCTCCCACTGCAAAACCAATAATTACAGAAGCCATCATAGTAGTTGTATATAAAGAATTAGCCGAAAGTAGATGTCGCTTTTCTACAATTAAAGGAATTACCGCTTGTTCAGCAGGGGCAAAAAATTGAGTTAGGGTAGAAACTAGAAAAGTTAAAAGTAACATTAAGCAAAATCCCAAAGGTAAATTGCCCAGGTTTAAATCGTTAGACAGCCACAATATTAGTGGCAGAATCAAAACTAATCCTCCTCTTAGTAAATTAGTGGCCACTAATACTATCTTTTTCGGCCACCTATCCACATAGACACCAGCTCCAGCTCCAAATAGCACCGCAGGAATAGTAAAAGCAATCATAATTGCCGATACCCATCTACTTATAGTTTGGTCTGCTGCTTGGAATTGATTAGCAATAATAGCGATCGTGAGTACCAGATAAACTTTATCTGCAAGTTGGGAAAATACTTGACCGCCCCAGAGGATTAAAAATTTACCATTTTTCAGTACTGGCAAAAGTCCACGTTCGGGTTCTATGTCTGCTAAGGATGCAGCCGAAATAGGGTCTGCTTTTGGTTGTGTTTGTTCTTTTTCTGTTGTATTTAACTCGGAATCAGACAATTGCATTTTTTATTAAAGGAGATATAGATTCTAAATAGGGCTTGCTGATTAAATATCAAAGCATTGACTGATATTGGTTTCAGCCTTTTTTAGTCAAAAAAAGTGCGCCTGTTTTTGGTCTGAAAAACTCAAAAAGCTAGTATTTTGGGATGATTATGGCAGAAAAATCACTCTTACAATTCTTACTCCTACCTCCTCGCTCATTCCCCTAACTCCTGTCTCCTGTCTCCTGTCTCCTGACTCCTACCCATACCAAAAGAATTTCCATACGCAAATCCTAAATAAGTATCGATAAGAGCCGCAGAGCGGATAGAGTAACCCAAATGATATTGAGTATATTTTCTTAAAAGTTTTTCAACGATGACCCAATCTTGATGAGAAGTAAGTTCTACCTGAGCGTTGAGCTGAGGTTGAGCTAACTGCTGAAATAGTGAAAGTTGATTGGCATTGAGCATAGTATTTATCCTAACTTGCTGCTGTGAAGATGAAATCACAGAAGTATGGGCAAGTTTAATGGTTCCACCTGAATCTATACTAAATCCCACTTGCCAATTAGGATGATTAAAGTTTGGCTGTAATGGACGTCCAGTAATACAACAGATTTGTACTTGGGGGGCAATTCCTTCTATGGCTAATAGATGATAAATGCCATGAGCTAGATATGATATAAGTTGGGTATGCCAGAGGCGGTCGGTTTTATTTTTTAGTTTTTCGATACGTTCCAAATGTTCGCTGAGAAGATAGAAAAGTTCTGCTTGGGGATGTTCGCTCAAGGCTTGATGGAGAACTAATTCTGCTAAGTATTGACCTGCTGCTAGTTTTCCTAAGTTTTGACTAAGACCCGCATAGGATAATATGGTTTCTGCTTGATTTATTCTATCAAGCGATCGCCCCTGGGAAATTAATAATTGATTTACGACAAATAGTTCACTTCTGCCCCCCAATTTGGATTTTGGCTTCCTCACTCCTGGTGCTACTACTCGAATCAAACCATATTCTGGAGTCAAAATGGTTAATAAACGGTCTGATTCGCCTATGGGTATAGCTTTAAGATTTATTCCAGTTGCTTTGTAAGTTCGGGACATATTTTCAGAAGGAAGAGGGAAGAAGGAAGAAGGAAGAAGAAGTTTAGAAGTCAAAAGTCAAAAGTCAAAAGTGAAGAAGAAGTTAGAAGTTAGAAGTCAAAAGTCAAAAGTCAAAAGTGAAGAAGAAGTTAGAAGTTAGAAGTCAAAAGTCAAAAGTAAAGAATAAGTTAGAAGTCAAAAGTCAGGATATCAATAATATTTAATTAAATAGTTATAGAGATCTCCAATAGTCAAAAATAAAATCAATTATTGCACTCTTATTCATCATATTCCCTTCTGCTTTCTACCTTTTGCCCTCTGCCTTCCTTCATGTCTTATTTTAATTCCGATTGGTCTTTTTGCTGTTTGAGCAATTCTAGGCCACGAGATGTACCTAACCGAGTAGCACCCACAGAAATTAGATCTACTGCTTGCTCATAAGTTTTAATTCCTCCAGCAGCTTTAATTCCCACATTAGTCTTGGTCATTTCTTTAAGCAGTTGCACGTCCGCCACCGTTGCTCCACCATACCATCCCGTATTAGTAACAATAAAGGCCACACCAGAATCCATTAAAACTTCTGTCGCTAATCGTTTCTCTGCTTCTGTAAGTAATGCCATCTCTAAAGTGGCCTTGACTGCTTTACCAGTTTCCTCTGAAATTTCCGCAATCTCCTGATGTAATTCATTAGTCTGGCCTGTTTTGATGTGACTCAAATTAATCATCACATCTAATTCTGAAGCGCCATTTTCTACTGCTTCTGAAGCTTCATATAATTTAGCTTGACCAGTAGTTTGACCATGAGGAAAACCAATCACAGTACAAACTTTTGGATGTTTCCCATGGAGAAATTCGGCTACTTGTTTGACGTAGTAAGGATATACACAAACTGAAGGAAACTTAAATTTTTCAGCGTCCGTACAGAATTTTGAAACTTCTTCTGGGGTGGCGGTAATTGTTAATAAAGAGTGGTCAATAAAAGGGGAAATATCTATAAGTTCCGGCTGTTCTACAGCCATTTTTTTCTCTCCCAAAATATAGTGTTAAATTCAGTTATTAAATTAATATTAATTTAGCAGAAAATAGTTACTTATAAATATTATTTTTGAGATATAGAGTTTTTCACCATAGGTGAGGTACAGTTGTTTTTTTCTTTGCTGTTGCTTGTTATCTAAAAACCATAACTTTGTACCTCACCAAATATTAGGAATTGCTAATGTTTAGTTCTTTTGTTGTTATACCAATTCCCAAAAGTATTGACTTCTTTAGGACAGTACTTCAGTTATTAACTAATTAGCACAAGTAATATCACTTTTTTACTAATTTCAGCTCAGTTCATGTTAATTATTCTTTTGTTTGCTTCTCCCCAACTCCTCAGCTCACCCACTCCCCAACTCCCCTGCTCAACAAAGTGTAGAAAAGTTTTTGAGAAATGGTATTAGTAGTGTCAGGGAGACGCCTGGGTGCGTCTCAACAACAGTTATCTTAACAGCTTCTTAATGACTTATAGACTTAGAAAGACACTAATTGACAACAAATTCAAATTACAATAAAGCAATAAAGATTAATAGCGGGAACGTCTTTTCCTTTGTTTCTGTAAAGCCATTGCTTTACGCTTCCGTTTTTCAATAGGGGTCTCAAAGTGGCGATGTTTTTTCATATCTGGGAATATTCCAGCTTGAGAAACTTGTCGCTTAAACCGACGTAATGCAGATTCAATTCCTTCATTTTCTCCTAGTATCACTTGGGTCATCTATGCATTATCCTCCTAATAGATATTTTGACTTTATTTTTGTTTTGTGGAGCAAAAGCAGTTAGTCTTTGCTAGTTCAGTTTACAGAAAGCAAGGTTAGCCAATTTTGGCTACTACTCTAAATCGCTCTAACAGATTCAAGTATATTAGCATAAATCATCTAATCTTTAAATAAGGAAGAAGGAAATGGTCTAATTGTGGTATAATTGAAATCAATACTTAAAGTAAAAAAAGAATAGGTGTTTGACTTATGTGGATGATAAATCTTTGAATCTTAGAGATGTTTTTCACCCCTATTCCCTATTCCCTATTCCCTGCTATTGAAACTGATTGAATAACCAAGTGTAAATTGGGATTTGATTTTTTTGACGAGTGCGTTGCAGTACTTCCTCTAAGAAAGAAATTGCTAAACCAGGCAAAACTTGAGATTGGTTAATTCTTTGACTACCTCTATTGGCAATGGCAAAGGCAATAACCTCCACATTCTGCACGTCAATTATCCAATATTCAGCAACATTCATTGCTTCATACAACAAGCGTTTTTCCCCTTTATCATCAGCAAGGGAAGTATTGGCAACTTCTATAACTAGGTTTGGTGGAGGATAAATATCTAGCTCAATAATAGATGTTTCCGGAGGAATTACATCTGCATTTTCTCCAATATAATAGGAAATGTCTGGTTGAGCTTCTCGAAGTCCAGTTTTGCGGTAAGTGCAATTATCTATACAGGTGAGGTTAATGCTTTTGATACCAGCAAATACATTAATTGCTGTGATGATAACTGCATGGTCTCTTCCGTGTTTGAATCCTAATGGTGACATTTCGATTCTGAGTTTTCCTTGATTGTAGTAACTTTTGGCTTTTTCGTAACTTGGGTCTTCAATAATTTGGATATATTCTTCCCAAGTTGCTGTTATCCAAGTGTCTGTGGGTAATTGTGTTTGAGTTTTGTTCATGGGTTTACAGGAAAAAAGGTGTATTTTTTATTATAGCTAAAATAGGCGATCGCTCTACCTTAGCAAATTCTACGACTGAAACTGATTGAATAACCAAGTGTAAACTTGAGCTTGATTTTCTTGACGACTGCGTTGCAGTGCTTCTTGCAATAAAGAAATTGCTAACCCTGGCAAAACTTGAGACTGGTTAATTCTTTGACTACCTCCATTGGCAATAGCAAAGGCAATAATTTCTACCTTCTGTACGTCAACTATCCAATATTCAGCTACATTCATTGCTTCATAGAGCAAACGTTTTTCCCCTTTATCATCAGCAAGGGAAGTATTGGCAACTTCAATAACTAGATTTGGTGGAGGATAAATATCTAGGTTAACCATAGAAGTTCCCCAAGGAACAACATCAGCATTTTCGCCAATGTAATAGGAAAGATCGGGTTGAGTTGCTTGACATCCTGTTTTGCTGTAAGTGCAATTATCTTTACCAGTCAGGGTGATGCTTTTCGTGACGGTAAAGAGGGTAATTGCTGCGACGACAAGTATATGGTCGTTAGAATGATCGCTTCCTAATGGTGACATTTCGATTCTGAGTCCTCCGTTGTGGTAGTAAACTTTGGCTTTTTCGTAACTTGGGTCTTCAATAATTTGGGTATATTCTTCCCAAGTTGCTGTTATCCAAGTGTCTGTGGGTAGTTCGGTTTGGGTTTTGTTCATGGGTTTACAGGAAAAAAGGTGTATTTTTTATTATAGCCAAAACTGGCGATCGCTTTTTTAAGAAAAATACTTTAGTTTTATTTTTACGATCGCTTGACACTTCTTTCTCGCACTGCTTGACGAATTTCATCCCAGTCTTGTGCAGTCATCGGTTCGGCGGGACCAGACTCTATACCTTGGATTAACTTTGTTTCTAAGCGTTGCTTGGTTTGGCGTTGTTGATCTTGCTGCACTAGGAGCATAAAATACTCACTGGCATTTTTATAACTACCAAGTTGTAGTTGTTCTTCGAGGTAGACTCGCAGGGAGTCGGGTAGAGAAATTATTATGTTTTCCATACGCTCGAATAATTATGAAGTTAAAGAATATAGTAGGGTTTTTGAGGAAGGTCTTAATCGCAAAGATGTTTTATATCTTCATTTTCAGTAGTTTTCAGATAAGCACTCGCCCAATTACAAGCACGGTTGAGTAAGTCGTCTAAGTCTGCATTTAATAGCAATACTCCTGACTGGTTTTGTACAGCGATCGCTTTCCCATCAGGACTAAATTTTTCGCCTAAGAATGAATTGGTTGTGTAGAGTTGGGTTTTTTTGGTAAAAATGCCATTGAGTAGATGGAGTGTTACTTTACCATAGTCGTGTTCGATGGCTAGGATATTACCTTTAGGACTGAAACTAATACTCTCAACTGACTCATTATCATTCTTGATCCGTTTTTTCCGTTTTTTCTTCTCAATATCCCATAATATAACAGTATCATTATTACTAACTGAAGCGATCATTTTGCCGTCAGGACTAAAAGTTGCCTTACTGACTATATCTGTATGATCCTTAAAAATGTCGATAAGTTTTCCGTCCAAACTCCAAACTTTTAGTGTTTCATCATCACTACCAGAGAGAATATGTTCACCATCAGGGCTGAAAGTTACAGTGTTTACCTCATCGTCTTCTTGAATAGTTCTGATTAACTGACCATCTCTCTGCCAAATTTTAATAGTTTTATCATCGCTACCAGAGACAATTTTTGTTCCATCAGGGCTAAAGCTAGTACTATTTACCCAAGCACTATGACCTTTGAAAGTTCTGATTAATTGACCATCAATACTCCAGAGTTTCAAAGGATATTCTGTTTTACCCCAAGCAATTGTTTTGCGGTCTGAACTATAGCCTAGAATTCCAGAAAACTCCTCACAAAATTCAGACTCTATAGGAGTTTTTAAATTTTTACCATCAAGCTGCCAAAATATTAAGGTATCACATTTATAGCCTTCACTAATAGAAGTAATAGTATTATCCTCATCTTCAAAACTAACTTCTTTTCCCTGAAAAGCTTTAAGATAATTACCTTTTTTATCCCAAAAAATGACTGTTTCTTCCCCATTAATATCGTTGTCATTACCAATAGAGGCAAGAATATTTCCATCAAGACTAAAAATTATTTCTTTAACAGGATATTTATGTCCTTGAAGAGTTTTTATTTGACTACCATCCTTACTACTCCAAAGCTTAATAGTCCGATCGTTACTAGCTGTAGCAATTATTTCACCATCAGGACTAAACTTAACATCATTAATTTCCCCATAATGTCCCTTCAAAATTGTGATTAATTTTCCATCACTATCCCAAAGTTTGACAACATTACTAGAAGTAGAAACAATAAAGTTACCGTCTGGATGTAAATTAATATTATTGATGCCATAATCATAAATTTGATACGGTTTTATGGGAGTTCCATCACTTTTCCAAAGCTTAATCGCACTATTTTCTTGTCTTTGATAATTATAGCTAAGAGTAATAATTTTCTTGCTATCCCGACTAAAATCTAAACTTCTTACTTTATCTATATGTTCTAGTTTGCGAATATAATTACCATTTATTCTCCAAATTTTGGCAAAATTATCATCACCAATAGAAGCAATAATTTGACTATCTGGACTGAAAATAACCTTTTCAACTTTCTGGTAATGCCCACCTAAATCTTTAATTAATTTACCATTAAGGTTCCATAATTTTACCTGATTATAGCTTTTAGTAGCAATTATTTGTTTGTCTGGACTGAGAATTATTTTTTCAATTTTTTTATTATCACCATCAAAAGAATTAATTAGTTGACCATTCCTACTAAAAAAATTCACTTTATCGTCGTTTATAACTGTAACAACTTGACTGTCTAGGCTAAAAATAATGTCTCGTAGTTGTTGATAATCTCCATCTAGTTCTGCAATTAATTTACCTTTGTTAGTCCAGAGTTTTATTTGATTGTAACTGACAGAAACAAGAATCTCACTATCTGGACTAAAAGCAAGTTTTTTTACTTCATTATGTTCTAGGCGTTGTAGGGGAAATCCTTTGCTATTCCACAACTGAATAAACTTATTATTACTAATAGCTGCAACTCTTTTTCCATCAGAACTAACACTAATATTTTTTACAGAGCCAGTATTTTTCTGTAAAGCTATTTCTCCCTTATCAATGTTCCACAGTTTAGGATAGTAACTGTAGTCAGTGCTGTTTGTAATGAAATTTTGATTGTCAGGACTAAAACTAAAAGTGTAAGAATTAGGTACAATTATTTTTGTTAGAAAATCTTGATTATTCTGTAAGACTTCTACTTTTCTCAAACTTTTGTTAATTCTAGTAATAGTTGCACTTAAAAGTCGATCAAAACTACTTATATGTTCTTTTCTATCAAGAAAAGGATGTTTCCATAAATTATCTAGTTGCCAAAATCTTACTGTATCATCTTCGCTGGCTGATACTAGAAACTTATTATTCGGGCTCAAACCAATATCAGAGATATTTTCACTATGCTTATCTGCTTCACCTAAATAGAAATAAAAGTCATCATTGTATCTGAAAAGTCCATTCACAAAATTTTGACGATGCTTTGAAACGTTAAATATTAATTGTCTATCATCACTAATAACATTATGAGTATAATCTTCTAAAGATTCACCATGTATTTTAATAAGTTCGCCATTCACTTTATAAACTTTAAAATCATTGCCTCGACTAGAAAAAATAATAGTTTCATCATCTATAAAGTCAATATTAGTCGTAGCATAATTATCAATATCTACTTCTTTTTCTTCATCAATAAACCAAAGTTTTACATTATCATAATCATCAGCAGAAGCAACAATTTTACCATTTGGACTAAAAGTAACTTGAGTAACAGGAGCAGTATGACTATCAAAAATTTTAACTAAATTACCATCTTTTATGTTCCAGATTCGTACTATTTTATCTTTGCAAGCTGTAGCTAAAAATTGATTATCTGGACTAAAACTAATATCCAAGACATCATCATTGTGTTCTAAAACTATAGGCTTTTTACTACCATCTATCCACCTAATTATTGCCCGATCATCTTTACCAACAGAAGCAACTATTTTACCATCAGAACTAAAGTCAACCTGGGTAATATCATCACTATGTTCTTTAAAAGTTTTTTCCTTTTGACTACCATCAACCCACCAAACTTTTACCGTGTCATCCTTACTTCCCGTAGCAATCATTTTCTCATCATTACTAAAGCTAACATGAGTTACATCATCCTCATGTTCTTCAAACCTATTAAACTCTTTTACTTCCTGAATTGCTGTACTTAATTCTGACAAAACTTGCAGCTTAGTTCCTGGAGTTGCTCCAAAGGATAACCATTTTAATTTCTTTCCTGCTTCAATAGCAGATACTAACCGATCTAATTCTGTATTATCCTTAGAAGCTGCACTTAAACCTGACAAATAACTGTTAATTCCGAATAAGGTTGCAGCAGTAGCAACTGCTCCTATTGTTAATAACATTCCCCCTAGAGTAAAAGCAGCACGACGGGCAGAATTTAGTTCTTTTCGTAACGCCTCATTTAACATTTTTTCTGTCTGTTTGCGCAGCTCTCTTTCCTTCTCCAACTCAGCAGATATCTGAGCCACTTCTGACATTTCTTTTCTGACAAAATATGCCAAATAATCGTGAACTAATTGATAATTCTCTGAAGGACTTGCGGGAATTCTAAAAACCAACCTAGACTGAACCAAAACAGTTAAAATTAATTCCATCCGTTCGGGTTTTTCTGTATATTCCTCTAGTTCCACCCGACTTTTGAGGGGGCGAGTATTATTCTCGTCTGTGAGGAAATATAAAACTACTTTTGCTAACCTTTCGTTCTCTGGTCCACAATACTTAATTACCTCTTCTAAATACCGCCCGACGAAAGCTTGTTTCGGACCATTTTCTTGATATTCTACTAAAGTTGTAATATTCTCATTTTGCAACTGCGACCCCACAATTTGTAACTCAATTGGTCGCACAGTATTCAAATTTCCTGCTAAATCTTTCACTAATTCATCTATTAATTCTGGGGTTAAAGTAAAAGTAGTTTGAGATGTTATCCCTTGAATTACCGACTTAGCATTTTTGATAGAAAAATCACCAATATAATAGATATGCTTTTTACTGAGAATGTCGTTATTAATAATATCTAAACTGACCAGACGATTACATTCTAAAAGATAGTTGATGAAATCTTCCCGCAGAGAAATAATTACATTGATAAAAGATATTTTCAAACATTCTTGGAGAAAATCATAAAATTGTAGTCGTTGATTTATATCCTTATTATTAAAGAAAAATTCCTCAAATTGGTCGAAGATTAAAACAGTGACTTTATTCTGCTTTTCCAGCGCTCTTAAAATTGACAGTAAGTCATCATTAGAAATAGTCTTCAAAGTCCCCCTTTCTAAGGGGGATTTAGGGGGATTATATTCCCTATTTTCCAACTCTGAAATAGCCTTTACCAAACTATCACCAAGATTTTGCCTCCAATTAGTATAAACTTGCTGCAAAACTGGCAAAATATCCCTAGAATCTACAGAGTCTCCTTTCAAAATAGGAATTAATCCAGCTTCCACTAAAGAACTTTTACCAACCCCAGAAGAACCATACAAAATTGTGAATCTATGGTGAGAAACTTTAATCCGACTGACTAAATTCTCCACATCTGGCAACCTACCAGAAGTAGCTATTTCTTGAGTTAGTTTTTTTGATGCTTGAATCGAGGATAAAGCTGGATTAGAACGATGTTTTCTTGGCTGTAATTTCCCGGCTCCAATGAAAGCTTTAATAGAAAATTGAGTCTCAATTTCTTGTTGTTCTAGTTTTTGATTAAATGCCCTTAAATAATCTCCTCTATGGAAATAACAATTTCCCAATTCTTTCAAAATCAACCGATAAAGTTCCGGGTCATAACTAGGTTTAGTAATACTTTTTGCTTCCTCTAAAGTTGTAACTGCTGTTTCGACTTGCTCAAGATTTTTTTGAGCTTTAGCTAAAGAAAATAAATACCAACCTTTGTGATAGTGGAGTTCCCAATCTAATACTGGGTTAGTTTTTTCAGAATCATTCGATATTTCATCAATAGATTCTGCTAGTAAAGATAATGCTTGTTCAGCTAATTCTTGAGTTTTATGCCAAACTTTTCGATTCGACTTAACTTCTGCTAAAAATCCATAAGTTCTTGCCATTCTAAATTTTGTTTGATGATTTTGATGAATATTTAAAGCCTTTTCAGCAACTTTTTCCAACTCATCCCAATCCAAAAGTCGATGATTAACCTCTGCCAAATAGTTAATAAATCTATCTACTAAATCACTTCTTTGAGCAAATTCAAAACAATCTATACATTCCTGAAAATAATCTTTTGCGCGTAGACAACTATGCTGATATTCCTGACGATTTTCTTCAGCATAGTCTCGCCACCATAAACCCAAATAAAATAACAAATATCCTTGTTTTACCAGATTATTATTTTGTTTCCACAACTCTAAACTCCGCTCATAATGTTGCCGAGATTCCTCCAAATCATCACCTAATCTTCCCAGAGCAAATTCTAAACTTGCTTCTAATTCTGACTCTATTTTTACCCCACCATTTAATAACTCTTGAAAAGCCGCCTTAAGTTGGATATCTGTGCAACTATCAAAATCATCTTTGCCCAGAAAAATATTCCCAGACTCAAAGGTTTTGCGATAAACATCTTCGCTAGTTGACCGAATAAAATCAACTACATTATTAGTAGAAGCTTCAAAATCAATTGTCACTGCCCAACTATAAAAATCTGGAGCCAAACGAATCATTTCAGCTAACACATTATCCGTCACCCACAGCACCAATGGAAAGTGAAAATTGTCGCTAAATTCTCCCCGAATTTGATTAGCACTAGGCAATAGTCGAGAAATTTCTTTCACAGACTCTAAACCCAATACCATTAAAGCTTGAAATTGTTCATTTCCTATTTGTTTTTCAATAGTAGTATAGAGAGTAATAGCAGATGGTTCTAAATTAAGTTGCTGAACTTTTAGAGAACAGATATTAGCTAATATTTGTATAAGATTATGTTGTAAACTCTTAAAATTACAACGAGCTAAAATCAAGGAAAAATTTTTCCCTTCAGCTTCAAGAGCAAAAGCTAATTCCTGTAAAGAATTTTGATTTTTATGTGAAAGATTTTCTAGTTTGTTTGGGTTTGTCATAGTGTTATATTGATTATGCTCGTAGTCGTTCCAGTAGTGGACTGTTTCACCTAAAATAGTGCAATAGACGTAGGTTGGGTTGAGGAACGAAACCCAACAAACGAAACCTAACAGTAGCAAGGTTTTGTTGGGTTTATCCTACGGATAAGCTACGCTAACACTGCCGTACCGCTACTTGGTGTGCAAGCTACAACCCAACCTACATTTTTAGGCGTGTTAGTCTACTACTGCTGAAAGCTAAGTGCTGTTTGCAGAGCATTCCGGTACGGAAAATGCTGATAGCTAGTTAAATTTGTTGGGTTTCCTGCGTCAACCCAACCTACGGTCTGTTAAATTAAATTTCCCAATTCTGCCAATATTGGATTCACTTGAAACCAAGACCCCTGACTGTCTCGATATTCATATACTAACCTAGTACCAACCAGAATTTGATATTCCCGATCACCCTTGACCTCTTGACTTTCTTGTACTTGACGCAGCAACTCCCACTCTTGATCGTCCACTCCCAACTTCATTTGATTACCTTTGTCCCGAATAACTCTTTCCAACCATTCACGAGAAAGTGGTAGTTTCCGCTCTTTTGTTATTAAGCTACGCAACAGTTGCAATAATTCGCGAACATGACCCCCACTAATTTGACAGAGGCGATCGAGTGTTTCTGGCGCATCGAAAACTTCCGAAATTAAACCAAGTCGCTGCTCAGGAGCTAAGTCAGGAAATGCTCTCGCCAAAACCATCTGTCGTAAATTCTTCATTCCCAAAGCACATTCATTACCATCTCGCAGTCTCACAGGCACCATTGGCAAAACTTTCGGTTCCACCGCTAGACGACTGGTGAGTCTATTGTAATCATTGGAAAACATCAGAGACAAAGGCATAGTATAAATAACATGACATTTGAGTAGGCGTAAATTTTCTCCTCTATCTACAAATAAGTATTCAGGTTGAGGGCGATCTCCAGATTTAATTATATTTTCTACACGATCAAGATTATCAACTATTACTACCAAACCTTTTTTTCCATATTGTTTCAACTTCTCAACGGTAGGTTCAATTAATTCTGTGTTGATAGTTTCCAGAATATTATCTGTTTGTGGTTCCAAATAATCTTTTAGTTTCTTGCGCAGTTCAAGACTCTTCTTCGTTTTAGCGGTAATTTTACCAATTCCCAAAACTAGAGAAACTCCCTCATCATCACTAGCTTTCACTTCCGCAATACCAGGCAAACCTGCTTCCACAGAAAACTTACCCTCGGAACTAGCGGAAATTTCACCAACCCCAGGCAGTTTAGCTTCCGCAGACAACTCTATCTCTGTTTGTAAAAGTCTGGTCGCTCCATCAATAATTCTTTGAAAACCTCTTGGTTGGGGCAAAGTTATTTTTTCTAAGCTCCCAATACTTTCTGTGACTCGACGAGCGATCGCCAACTTGAAGAAGGAGACAGGAGACAGGAGACAGGAGACAGGAGGAAAATTACATGGGGATTCTCACCCCAAGTAATTTTGAACACCGTGTAGACGGTGGGGTATTAAACCCACAAAGAAAATGATAATATCCCCAATATCAACATCGCCCATTTCCAAGTCTTGGGAAGATTCAAAATAAACCACATGAAATTCTGCTTTTTCTAAAGCTTCCTTCAGTCGTAATAATTCTGTAGATTTGCCACAACCGATATGACCTGTAAATAGTTCACAAGTAGGTTCATCTGGAGAAAAGAATGTGATGTTTTCCTGAAGTTCCTCAATAATTTTGCCACCCCGCACTTCAGAAAAATCTATGTAATACTTTTCGTCTTCTGGGCTATCTGCTTTCAGAACCTGACTGGGGTTTGTAGCTTGAAAAAATTTCTGTAAATCTAGTAATCCCATAATATTTAATGGCCAACTTAAAATAAGGAAGAAGGAAGAAGGAAGAAGGAAGAAGGAAAAAGCTTGCTTTGTCTGAGTTTTGAGATTTTGATATATCCTAACCTTTTGCGATATCCAAGCCCCCTAAATCCCCCAAAATTGGGGGACTTTTTAGAAGCAAATTCTTGTTCCCCCCAAAGTTGGCTTGCTCGGGGGGCAAAATTCAGTATCAAAAAACTTTTCAGATATCCTCTTAATCTATTCTATGTCTATGTACCTGAAGTTGCCACCTTGTCATTTTGAAAAGCATCACAAAAATTCAGAACTTTTTCAGGTAGTATTTCATAAAAAATTGTGATACGATATATATATTGGGCGTTGCTCGCCCATATGCATGACTTTTTATTCAACTAAAATTATAAAATTAATCAACTAAAGCGATCGCAACGTCATCCCAAAGCAACAAAAACTTCCTAAAACGCAATAAAAACTACCATGAAATTTATCAATCCCAAGGTCGATTATGCCTTCAAAAAAATCTTTGGCTCGGAACAAAGCAAAGATATCTTAATTAGCTTTCTCAATGCCATAATTTATGGAGGCAAAAAAGTCATTCAATCTCTCACAATTCTTAATCCCTTTAATCCCGGTCAATTAATCAATTTAAAAGACACCTATTTAGATATCAAAGCAGTTTTAGTAGATGGCTCAATTGTAGTTATTGAAATGCAAGTTGCTAGAATGGCTGGTTTCAACAAACGAGTAGCTTACAATTTGGCTAAAGCTTATGCCAATCAGTTAGAAACTGGAGAAGATTATCTGCTACTAAATCCAGCCATAGCCGTGACAATTACAGATTTTATTCTGTTTGAAAAAAAGGATGATTTTATCAATAAGTTTGTATTTAAGGAGGAGACTAAAAATTTTGAATGTCTTGATAAACAATTACGATTAATTTTCTTAGAGTTGCCGAAATTTAAGAAAGCTTTATCTGAGTTAAATACTTTGACGGATAAATGGATTTATTTTCTGAAAGAGGCTAACAGATTGGATAGTATTCCTGAAAATTTAGGAGAAGTTTCTGAAATAGAAAAGGCTTTAAATATTGCTAATAGAATTAATATGACGGTAGAAGAATTAGATATAGTTGAGCGTCGAGCAATTGCAATGCAAGATGAAAGAGGGCGGATAATTTATGCGAGAGAACAAGGGGAAGAAAAAGGAAGACTGAATCAAGCGATCGCTCTAGTTATGCGTTTACTGAAAAAACGTTTTGGAGAAATTCCAGAGACAATAAATAATCAGATTGAAGATTTACTTTTGTCAGATTTGGAAAGTTTAACGGAGGATATTTTAGATTTTAATAGTTTGGAGGATTTAGAAAGTTGGTTGGAGGAAAATTCGCCTTCTTAATTGAATAGATTATATCATGTGCCCCTTCTAGGGCAGATACCCTAGTGGATAATTACTTATAATAAAGTTTTTGTTTGTAGTTGGGCTTTAGCCCTTACAATACTTATATTATACCATCCATGAAAAAAGAATGTGTTCGAATAATAAGCATCATAAAAATACTTTCATCTCAAGTCTATTTGACGAAAAATATAATTTACAACATCAAAAATGATATTAAATCTATCTATTCAGCAATTCTGTTTGCGGAGCATTCCGTAGGAAATTCTAATAAATACCCTAACTATTTGTAGCAAACATTTATCAATTTGGTATTAGGACTAAAGCCCAACTACGAGCCTAGTTATAACTGTTCTACCTATTTTATATAGAGCGACATAACTGTTAGAAAAACTCATAATTTTTCCATCCAATTAATACACTTTTGTAACTGTTGTTCCATGGTTTTTGTATCAGCATAATATCGATGACCATGACCAGGTAATACCCACTCAAAACTATAAGGTATAAGTTTACCCATAGATTTAATTTGTTCTGACCAAGAATACCCACAATAACGGCGAAAAGCATAAAGTTGATTTAAACGACTAGACCAAGCTAGATGGTCGCCAGTAAATAAAAATTTTCCATATAGTAAGACTGTATGACCTTTACTGTGACCAGGTACAGGAATAATTAATAAATCAGGACTTAGGGAAAATGGTTCTGTTCCAGTTAATTTTATTTCTACATTATTAGTAGTTGAAGAAATATCATCTACATGAAGAATGCGATCGCAGTTAAAATGTTGTCTAAATTTTTGATGGTCTGCTACATCATCTTGGTGGGTTAAATACATATATTTAATTCCTCCCATTTCTTCCAAACGCTTCACTAATGGAGGTAAAAATTGGGGTGAGTCTACTAAAATATTCCCCTCTGGTCTGACAATAAAATAACTAGCTGCTCCAAAAGATTTTTCTGAATGATATCCACAATGATAAACATTATCTGCTACTAAAATTGGCAAGGTTTGCTGAATTTTTTTAATATCTTTTGGTGCTTCAATAGTACCGATAGAATTTGTCGGACAAGATAGTAAAGCTTGTATTGCTTCCTGTCTTTCTTTGTCGTTTTTTGGTTGATGATAAACTGCTGATTTATCTCCATTTCGATGAAAAACTGTAGGTGACATCCAGCGACAAGTATCACAGTCTATACAGGTACTATCAACGTATATATCGCCATTAATATTTTCAGTACGTCGTAATTTAATTTTAGCCATTTTTACCTATTCAAAAAAGCTTATTATGAATTATGATTAATTTTGTAAGCATTTAGCTATTAGCGGTCAGCGGTCAGCTTTTTATTTTTGCTTAACCTGTTAATAATAATACCATTTATCAAAAACTTTTCTACACTTTTTTAAGTAGGGGATTCATTAATGGATAATGGATAATGGATAATTGATAATTACTTCTCCCTAAAAGAAAGAGGATTGACTAAAAGGAAAAAAATTATTTTTTCCCCTTTCAAGGGGAGGCTTTAAACCTGAATTATTTAATTATTTAATTATTTTATTATTAATTCTTCGATAAGGGAGTGGGGGATTGGGGGAGAGACAAACATCAGAATAATTAGTATTAACTTGCTAATAATTAGGAAATAAGTTATTAGACCTGTATTAATTACTTGATAACTGAAGTTTCAGCCAAGTATAACATTACTTTTTGGTATTGGTATAATCCCTCTGACAAAGATAATTATATTCTGTATGTTGGAATAACCACAAGAAAAAATTTAGGAATTAGGGAGTAGGGAACAAGGGGAAAGAACGAAAAATATTCTCACTTCAACAGCTATATAATTTTTATTATGAATTGATATTAGCTTATGGCTGATAACTGATAGTTGGGCTTGAATGCTTACTTGATTTTAACATTTTCCGACAGGAATTCAGATGTAAGAATTTGAATGTTCCTTCAAAGTAGAGAATATAGCAGTTATCATGTTCATATATATTCATTTTTTTCTTTTTTTCTGCTCCCTGTTCCCTGTTCCCTTTTTCCTGTTCCCTGTTCCCTAAAATTCTCCAATATTTCACAAGTTAAATCATATTGCTATAAAAATAATGGATAATTGATAATTGATAATTGATAATTACCTCTCCCTAAAAACGGATAGCATTGAATAAAAGGAAAATTAATTCATTGTTTCTCCTCATTAGGAGAGTATTTTTACCTTAATTATTCGGTAAAATCAAAAAAAATATATTTATATAGATGATTTATGCTGGACATAAATAAAACTTTGGCTCAAGAATTAAATATCAATTCTCAAAGTATTAAAAATACTTTGGAGCTGTAAAAATAATGGATAATGGATAATGGATAATGGATAATTATCTCTCTCTAAAACGGATAGCATTGAATAAAAGGAAAATTAATTCATTGTTTCTCCACGGCGAGTGAGAGGATTTTTACCTTAATTATTCGGTAAAATTAGAAAAAATATATTTATATAGATGGTTTATGCTGGACATAAATAAAACTTTGGCTCAAGAATTAAATATCAATTCTCAAAGTATTAAAAATGCTTTGGAGCTGTAAAAATAATGGATAATGGATAATTGATAATTATCTCTCTCTAAAACGGATAGGATAGAATAAAAGGAAAATTAATTCATTGTTTCTCCTCATTAGGAGAGTATTTTTACCTTAATTATTCGGTAAAATCAAAAAAAATATATTTATATAGATGATTTATGCTGGACATAAATAAAATTTTAGCTCAAGAATTAAATATCAATTCTCAAAGTATTAAAAATGCTTTGGACTTGTTAAATGGAGGAGCGACTATTCCTTTTGTGGCTCGTTATCGGAAAGAATATACAAATTCTTTGGATGAAACTCAACTCCGAAATATATGGGATAGATTTACTTATCTTCAGGAACTTGAAGAAAGAAAAAAGGTAATTCTCAAAGCAATTAATGATGCTGGCAAACTTACCGATGAATTACAGGAAAAAATTGATTTATGTCTGCAAAAAACAGAACTTGAAGACCTATATCTTCCCTATAAACCAAAACGACGGACGAGGGCGACTATTGCTAAGGAAAAAGGTTTAGAATCTTTGGCAGAATTTATTAAATCTCTGAATAATCCTCAAGCAAAATCTACATCTATTGAGCAAGAAGCTGTTAAGTATATTGCTGAAGAAAAAGGAGTAAAAAATATAGAAGAAGCTATTCAAGGAGCATCTGATATTTTGGCAGAATCAGTGGCAGAAAAAGCTGAATTACGCTCTTATATCAGAGAATATTTTCTCAAATCTGGTTGTTTTAGTTCCAAAATTAAAGATGATTATCCTGAAGGTACGACTAAGTTTGAAATGTACCGGAATTTTCGGGTAAATGTTAAAGATATTGCTCCTCATAATATGTTGGCTTTGTTACGAGGAGAGAGTGAAGGGGTATTAAATTTAGAACTAGATTTTGACCGAGATTTTGTATTGTCTTATTTGGCAGATTCAGAAATTAAAACTAGAGTTAAAGAAGTCAGATATTTTTATCAGGAAATGCTCAAAGATGCTTTGAATCGCTTGATGAAAAATTCTTTAATTAATGAAGTTCGAGGGCAAAAGAAGGCCGAGGCAGATATTGAGTCAATTAAAACTTTTGAAACTAATCTAAAAGAGTTATTATTATCTCCACCAGCAGGAATGAAACCTACTTTAGGAATTGACCCAGGATTTAGAACAGGTTGCAAAGTTGCTGTGTTAGATGAAACGGGGAAATTCTTAAAATATCAAGCAATATTTCCCCATAAATCTGCGGCAGAAAAACAACAAGCTACTACAACTATTAAGCAATTAATTCAAAAGTACAAAATTGAACTTATTGCTATTGGTAATGGTACGGCAGGAAGAGAAACAGATGAATTTATGACTGAAGTAATTTCTACTTTAGATAAAAAACCAATAAAAGTCATAGTAAATGAATCTGGTGCTTCAATTTATTCTGCTTCTAAAGTAGCAATAGAAGAATTTCCTGACTTAGATATTACAGTGCGGGGAGCTATTAGCATTGGCAGACGTTTACAAGACCCTTTAGCAGAACTGGTAAAAATCGACCCCAAGTCTATTGGAGTCGGTCAATATCAACATGATGTAGACCAAAAATTGTTGAAGAAAAAGTTAGATGAGACAGTAGAAAGTTGTGTAAATTATGTGGGAGTAGATTTGAATACTGCCTCAAAAGAATTACTAATTTTTGTTTCTGGTATGAGTTCGACAGTCGCTAAAAATTTAGTTAAATATCGGAATGAAAATGGAGCTTTTAAGAATCGTCAAGAAATTTTGAAAGTGTCAAAATTGGGAGGGAAAACTTTTGAGCTTTGTGCTGGTTTTTTAAGAATTCGGAGCGGTGAAAATCCTTTAGATAATACAGCAGTACATCCAGAAAGTTATTCAGTTGTAGAAAATATAGCTCAAGATTTAGCTGTATCGATAAATCAGATTAATCAAATCTCAAATAGAGTAAAATCTCTGGATTTAAAAAAGTATGTAACCGATAAAATTGGCGAACCAACACTCAAGGATATTATCAATGAATTGGAAAAACCAGGACGCGACCCTAGAGCAGAATTTAAGTATGCAACTTTTCGAGAAGGCATCAAAGAAATTAAAGATTTAGAAGTAGGAATGGAGTTGGAAGGAATAGTAACTAATGTCGCTAATTTTGGAGCTTTTGTTGATGTGGGAGTACATCAAGATGGGTTAGTACATATCTCTCAGTTGGCAGATTATTTTGTTAAAGATCCAAAGCAAGTTGTGAAAGTTGGGCAAGTGGTAAAAGTAAGAGTTTTGGAAATAAATGAAAAGTTGAAACGAATTGGTTTATCGATGCGAAAGTAAGTTTAAATAGGAGTCAGTAGTCAGGAGTCAGGAGTCAGGAGAGAAGAAAGAAGCAAGAATAAAAAAGCAAGAAAGAAGAAGAAAGAATAAAGAGGAGGAAAAATAGATTTTTTTTATCACTAATTATCCGGACATGATATAAGTTCAAAATTCATATTATGGCAGGGAACAGGGAACAAAGAACAGAGAACAGGAACAGTGGGAAAAGCTTTTCTCTGTCTCAGGTTCATCATCAACATAAGTTAAACACCAACTCGTTCCTTGCGATAGACCAATTAAAAAAAATGTTACGAATAATAATGGCAGTGGTGGTGGATTGTAATTATTTTTGTTACCAGACAAATAGTGGGAGCATCTTGCTCCCGTAATCTTGTTCAATTATAAAAAATAAAATCAATTATCACACAGAAGTTACTAATTCTTTCCCCTATATGTTGTCAGTTTATTAATTTATGTAAAAAAACAGAATATTTGTATACCGCAATACTTCAAAAAACATCTACTTATATCTATCTTCTTAATAAAGACATTATAAATAGGTGAGCATAAATAAACGCAATATTAGAGGGCGAGTTTTTAGAACTCGTAAGCGCTTAAGTCAAAGCTTTCGGTTAAACCCTCTCCTACAATTTTTTTTACGTTTAATTAGACCTACCTACTTATACAGATTTTATGATTCGTTATATTATGTCCGGTTGATTACTTATAAATAAAATGACGGAGGAGTAAGGAGTCAGGGGTCAGAAGTCAGGAGGGAAGAAAGAAGCAAGAAATAAGAGGAGGAAAAGGAGGAAGTTTTTTTTATCACGCTCTTATCCGGACATGATATTAGAATATAAAAAATATAGTATCCCCCGATTAATTGAAATCCAGTAATGATGTATAAAATTATAGATATAGCAGTCGAAGAAAAAGTTAGAAAATATCAAAAGCTTCAAACTCAGACAACGTAAGATTTTTCCTTCTTCTTTCTTCCTTCTTTCTTCTTCCTTCTGCTATAAAAAACTGAAATATAGACTTGTGAATTCGACAAAAAATTATTTATATAGCGTTTTGATATGGGGTGTGGAGACCAAGTGCTATGAAAAAGGTATGGAGGGAATAGTAAAGGAGGGAAAACAGCATTAAATAGCAGCAAAAACAAGAATATAAGGTAATAGAACGGCGCACTTTTTTTATTAGAAAAAAACTCAATCTATATTTACATCTCAAATAAACACACTATAGATAATAAATAGACTTCTTGCAAAAGTTTTAATTAAATTAATTCAAGATATGAAATCAATAATTCCCTATTCCCTATTCCCTATTCCCTGACTTGTGCAAGAAGTCTAATGTGAGAAATAAAAATTAAATCAAATGATGACAAAATTAACTGATGAATTTATACCAGTCTATGGACCAGTAAAATCTTGGCGATATGGTCAGTCTCTAGGAATAGATCCCATAGGCAAAATTTCTACCTGTTCCTTCAATTGTGTTTACTGTCAATTAGGAGAAATAGAACAAAAAATAAGCGATCGCTCAGTCTATGTATCTACCACAGAAATATTATTAAGTCTGCAAAAATTTGCGCCGTGGGATGTGGATATTATCACTCTGAGTGGCAGTGGAGAACCGACATTAGCTCTGAATTTAAAAGAGATTCTACAAGAAACGAAAAAATTAACAAACAAACCCATATTAGTATTAACAAATGGCACAACTTTAACTAATCCAGAAGTTAAATTAGCCTTAACTTTAGCAGATCGAGTATCAATCAAAATAGACGCAGTAACTTCCAAACAACTACAAGGAATTAATCGACCCGCAGAAATATTAAATCTGTCAGATATCTGGGAAAATATCAAAGATTTTAGAGATAAATATCAAGGCAAATTAGCAATCCAAACAATGATTTTATCTCCATGGAATACTCAAACCAAAGTCGAATATATTAACTTGGTAAAATATCTCAAACCAGATGAAATTCAACTTAACACCCCCACTCGACCTAAACCAATAAAACGTCAATTAGATGGCAGAGGAAATCATACAGAAGATCGTCCTTATGCAGTACAAAAATTAAAGTGTATTAGCCTAGAAAAGTTACAAAATTTGGCAGAAGAAATTTACAAAAATACTAACATTCCTGTTCGTTATAAACAGAAATAACATCCTGGTTGTTTGATGATAAAAAAACAAGGTAAGCATTTCCTGCGGAATGCTGTGCAAACAGCTTTTTAATGAATGAAGCAAGCACTTGCTTAACTTCTACTACATTTTTAAACAAAGAATTGAAGCACAAGAGCAACGAGCTTAAATTGTCCACTAAAAGTAATAAAGCTGATAGCTGATAGCTGACCGCTGAATGCTTGCAAAACAAGTAAATAGAAATATGATTAACTTAATAGCCAAATCATCAACAATAACACCAGTAGAAATTTCATCAGAATATCTCAATATTATGGGCTATATTGATGAATCTGAAGTAAACGGACCTGGTTGTCGTGCTGTAGTATGGGTACAAGGTTGTAAACGTGGATGTGCTGGATGTTTTAATCCTGATTCTTGGTCTTTTGATATTAACCAATTAATCAGCGTTGAAGAACTAGCAAATAAAATATTAAATAATCCTCGGAACACAGGAGTTACCTTTTCTGGAGGGGAGCCATTTTTACAAGCATCAGCACTAACAGAATTAGCAAAAATCTTAAAAGCTCGTGGTTTAAATATAATGTCTTTTAGTGGGTTTACTTTACAAGAATTACAATCAAAAAATGCTCCAGTAGCTGCTCAAGAATTATTATCTCAGTTAGATATTTTAATTGACGGACCATTTATAGAAACCTTAGCTATTCACTCTCCTAATTCTCTAGTTTCTTCTAGTAATCAACGAGTTAGAGTATTTAATCCAGAATTGAAAAATCAATTAAATTGGGCAAGCGATCGCCTAGAAATTCATGTGCTTAAAGATGGCAGTCGGATATTTACTGGTTATTGGGGACAGTTAGGTTTGGGCGAGTAAAATAAATATTAGACCGCGTAGGGTGCGAAGCATTTTACGTAATGCACTATTCCACAGCAAAAAGGCGTGACAGTAAAACCAACTATTTCATCAATATTTAAAATTAGGCAAATACAAATGTAGATACTATATAATCCGCGCTTAGTAAGGTTTCCTGATTAATGTAGAATAAAACTTTTAAAACTTTTAAAAATTAGTTTTGCTCAAAATAAAGTATTCCTAGGTGCGGACAATTTTTCCGAAAAAGCATCAGCTTCCAATGTTAATTAATATCAATTTCAAGATATTTTATTTGACTTCAGCATCAATGTTCTAGCTTTTCTATCTTTGCCTTTAACAACTAATACCAATTACTCAAAATAATTCTATACTTCTTAAAAACTTTAGTTATTAAGTAATAATAATAGTTAATTAATGTTTTGAGCAATTATTTGTATGAAATCAAGGTATACTGTTCGTTATTTACCGAAAAATTGTGGGTATGCGCCTCCCTTTTTAAAGAGATAAAAAGCGGTCGTTAGCGTAGCTTCCCGTATGGTGGGATGGGGTTTTGCTCCGCAACATGTAAACCGAAGCTGCTCTGTCACTCTTCGGGTCTCCTCGCCATATCCAATCGACCAAGAGAAAAGAGACTGTTCCTTATGTAAATCCTCTAGCTTTCCTACGGAATGCTGCGCAAACAGCTAGAGGTACTGATAACTGTTAGCGAAGCTCCGACCATAGGAGGCTAACTGATAATTGATAACTGAAATGACCTACTCCCTATTCTCTACTCTCAAGAAAATGTAGCAAAAATGGGTCAGATAAGGTATAATGTTCATTATTTACCTACTCCCTATTCTCTACTCTGAGAATGGGAAGAAATTATAGCAATGTGCGCTGGCATATTTACAAATTACAGGAGATGTCCAATAGCTAAAAGTCTTATATTATCAGCCTTTTATTCCCCCTGTTGCCTGTTGCCTGTTGCCTGTTGCCTGCGCACAGCGCTATATTAGTCAGAAACAAAAAATATAGCAATTATTATCAGGTCTTGAAACTATACCATTGTACAATAAATTACCTCAACGATCGAGTTTCAAAACCTAAATTAGACTGCTATATTTTAAATTGAGAATCTATGAACTATATAACCTAGTAAAACAAAGAAATTATCTCTTCTTCTTAATGTTACGAGCCATGCTTGTAAAATCTATTTCAGAGTTAGAATTACTAATGCTACGAGGCTTTACAGTAGTAGGGGTAGTAGGGGTAGTTGAACTAGAAGAAATAGATGCGCTAGAAGCATAGGAAGCAGTTTTAGTTTCTCCTATAGTTTCTTTCACTTGCATAGAAGAAGCACTCTTTTCTGTCTCTCCTTCTATTAAATTAATCTTACCTGCTGCTTTGGGATAGCTCCTCTTAACTGCAATAGATTTCCGCATAAAGTTTACATCACCAAGACTACTTGCACTATCTGCATCTAGAAAAAAAGCTTCCTTTGGTTGGTTATCGTCCTTATTACTGCCAAATAGTCCAAAAAATGCTCCGATAAATCCACTCATCTGTTTTTACCTTTTGTATTATGTTGATATTGTTATGTTATGTAAAAGTTTATCATAAATTATCACAAATATTCACAAATTTTCTCATAATTTTTTCTATCTTCCAATAATAGTCATAAGTCAATAATCAGGAGTCATAAGTCAGGAGCTAGCGCCGCTACCCGGAAGTCAAAAGTCGGGCATCAAGTGCGTAATTTTGAGGTTTCCTCAGAATGTAAGACGCACTCAAAACAGTTAAAAGTATTGATTTGTAAGGCTTTTAGGAGTTTTGTAACTGATTAGTTATTTCTGCCATCCTGCACTAGGAAGATGCACCCGATGTCTAATAGATAATGATGACCCAAATGCCTAAATATTGAGATGACAGACAAAATAAAAAATATAGAGTAGAGAATAGATAGTAAAACTCTGAGAAATTATTTCCCGATACAAAAGCGACTAAAAATTTTGTCTAAAACAGACTCCGTTACATCCTCTCCCGTAACCTCTCCCAAAGCATAAATTGCTCCCCTTAAATCTATGGTCCAAAAATCTAGAGGTAAATTATTTTTAATTGTATTTAAACATTGTTCCAAAGCCACCTTTGCTCTAGTTAAAGCTGCTGCTTGCCTTTGATTAATAGCCAAATCTAGATTTTCTGCCTGCAAATTACCCAAATTTACAGAATTAATAATAGCTGCTTCAAGTTCCTCAATTCCTTGATTATTAATAACTGCTGTAGTCACAACATTCTTAATAGTTTCTGGATAAAAAATAGACTCCATAAATTCCGACTTAACCAAGTCAACTTTATTAATTATCAAAATTAAAAAACGATGTTTTACCTGTTGATAAATAACCTCATCTAACTCCGTCCAACCAGCACTAGCGTCAATAGTCAATAAAACAAGGTCAGCAGACTCAGCAGCTCGACGCGACCGCTCTACCCCCATTTTTTCCACCTGGTCTTCAGTTTCTCGAATACCCGCCGTATCCAAAACCTGCACCGGGATACCACCTACTACTAACTGAGACTCTACCACATCCCTCGTAGTGCCAGGAAGATTAGTCACAATAGCGCGATCGCTACGACTCCAGGCATTTAATAGACTCGACTTACCCACATTCGGACGTCCGATAATAGCCACCTTCAAACCACTTCGTAATAACTCACCCCTACTTGCAGTTGCCAGTATTTGTGATAAATTTACCAAAATATTATTAACTTCTTGAGCAATTGTAGACTCATCCAAAGGTGGTAAATCTTCCTCAAAATCAATACGAGCCTCTATCTCTGCTAATATATCAATACAGTTAGCCCTTAACTGACGAATTGGACTAGCTAACTTACCTTGTAAACCAGCCAAAGCAACTTGAGCAGCTACAGGAGACTGAGACCCCACAAGATCGGCAATACTTTCCGCCTGAGTCAGATCCAGTCGTCCATTTAAAAAAGCTCGTAAAGTAAACTCCCCTGGTTGAGCTAGTCGTGCCCCCGCCTCAATACATAACTGTAATACTTGTTGTATAGGGATAATTCCACCATGACAGTGAAACTCAACTATATCCTCACGAGTATAAGAACGAGGAGTCTTCATAATTAATAATAAAGCTTCATCTACTAACTGTCCAGTTTGGGGATGGCGAATATAACCATAGAGAATGCGGTGAGTCTCCCAAACCTGCTTCCCTGGTGCATGAAATAAGGTTTTGGCAATTTTCATTGCCTCAGAACCAGATATTCTGACTATGCCCACACTTCCTTGTTGGGGGATAATAGCGGTAGCGATCGCTGCAATAGTATTTCCAGTAGTCATTGACACTCCCCCGTCTATCTTTTGCGATTCATGTTTGTAGAGCATTCGGTAGGAAATTACCTATTTTCACCTTGGGGAGTCTATGTATCCCTGCTCTAAAAATATGTGGTTTTATAGTAGACTAAACCTACTTTTTGATCATTCTGACATATTTCTGTTTTTGATACAAGTAAATTACTTACAGCACTTTTTAGACAGCGTGAGGTACAGTTTTAAGGTTAATCTTTTTTCCCTACTGCCTACTCCCTAAAGTCCTAAAATTTTGTACCTTATCAACTTCAAAACTGCTGTGATTTTTGCCCTGATCATATCAAATCCGGTAGCATTGATGTAAAGAGGGTGGAGAGATGGGGAGATGGGGAGATGGGGACCCACACTTAACCCCTCCCATGAGGGAGAGAGTGAGAAAGATTTGGCAATGGCGCTGAGGATGGAACATTTTTTTATACCGAACCCGAGCAGATTTGATAATCAATTACCAGTTTTTGGCATAGTTATGCAGAAAATCAATATCCTGTAAAAAGATCGTCAGAAATAGAGATAATAGTTTCAGACTTTATTATCTATTTGAGGATTTTTCCCAATCATTTAGACTAACTATAATATTGAAGAAAGAAGAAGATAAACTCCATAAAAATCATAGTCATCAAAAATCAATTTACTTATATATTTTATGTTCAAAAATATCTCAAATATTTCACAAATTCCCCAGCAACTACTACCTAAGCAAGTCACAACAAAATATCCATCTCGTAGACATACACAAACAAAGTGGAATAGATACGGGCGATATTTATACTGGCGCTTCATTCGGATGCGGGGAACTCCAGAATATATTGCTAGAGGTTTAGCAATGGGGGTCTTTGCCGGATTATTTCCAATTTTTGGTCTTCAAACCATAGTGGGTATAGTACTAGCAACTTTGTTCCGAGGTCATAAAGTTGCTGCGGCTGCTGGTACTTGGGTGAGTAATCCCTTGACTTATGTGCCAATTTATGCAATTAACTTTCAAGTTGGTCAATTATTACTCAACTCTCAAGAGGAGTTCATGGCTAAAAGTATTATTTCATTTCAAGAGTTAATGAAATATGGGAGTAAGTTTGTAGCAGCCCTATTTTTAGGTTGTTTAGTAATGGGTCTAATTTGTGGGACATTGAGTTATTTTGTCGGGTTAAAATTGATTCATTTATGGCGTCGCCAGCGCCTCAAAAAAATGAGCAATTGATTGAGATGAAATTAATTTTTTTGAAGTTTATATAATTATTTAATTCTGACAATACAATCCGATAATTTTTGATGACTATAGTATCGTCAGCTATGATAAATAAACAGAAATAATGAATTGATATGATTTTACTAAGAGAGTAGCATTACCAAACTAAATCTTTTTACAGTCAAACTATATAAAGCTTTTCATGTTGACTTTACTGACTTACTCAAACAAACCTTGAATAGACAGGCAGAGAAAAATTAAAAAGCTAATAGCTGAAACCTAATTGCTACTAATTGCTATATATTGGCAGAAAATAGCCTATGAAAAAATAGGAAAAAAGGCTTAACTTTGATCGTGATTCTAGCAGGAGTAGTTGATAAAATTCCTCCTAAAACCTGAAACCTAGAACCTGAAACCTAAAACCTAAAACTTGACTCCTAGAACCTGACTCTTGACTACTAATTCTTTAATGTAACTATCTTTTTCAAATTTTATATATAGCAGTCCAAGGAAAGGTTAGGACATATAAAAAGCTTAAAACTCAGACAAGACCAGATTTCTCCTTCTGTCATAGATAACTAATCGCCTACCTACTTAAACGCCTTTTTCCTTCTTTCTTCTATCCTAGATAACTAAACATCTTCTTTCTTCTTCCTTCTGCCATAACACACATTTGTAATGGGGTAAAAATAGATGATAATTGACCAAATTGTAGATAAACGCTATCGTTTGATCAAACCTATAAATTCAAGTATCTTAGGACAAACATATCTGGCTACAGATACCCACCGTCCAAAATCTCCTCAATGCCTAGTCAGAGAAATTAGACTAAGCAATTTTAAGAAAGAAAATCGAGAAGTTATATTATCATTATTTCAAGAAAAAGCAGAAAAGATTTATCGTTTGAGTCAACACAATGGTTTACTTAACTTATTAGCTTATTCTGAAGAAAACAATACTATCTACTTAGTTGAAGACTATATAGTAGGTTGATCTCTAAATCAAGAATTAGCTATAGTTAAGTTTTTACCGGAAGTAGAAGTAATCAAAATATTAAAGGATGTACTAGAAATTTTAGCCTTTATTCATGGTCATGGGGAAACTCATGGAAAAATAACACCAGCAAATTTAATCAGGCGAGAGTTAGATGGAAAATTAGTCTTAATAAACTTTTGGTTAGAAAGAAAAATTACAAGAATTTTAGAACAAAACGAGGAATTATTAATCTCAAAAAATGGTAGCCAAAATAACTCTGATAGTTTACTTTATATACCATTAGAAGAAAGTCAAAAAGAGCTAGATAAAAATAGCGATATTTATGCTCTAGGAATAATTGCTATTCAAGCACTAACAGGATTATCTACTCAAGATTTACTCAAACAAAAGCAGACTAACAAGACTCTAGGACTAGAAATACCTTGGCAAAATCTACAAGTATGCTCTCTAAGTCTATCAAATATCATTGACAAAATGGTAAACAGTCAAGGTAAACAACATTATGACTCAGCTTCAGAAGCGCTTACAGAATTAAAAAACATAGTAATATTTACCAAGAAAAACATTCTCTCAAAACTAGAAACAATAATTACAGTGCCTCAAGAAATAGATACTCCCACACCACCACCTCAACTCAGAAACAACACAAAAATTAGACTTATTGCAGGTTTAATAGTGATAACCATAGCAGGAGTAGCGATCGCCTATTTCTGGCATTGGCAGTTTATATTCAAAGCACAAGCACTCTATAAACAAAGTCGAGAATTAGCTAAACAAGGAGAGCAACAAGCAGCGATCGCTAACTATACTCAAGCACTACAATTAAACCCACAAAATGCAGCCATCTATTATCAAAGAGGCAACTCTTATTATTCCCAAAGAGCTTATGAAAAAGCAATTAAAGACTATACAGCAGCTATTACGATCAAAGAAAATTATCACACTTATTATCAACGTGCCTTAACTTATTATGAATTAGGCGACAATGAAAAAGCGATTACCGATTTAACACAAACATTAAGAATTTATCCCAAGTATACTCAAGCTTATCAAAAACGAGGACTAATTTATGACAAAATTGGGGATTACAAAAATGCGATTCAAGATTATAGTCAATCAATTAAACTTAATCCTCAACATAGCGATGCTTATCTTCATCGAGGAATAGCTAGAGCAGCGATCGGAGACCAAGCAGGTGCAATAAGTGACTACACTCAAACCATAAAACTTAACCCCAGCAATGCACAAGCTTACGAAAGTCGAGGTATAGCTCAGTTTGAAATCGCAGATTATCAAAGTGCAATAGCAGACTACGACCGGGTACTAGAATTAAAACCAGATTATTCCGATACCTATACAAAAAGATGTAGTGCTTATCTAAAGCTAGCAAATTATCGAGCAGCAATTAAAGATTGTCACCAAGCAATAGAAATAAACTCTCAAGATTCTCTAGCATACCATAATCAATGTATTGCGTACTTAAATTTAGGAGAATATCAAAAAGCAGCAGAAAACTGTAGCATAACTATTGAGATGAATCCTGAAAATGCTGAAGCATACAAAAACAGAGGTAGAGTGCGGTCTGCTAGTGGTGATTTGTCTGGTGCTATAGAAGACTTGACCACAACAATCAAAATAAATCCTGAAAATTCTTTTGCCTACAGCGATCGAGGTCTAATTTTCTCAGATATAGGAAACTATCATCAAGCTATTGAAGACTTTGACCAGGCAATAACAATAAATCCGAGTAATGCCATAGCTTATTATAATCGAGGTATTATTCTTTTTGAGCTACAAGAGATACAAGCAGCAATAGCAGACCTTCGCCAAAGTGCCAATCTCTTTTTAGAGCAAGGCAGAACAAAAAATTATCAAAACTCACAAAATATGCTCGAAAAACTACTCCAATAATCAACTGCTTCAACAACCAAATTTTGCTACTTCAAAACCTGTAATATTTGTTTTCCTTGATTAAGTCTACTGACAAAATATTAAAATTTACCTACCACCTAATGCTAGTTCGATCAATGTTTGATAGAAATAGTTATACTTTTTCTAGTAGTTATGATTCTCAAATCAGAATAAATATAGCAGGGAACAGGGAACAGTGGGACAAACAATTTCCCCTGATTCGGATCATCATCCGCATAAGTCCTAACCTACCTGTCTATTCCTATATCTTAAATATTACTTATTAAGGTGAATATCCCTTACATCAAACCTCGTCTTTAAGGACAGAGTTTCAAAGAGATATCTAATGCAAAATCTTTTTAATTCCCCTGATTATTCATAAAATTATTTTTTAAAATTGGTATAATAACAATTTTATAAATCTTTGCTACAAATAGCTAGGTTATTTCTGAGGAGTTAACCCACCCCTAGCCCCTCCCAGTAGGGGAAGTCAGGAATCATAACGAATAGCTTTAATACCATTTATTAAGTCGTAAGTTATCTTTTTAGTCAAAGGGACATCTCCTGCATTTGTCTTTTGATTGCCCTTATTATTTGTAACATTCTTTTTTCAAAATGGTATAACACCTAAAACCTACCACCTACCACCTTATGAGTAACACGAACATGATTGGTCAACTTCTAGATGGACGTTACCGCGTCGTTCAAATCCTGAGTGCTGGTGCATTTGGACAAACCTATCTGGCAGCGGATACTCGTCGCCCTGGGCATCCTCAATGTGTGGTCAAACAACTACGCGCTCCTGGCAATAGTTATACAATAGTTAGAACTGCTCACCGTTTATTTAAACAAGAAGCAGAAATATTAGAAAAATTAGGTAGGCACGAGCAGATTCCTTTACTACTAGCTTATTTTGAAGAAAATAACCAATTTTATTTAGTTGAAGAATTTATCCCTGGAAAACCATTAAATAAAGAAATTATACCCGGTAAACCTTGGCAAGAAAAACAAGTAATCAAACTGTTGTTAGAAATTTTAGAAATTTTGGTATTTGTACATGAAAATGGCGTAATTCATCGGGATGTTAACCCATCTAATTTAATTAGACATCAAACAAATAAAAAATTAGTTTTAATTGATTTTGGTTCTGTCAAAGAAGTTAGTCATAAAATTGCAGCAGAAAATGGAGAGGTACAACGAACAATAGCGACAGGTACTCCTTCCTATATGCCCATCGAACAATTTCAAGGAATTCCTCAATTTAATAGCGATTTGTATGCAGTGGGCATGATTGGTATTCAAGCTCTGACAGGTATTCCCGGTAGCGAACTCCCTAAACTACAAGACCTTCGTCCATCAAATCCTAGTGGTATTCTCTGGCGAAATCGAACCCTATGTTCCTCAAATCTAGCTAATATTGTCGATCGAATGGTACATTACCATTACACAAAACGTTACCAGTCTGTAGAAGAAGTTGTGAAAGCGCTACAGAAAATTAGCAGTCGCCCTCAAAAATTGACAAAACAACTACCCAAAACTAAAAACAATCGAAATTATCAAACTAAAACAAGCTCACGGAGAGTGAAATCTCATCCTTTATGGTTTGTTTTGTTTGGTTTTGCCAGCGTGGGGGTCATTGCAGTGCTGATTGGGTTAGTGTATTTCTTGAATCGCCCAAACCCGGTCAAAGCAGAGAGGATATTTGAGAAAGGGATAGAAAATGCGAACAATGGTAATCAACAAGCAGCAATTGCCGCTTATGACAAAGCAATTCAACTAAATCCCAATGAAGAAGAATATTACTATAAACGTGGCAACGCTTACTATAACTTAGAAAATTACCAAAAAGCTATTGCTAACTATAGCAAGGTAATTAATTTGAACCCTAGCCATGTTAATGCCCATTTTAACAGAGGGACAGCTCGTTATGATACCCAAGATTATGCCGGAGCAATTAATGATTTCACTCAAGTATTGCGCCTCAAACCTCAAGATGCGGAAGCTTTTTATAAAAGAGGATTAGTTCACTACAGCTCTCAAAACTATCCCGCTGCTATTCAAGACCACACTCAAGCTATTCGACTGCAACCCAATAATATAGATGCTTACCATGGTCGAGGATTAGCTCGTGCTGCTAATAATGATTTACAAGGAGCAATCACAGATTATACTGAGATGGTTAGACTTGAACCCCAAAAGATAGATGGTTATTATAGTAGAGGCAGAGCGCGCTTTTTTATGGGAGATTATCAAGGATCTTTAGATGATTATAATAAAGTTATTGAAATAGACCCTGAAAATGAAGAAGCTTATGCTAATCGTTGCAGCACATATTTGAATTTAGCAACTTATGAAAAAGCTATATCTGATTGCACTAAAGCAATTACAATTAACCCTGAAAATGAAGTTGCTTATAATAATCGATGTATTGCTTACCTCAATATTAAAGAGTATGAAAAATCTATATCTGATTGTACAAAAACAATTGAAATTGCTCCCAAAAGTCCGTCAGCTTATACAAATAGAGGATTAGCTTACGCTTCGGCAAATCAACTGGAAAAGGCAATAGAAGATTATACTCAAGCAATAGCTATTAGTCCGAATAATGCAGAAGCTTATGCAAATCGTGCTAGTGTTTATTCTGAACAAGAAAATTATGAGCAAGCGATCGCTGACTATGTTCAAGCAATTCGACTTAACCCTGAATATGCTGATGCTTACTATAGTAGAGGATTGGTTAGAGTTAATCTTGGGGATAGAAAAGGAGCAATTAGTGATTTTGAAAAAGCAGCCAAACTTTATTTAGAGCAAGGTCGAACAGGAGGTTATAGAGATGCCCAATATCAAATTGAGCAATTGAATTAAATGGGGAAATGGAGAGATGGGGAGATGAGCATTTTTCTACCTGCTTGGTGCGCATTCCCTTGCGTCTGGCGTGCCCCGCGGGATCTGACCGCTTTCTAAGTCGATTGGATATGCCGAGGAGACGCGCTCTTGAGAGAGCCGCTACCTCTTACAGAGCTGCTTTCCTATGGTCATGCTGCGCAAACGCTAACGCTAACGCCATCCCACCCTACGGAAAGCTCGAATATCGACCGCTTGCGCCGTGCAACAGTGAGTGCAGTGCGTTGAACGGGTACCCCGACTTAAAGCAACTGCCGAAACCGAAGGGCATGGGGTCGCATCCGCTTTTTCCCCTATTCTATTTCTGAATTTCCTGACTTCTGAAGCGATCTGGAAGGAATATCCCAAATTTGCGTTCCGTTTCCAGTGTTCTCACTTGAATTTACACCTATCACCTACCACCTAAAAACTTTAACGTTCGCGGAACCCATAAGGGAGTTCTATCGTGCCGTGCTATTAAACGGACATAATATTAGTGTTTGATATCAAATCCGTTTAATTGGACATAAAAAAAATCTCGAATCGTCATAACTACGCTCATCTTTGTGATTCTCTCTCCTCCTGACTCCTGACTCCTAAAGACTTAACCAATCTATAACTGTTTAACCGGATTTAATATGACATAGATTGATGATGAACCCTAAGACAGGAAAATTTTTCCTACTATTGTCTATTGCCTATTGCCTGTTCCCTGTTGTCTGTTCCCTACTATAGTATCATGTTAGGCTGAAACTTATAAATAACTTAGCGAGGAGTCAGTCCTCAGCAGTAGGGGGAGGAAAGAAGAAAAGTAAAGATAATTGGCGTCGGTAAATGACAGGATGAAATTTGTAGGGGCAATCCCCCAATGATTAACCGGGGACGGTTACAGAGCGCTACCCCAAAATATAAATCATCCCATCAATTACCAACGCCAGATAATTTTAGTATTTATTCGGTACTGTCAGTTCTTAAATTTTATTTATAACTGATTATCCGAACATGATATAATATCAAAAATAATCATGTCTGATAGAAAAATAGTTACACTCTTAACTGATTTTGGATTAAAAGATGTTTATGTCGGTGTGATGAAAGGTGTAATTTATCAAATTAATCCGACAGTAACGCTAATAGACCTCACCCATGAAATTCCTGCTCAAAATTTATTTGCAGCAAGATTTTGTTTAAAAAATGCTTATCCCTATTTTCCCACAGGAACAGTTCACATAGCTGTTGTCGATCCAGGTGTAGGAAGTGCCAGAAGAGCGATCGCTATTCAATTATCAACAGGTTTTTTTGTCGGACCCGATAACGGTATTTTTAGTGGTGTGCTGGAAAACCTAGAAACACAAGAAATAAAAGTTGTGGAATTGACTAATTCTGACTATTGGCGCACAAATTCACCTAGTACAACCTTTCACGGTCGAGATATATTTGCTCCTGTTGGCGCTCATATTGCTAGAGGGGTTTCATTAGAAAATTTGGGAGAAAAAATTAACCCAGAAAGTTTAGTAAAATTACCTTTAAATAAAATTACTCTCACAGACTCAGGTATTGAAGGTTCAGTTCAATATATTGACTATTTTGGCAATATAATTACTAATATTCCCAGCAGTTATATTCAGGGTAAAACCTGGTTAGTTGTGATTCAAAAAAATGACAATCTTTCATCCTATAAAACTATAGTCAGTGGCAATACTTATAGTGACTGTCAACCAGGGGAAGTAATTGCAATTGTTGGTTCTCACGATTTTGTCGAAATCGCTGCTAATGCTAGTAGCGCTCAATCTCAGCTTAATTTGAAGTATGGAGATAAAGTTCAAATTACTCAACTCTAACTCAGCATTGTTTTTTTCAGTAGACATCTCTAAGTAGGGTTTGCAGCAAAAAGTCTTATGGGTGAGGGTAGGAGTCAGGAGTCAGGAGTCAGGAGTCAGGAGTCAGTATAAATGGGAATTATAGAGGAGGTAGGAGTAAGAATTGTCCCTTGATTTCTCTGCCATAATCGTCCCAAAATACTAGCTTTTTGAGCTTTTTCCACCGAAAAGCTAACACTTTTTTAGACATAAAAATGCTATAACCTTTATCTGTCAATGCTTTTAGATTTAATCAGCAAGCCCTAAGTAATAAAAAATAAAATCAATTATTGCACATAAATCATCATTTTTTTTCCCCCTACTGCAAAGCTGCCTACTGCAAAGCTGCCTACTCCCTCTTTTCAGTAACTAAAAACTTGTAGGGATAGAATACTCATGTTCCTAGTTTTGGCAAGTTAACCAAATACTCTGCACGAATATTCCATCCCTACAAAATTTAATCCCACTCAACAGAGGTGTTAGAGTAATAATCTTAAGTTATATCTTACGATAAGGTACCATACCAAGATTGATATTACCTAGATTAACTCGTGTTGATGTACCTTGAGCGTTTATACCCCGTGCTAAATCTAAATAAAGAGAAGGATTGCCTGCTGTAGGTTTCTTTTCTTGGGGAGTAAAGCGACGTAATTCATTTTGGTAAATTATTTGAGGGAAACCAAGAATACTCCGATAGTAGAAACCATAACGAGGTGTCTTTAGGTTAAAAGGAGTTTCTCCTCCATCTCTTTGGGGTATAACCCGACGACGCTGGTAAGGTACAGTATCAAAGCCAAAGTTGTCGAGGTATTCCTCGCTATTAACCAACTCATCAATGAAACCTTCGATACCTTTAGTCGCTACAACGATAGACCAAGCAATCTTTTCCTTTTCGCTGTAAACATCACGACCTAAAACACGTTGAACACATAACTCAACAAAGCGATAGTTGCTATTTGTATCGTAGTTGTTACGACGGAATGGATCGGAAATGACCAAACCACGAATAAAATCTCGAACTGTAAGTTGACCATTTTTGAGTTGAGATTCTAGGAAGATTTGGCGATCTCTCTTAAGAATCTGATGTTCGCTATAAATTTGACGATAAGCTGCCCAGATTAACTCATCCCATCCTGACCCAGAGGGCAAAGATTCGGCTGAATAAATCATTGGTTGGTCATCACCGGGGATTTCATAACCCGCAACTCGTGAGTTTTGACTGATAGGTTTGTATTCTAATAATGGAATCGCCACGTGAGAATCTCCTTAAATTATTAAATTTGATTTATCAAGTGTGGCCAGAGCACACTAAACCTTGCTGCGATTCAAAAAATTGCATCAATAGCCAACCTTTAGATTAAGGGATTGAGGCAATCCAAGTCTCACTTTTATTAACTTACGCAACAATCTGTAACAATTTTGATAGCTATTTGCTAACTTTGGGCATATTGTTATCTATCTACCAGCCAAAAGCAGAATAAAACTGTGCAGTATTCTGTGACGTTTCTATTTCACAATCTGAGTTGTTTTCCTCTACTCGAACTTCTGTACAAAATGTAGAAGTATTAAATCCACCAAACCGCTTCACTGCACTGGTTCGCATTCTCAGATTAGGGCTAGGAAACCAGAATCTTTCAATAGAACTCATAGTTTCATATTCTGTAATTAGATTTAGTCCATCTTCATCATCCATCTCAAACAGTCCCACTACTGGGACAATTTCTGCATAGCCTCGTTCTCGCAACATTCTGCCTTTTCTAGGATTTTCTGGATCTGGAACAATCGCAAATACAGTTGAACCTTTGTGATTTTCATCATCTTTATCCCAGGCCATGGAACCATCCCAAGTAACAAAAGCGCCTCCAGCAGCCAAACTTGGGTCAATTTCGTGCATTTTACAGATTTCTACTACTTTCGGATCTCCAGCACCCAAGCTAGTTACTTGAATATCTGAACTACCCATTTCTGCTTGTCTAAAGGCCAGATGATGGGTTGTTCGTTGCGATCGCCATTTACCAGCACTCTTTTGAAAAAATTCCATTGCATCCATTTGCCCTTCTCCATCTTTAGAATTTTTAGGATATTAGTTCTAGCCTAATCATCATAATACTTCTAGCTTTTATTAATTTAATGTTAACTTTTGTCGAATAAATTAGTTTCAAAATGTACATTATGGACAGTATGTCAAGTAAATGTTACGATAATTTACATAAGAGTCAATAAATCAACTTAACTGTGGCCTTAATATATAGGCCAATATCTATTATCTAGATAAGCAAGGAGTAAACTATGGAAATGTCTAACAGCTTAACTATGGAGCAACAGTTCAAATTACAAGTTCTACGGGAGCAAGTGAAAGGTTTAAGTCGGGAAGAAGCTCAAGAGTATTTAGTTGAAGTGTTGCGACAGACTATGGTTAAGGAGAATTTGTTTAAAAACTGGATGAAGGGCAAAATTTAACCGATGTTTCTCCATAAAGACAAGAATATATCGGTATTAAAAACTAACCCCGCCCATATCTAGTAGATGGGTGGGGTTTATACTTTTAATATCATGTTCGGTAGAACCGTTATAATATAGCGCTGTGCGCAGGCAACAGGCGACAGGGTGAATAAAAAACCTATAATATAAGACTTTTAGCTATTGGACAGTTATTGCAATTTGTTTGTAACCCACATTCCGCACTTCAATTTGTAACATGAAAATTAGTATAAAATCCGTAGCTTGCTTAAGTATTTATACTATATAAATTATCTTCATTTACCTTTATCAGGAGTCAAATTCTCAGTTAAATATTAAGCATAAATACTTACTGAATTGTTGATTTTTATTGACCACTATAATTTTCTTCTGACTTTTAACTTTTGACTTTTGACTTTTGACTTACCTTCTTCTACTGCATAATATTTTGCAAAGACTTTAACCCCTTCTTGATTCTTCGAGAAACAGTAACAGCACTAATCCCCATCCGCTCGGCGGTTTCCTTCTGAGTCAAATCACAGAGAAAAACAAACTCCAAAACCTTACGAGTACCTTCTTCTAGTTTGGCCAGTCCTTGCTGTAAACGAATTTGGTCTTCTTGAGCTAACTGAAAACTACGATACTGAGTATCTGGAACTAATTCTCCTAAACAAGTGGTTCCATTTGTTTCATCTTGAACTGGAGCGTCTAAACTTAGAGGAGCACGGTTACGACAAGCTAATTGAATTTCTTGCCACTGCTCTAAAGAAATATCCAATGCAGAGGCCACCTCTAAATCTGTAGGTTTCCGTTTTAACTTCACTCGGAGGTCTTGTATAACTTTTGTAGCCTGCCGATCCATAGCTAGCCAATTTCTGGGAATTCGTACAGAAGGACTTTTATCTCTTAGATAATGCTGAATTTCACCCCGGATATAAGGAGTAGCAAAAGAACTAAAGGCTCGTCCCTTCGATATATCAAATCGCTCAATTGCTCTAATTAATCCAATACAGCCTACTTGGAGTAAATCATCGTAGGTTTCAGTACACCTATTCAACCAATGGTAAACTTCCTTTCTTACAAGTCCAACATTAAGTTTAACTAATTGATTACGGAGATGATGAGAAGGAGACTGTTGATATTGGCGCAACAGTTCCAGGTTTTTACTTTTTAGTTTTTGAGTGATAGTGGTAGACATAGGTATATTTTGACACTCCACGGACTACAGTCGCGTGAATTATTCAGAGGAGCTTTATATCAGGTTAAAACCACGATTTCCACATTGCTCGGAACGGCTAAATTACCAGTACCGTACCGTACTACGCATACAGGAGCAGCTAACTAGGTGGTGCCAATAGCCACTACTCTCTCCGGTCTGGCGACCATTGAGGCTAATTTTTTTGGTTGTTATTTGATTCACTCGCTCTGAGGTACAACGTGCTGTCTAACGGCTGGAAACAGAGTGCTGGCAAGCACCTAGCCACCTTTTCGGTTAACTACCATTTAACCTGTATAGTCCATTAGATATCAGGCTTTCACGATGATTCAGAGGTCAATGTGTCTTTAGCAATCAATTATAACACATTTTTTTGACTACGGGTTAAAACCTGCCCAAGTCGTTTCCATCCACTACTTAAAAGACGGTGGTTTCCGACTTACCTAATTTTCAAAATAATTCTGATAGAAATTTAGTGATGGTAAATCAAATACGCACTATATTTTTACCAATTGATCATTGATAATTGATAATTGATAATTAACCCCCAAAGGTTTAAAGCCTCTCCTTTTAAGGAGAAAAAAGCGGTCGAGGGATGGCGTACTTCGGAGCGGGTCTGCAAGAACGGGTCTCCTCGCCATATCCAATCGACCAAGAGAAGAAATCAGATTTCCTGATATTTAGTTCCGTTACGGTTTTAACAAGAGTTAATTATCCATTATTCATTATCCATTATTAATTAATGAAACATCTTCTACTAGGAATTGTATGTTTATAAAATTATTGCTTTGGAATCTTGGATTGTGATATTAGACACAATTTATTCATAATAGTTTTAGTTATATTCTAAGCCTTTTTATCAGCAATATCGTAGTCGATGGTTTGATCTATTTTCTATATACTAAGTAGTTACTTGATTAACTTAATTAAGTATAAATATATTTAATATAGCGTTTCTCAAGTTACTGAGATACAGTTATTTTTCTATTCCCTACTCCCTACTCCCTACTCCCTACTCCCTAAAATAAAATAAACGAATTTTGTACCTCACGATTCTTGGAAATTGCTATAGGAGCAATAATTATTTTCAATAATAATATTTATTAGTTGTTTAAATATTTTTCTAATAAAATCTAAATCTAATAACAATAGAGGAGTGTTTAGCCCCTCTATACATATTCTTTTTTTCTGGTCGTTACCCTTCTATTGCGTGTTTAGTTTTAGGTTTTAGGAAGCAAATTTTTTAACTGCACTATTACAGAGCAACTACTGTTGAAAACTTCACAGTCACCAGGAGTAAAATTAGCCTTTTAGGGTTTAATTTTCTATAATTTTGGAACCTAAAACCTACCCCTTACAACTTTCAATGAAAAGACATTTTTAGGTGAAAAGAGACAGTTGGTTATCTTCACAAACTTTCAATTTTGATAGGTAGGGTCTTTAATCATATAAGTTGCACGAGCAATTTAATTTCAGACCCAATATTTAGCTTAAGAAGCTGTGTCTACCCTACCGTAAAAAGTACCACCAACTTTAACTTCTACAGCCTCTTTTGCACCTAAGTCTGTATCAGAAGGCTGAATTGCTTCAAAGATACCAGCAATTTCACCAGTTTCGCTGTCTACTTTAGAAATTCTCAGGGAAATTTCACCAGCTTTGAGACTGGTATCTGCAAACTTGACATTAGCTTTACTAAACTCTGTATCATCTGCACGATTTGGTAAAGCTACTGCATTATCATATCCTGAAGTAACACCACGACCCTTTGGATCTAGGAAGCTAGAACCTCGATAGGAAGGAACATTATAGATACCCTCAAAATCGATAGAGGTATTAATAGCAGAAACACCAGGCTGACTTTTAGCAATAAGTCCTTTGACGGTAAATAGAAAAGGTACTTCCTCACCACCTGGTAAGAGAACAGTTATAGCCTGAAAATCAATACCATATTGCTCCTTAAATGTCAATGCGTTATCTTCATCAAAGATCAGATCCCCTGTTACTTGGTCTAAGCTAGAAGTATATCGTGTCAATTTTCTTCCTTCTACAAATTCTGCTTTCTGGCGTTTGTTAGTAGGTTCTTCCTTGACAAAATATTCAGTTGGCTGTATGCACAAATCTGTCAAAATATAAGAGCTATCGCGGTCAAGGGCAATGGAACCACGAGCTGTTTCTGGTAACTCAGGACAGTTGTTAGCCAAACCAGTATTGACAATGTCATCATATGTAAGTGTTTGACTGTTACCTGGACCTTCTGAGCAAGCGGTCAAAAAACTCAAACACACAGCTAATAGTGCAGCAATTAAAGTGCGATACCTCATTGTTAACCTCAAGATTTAATATTCAACAATTAACTTTGCTACTGCGTTTTATGTTTATGCAGTATAAATAATCCGATTTTTGATTTTTGAATTTATCGGAAGTTAGGGCAATACAATCATAGTTGTACTTCACCTTCTCAAGTGGCTTTTGTCAGATTGACTCCCGGTGCTGAATTAAAAATTACAGCGCGGGATTCTCAAGCATCTGTTAGCATTTATTAGGTGTTTAAACTCATGTACATAAGCCCATTTCCTGAAAAAAGGACTTTGACTACTCCCCGGACTCAAGTCACGGGGATTCTAAGCAGATACTACGCAACACCGGTAATCCATGTTGCTTCGTTTCTTCTTAGCTGACCAAAGATACACTCTCTGGGGACAAGTCAAAGTGCCCCTACACAGTCGGCTTAAGTCTAAACTTAGCTTTCTGCTTACTTTTGTGATGATATTTGCAGCTCCATTACAGTCTGCATTCACAAAACAATTATTACCACTCCTATACAAACCACGCTTTATTCTTTTTCCTGATGGTTTCCAATCATTGGGTTTTTCACCATAATTAGGTAGATAGTCACCATCTAAAAATGAAGCAATACTTGTATAACTTTCTTCTGTTTCTATAAATATTATTCCATATTCATTGCACAACTGAGCTATTCTTTCTTTGAGTCTAGCTGTGGGAATTGGTACAAATTCAGAATTACTTTTTTTTCCTAGTTTGATTTGATTTTTCTGACCTTTATTCCAACCAAATACAATTGTACCAATAGAATTTTTTAAACAATGGTTAATGACTATTCTGGCTGCTTTATTTATACCGTCACGAATTTGGCGGTTACGTTTTTCAGTAATTGCAGCTAGTTTATTTGACCAAAATCCAGTCGGTTTATTTTCTTTGATAGTTGATACTTGTTTGTTGTACCAACGATTCATTGATTTGAGATGTTTACCATCCACAATTAAGCTAGTACCGACATTAGATACACAGGTCAACCAATTATTTACACCATGGTCTATTCCTAAGACATTATCTTGATTTAATTGAGGTTTAACTACTATTTCTTTTTCATAGACAAATTCCCAATAAAAACATTTGTTTCTCGGTAATATTCTCAGTTCTTTAATAGAAGCAAAGTTGAGATTACTCGGCTTATGAATATAAAAACAATCTAGACCAAACCAGCGCTTACAGGTATTACCTAGTGGTACTCTAATTTGATTACCTTTAAGTTTTAATGCTTGCTTGGGGTAACTAACTGTAGCCATTCCTCCTTTTTTTCTGTAGTTAGGAATTTTTGGTCTGTCTGATATTTTTCCTTCACTATAGGCTTTTATTAAACCATAATAAGACCTAAATGATTCAGCTACAGTTATCAATATTTGTTGTGCTGCTTGTGAATATAAAACTTTATAGTGATTGTTCTTTTTGTAGACTTTTTCCAAGTCAAACTTGCCCAGAGTTTTGTAAGACTTAAAAAATAATTGCCGACCATAATATATTCCCATGTTAGTGAGCTTGTGAGACTGTTCACATAAAAATGTTAAAATAGCAATTAATTCGGGATTTTTACCTACTAAAACTTGCTGACAAGAGTACATTTGAAACGGGGATTGGAAATTTTATTGTGGGTAATAATAGCACAGGACCACTTTGGTTGTCTAGTCTAAACAACTCACTCGTTTTCATCCCCCGGGTTAAAACACAGGGGCCTTCAACGTTGCTTTTCGGTAAATTAAAATTGCATCAGTAAATATGCTTAAGGTAGAATATCGCTGTAACTAATTTCAAATCAAATTAATATCTAGAAAAAGCAAGATATTTTTGAATTATCCATACGAGGACAAATTAATTTAGAGCCTGGTATTTATATGAATAGGTAAAAACTAATTAAAATAATTTTTTGATATTAATTGATAATTATGGATACAAATACAGACAATCAGTCAACACAATTACACAATGATTTACAATCATTGACACATTTGCTAAGAGCTTTAGCGGAAAATCATCACGACGATCCAATAGCAATGTTGGCTATGCTACGAACTCTGGAAGGTTTACATCGAGAACTCAGAGAAGGCTTATTTCAACAAGCATTACCAGATAATCGTCAAGCACTCTACAATTTACTTAAAGATATTGAAGCAAAGGGAGGTTGGCCTTATATTCCCAGATTAAGACTAAGTTCTATTTTAGAAAATTGGTCTAATGAAGATTTATAAAATTTCTTGGTCTGATGTAGACTCAGGTAAAGCTTGACTAATATTATCTATAAAGTCTTCTTCTGTAATTATTGAAGCTGGAACATTGACTAATACTGCTAATAATCTACCATTATCTATAGTAATCAATGTATCTCTGAAATTTAGACCTGTTCCCTGTTCAAAACTTAAGTCGCCAAAAGTTAAGTCACCATCTAAGGCCAAGAAATCTTCCAAAGGACTAAAATCATTAATCACATCAATATTACCTAATTCTCCAGGTAGGACAAATATATCGGAACCTTCGCCCCCGGTTAAGGTATCTTCTCCAGCATCTCCAAATAATATATCGTTGCCTCGATCGCCTAACAAGGAGTCATTACCATCACTACCTTGAAGTGTATCATCATCCTTTCCACCAAATAATGTATCGTCACCAATACCACCAATAACTAAATCATTATTCGCGTCACCAAAGAGGGAGTCGTTTTCTTGTTCTCCAAAAATTGTATCATTACCCTTTCCACCGCGAAGATTGTCCAAATTGTCTCCACCAAAAACTTGGTCGTTACCTCTATTACCATTAATAAAATCACTGCCATTAATTCCAAATAGAGTATCATCACCTGCTTCTCCAAATAGAGTATCATCACCACTACCTCCATCTAGAGAGTCATTACCATCACCACCAAAAAGAGAATCATTTCCTATACTGCCATTTCCAATATCATCTCCACTATCTCCAAATATTGCGTCATCGTCAATATTTCCAAAGAGACTATCATTACCTTGACTACCTCTTAATGTATCGTTACCATCTCCTCCAGTAACTAAATCAATTCCTTCATTACCAATTACGGAGTCATCTCCAGTCTGTCCAAATAATGAGTCGTTGCCTTCTTCTCCTGCTAAAAAATCATTTCCCGGACCACCTTCAATACTATCATCTCCAAGACCGCCTAATGCTGAGTCGCGGCCATCTTCTCCTTGTAATAAATCATTATCTTCACCACCAATTAAAGAGTCCGATCCAATGCCACCAATAACTTCATCTTCTCCTTCTCCACCATCTTGAGTATCATCTCCTGCTTCACCAAAAATGGTATCATTTCCACCAAACCCTTCCATTAGGTCAGGTTCTGGAGAACCTATTAAGAGGTTATCGTTGTTATCTCCTGATATATTGGCCATACTTTGGATACTCCTATGTTACTAATAATTTGATTGTTGAGTAAAGTCAGGTTTAAGTAGGTAGGTGGGAAAATTTACAAGTTGGCAGTAATTATAAATTTTTTCTCAGAATCTAGCACAATAGATTATTGGCTAGATAGACTTCTGATAGTATTTGTTAATCCCTGGGTATTTGCAATTCGTTATTTTTATATTTGGCGATATCTGAAGGGAAATAAAATTACATTAATAGAAGCATTTACTAGAGGCATAAAAAAGTCGTTTCCTATATTAATTGTGCCCTTGCTTGTATTTGCTCCTATTACATTTAAGCCAATTAAATTAATGTCAAGTCAATATTTTTTAATCTTACTTCTTTTACCAATGATTTATCTTGGAATACGTCTTAGTTTTTATTGGCATACTGTTTAATTGACGGTGTTTCACCTGTAAATGGAATTAGGTATAGTTGGAAATTGACTAATGGGTATTTCTGGTTAATTACTCGAGTTAACTTGATTTTATTTGCCATTGGCTTTTTGATAATATTTCCATTAACAATTATCGCAGCTTATGTAATTAAATTAGAAATGGTAAAAGATCTACTAAGTCTTCTTATCCAATATGTTTTAATTCCGATATTTTGGAGTATTATTTCAGTGGTAATTTATGCAGAATTAAAGAGAATAAAAGCCTGAATATTTACTATTCAGTAATTAGCAGTCAGCTTTTCGTGTGCAATGGTACTAAACAGTAATCAAACATTGAAGAAAGAAGAAGGAAGAAGGAAGAAGGAAGAAGGAAGAAGGAAGAAAAAATGGATGGGGACTCAAACCCCAACCAATTGTCAACACCGTGTAGACGGTGGGGTATTAAACCCAAAATAAAAAGATAAAAGTGAATCAAGAGTGTTGGAATAATTTATTGTTTTTTATCGGTTGTCCTGAATAGTAATTGTAAAGATACATATTTTTTAATTTCTTACCACACTCCCCTACTCCCCACACTATCTCTACTATTACTATGCACCACCACCTTTTTATCTAATACCCATAACCTCACTCTTTTCTTGCCGGACCTTGACTTTTTTGAGAGCGACTATTTAGGGTTTGCGCTCATAAGTCTTATGGGTGAGGGTAGGAGACAGGAGACAGGAGACAGGAGACAGGAGAAATGGGAACGAGCGAGGAGGTAGGAGCGGGCGTTTTGTCCCAAGATTGTTCTGCTCAACTCTTGACCAAAATCCTGAATTTTTGAACCATTACCACCTAAAACCTCGCACCCCCTCCAGACCTAAAATTGCTCAAACTAATACCAGTCAATACGCGCGATATTTAATCAGCAAACCCTATTTAAACTAATGGCTAAATGTTTACCCTGAATATTTATAGCGTTTCTCAGACTAATGAGGTACACCTATCTTTTATCTTTACTTCTATTCTATTCTATTCTATTCCCTATTCCCTAAAACAAATCAATTTTGTACCTCACCAATATGGGAATTACTATATGAGATATTTAATAACAATTAAGAATAATCAAAATCCTTTTATATTTTGACTCTTGTAGGTCCCCTTACCGACTGCTTCCCTACCTGAGTCTTGATTACTACTAAAATTTTATATCATGTCCGGTTGAATAGTTATAATTAGAGATCGTAGTAGGGCTAAAACCCTAAGTATAGATATAGATATTTTATGGGGTAGAGCAAAACTACAAACAAAAACTTTTAAACTTGTATCAGTCATAATACTTGATGTTTTTCTACACTTTAACCCTAAGTTGAGCCAAACTATTAAATAATTTTTTGACTTTAATTAAATCTTTATACCCAGGCGCTATTTCTACTCCACTAGATAAGTCTATACCACAGAATTTATGGCTAGATTCAATGATGAATTGTTGAATTGATACTGTGATATTTTCTGGTGTTAAACCACCTGCTAAAAACCAAGGACAAGTAGGGTGAAAATCTTTAAGAATTTTCCAATCTAAGGTTTGACCAGTGCCTCCTAATTTATCTGGATGATAAGCATCTAGGAGTAAAGTCTCGACATAATTTTCATAACTATTTACTCTTGTTAAATCTTGAGGAGATTTGATTCTGAATGCTTTAATTATTTCTATATTATCTGGTATTGATTGACGTAGCTGATGACAAAATTCTGGAGATTCGTCTCCATGTAGTTGTATGCCAGTCAATTGGGTCTGAATAATTATTTCCGATAAAAAATCAATTTCTGGGTTAACAAATACCCCGATTTTATCAATATTTTTTGGTAGTTGAACAACGATATTTCTGATTTTTTCTGCGGTAATATACCGAGGCGATGTTGGAACACAGATAAATCCTAAAGCTGTTGCTCCCATTTGAGCGATCGCTTGTCCTTGCTCTAATTTTGTAATCCCACAAATTTTTACGCGCATTTATTTTACCTGCTAAGAGCTTAATTGTACATCTTTGTATTAAAACTTAAGGTTATTGTTAATTATTAAAACAAATTATAGCTTCTTACTAAAATTTATTGATAATTTGCAAAACATAAATTGATTCAATCAAACATTTAAGTCAAATAGCCAAATTTCTGTGATTTAAGGAGATAAAAACTTGATTTACTCTGGCTTAATTTTAGCAGCACAATCTCAACCCCTCTCTGCAGAGTGGTCTCCAAAAGTAGCAATTGTAATGATAACTTGCAACCTAGTGGCAATTGTAATTGGTTACTATGCTATTTCCAAGAACAATCGTGGACAAGGGCCTGATTTACCAGTATCATTACCAGCCATTTTTACTGGGTTTGGCATACCAGAATTGTTAGCTACTACTAGCTTTGGTCATATTTTGGGGGCTGGAATAATTTTAGGACTTGGTAGTGCTGGTATGCTATAGACATAACCTGATTTTAGTTACAAGTATAGGGGGTATTCTTTTCGCACAGAAGAGATACCCCCATTTTTGATTTTCCAATAAAAGAAGGAAGAAGGAAGAAGGAAGAAGAAAGAAGAAAGAAGGACTGAAAGATCGAAAAAGTGGATGGAGATAGTCAAGCACTTGGTACTTCGTGTCTGATAACCTCAAGCAATTTTAAATACCATGTAGACGGCAGGGTATTATACTAATTTGATAAATATTTGCTACATTTTATTGAGTGGGGGAGTAGGGGAGTAGGGGAGAAGTAAAAACAAGAATAATTAACAATAACTAGCTAATAATTATCGAAAAAGTTATTCAGTCTGTGTTAATTACTTAATAAGTGAAGCACCACTTATACCATTTCTCAAAAACTTTTCTACATTTTATTGAGTGGGGTAGTAGGGGAGTAGGGGAGAAGTAAAAACAAGAATAATTAACAATAACTAGCTAATAATTATCAAAAAAGTTATTCAGTCTGTGTTAATTACTTAATAAGTGAAGTGCTGCCTAAGTATAACAATAATGCATGAGAATTAGTATTAAATATATAGTAATTGCATTTGAGTTGCGTAAAAAAACCTGGTCGCTTTTAGGCAACAGTTCATTAATTGATAATGGATAATTGTAAGTATTCAGCTATTAGCAGTTAGCCAGCAGTCAGCTATCAGCAATTAGTAATGAATAATTACTTCTAAGGTGTAATAACAATTTGATAAATGTTTGTTACAAATGGTAGGGACGTTGCATGCAACGTCCCTACGAAAGAAGGAAGAGGGAATAACGAAGAAGGGATAAATATTTAAAAAAATGGAAAAACGACATAAATAAATATCTAAAATGAACTAGACTAGCTATTTTTAAGCATATCCGATACAGGTCTACCTTTTTTGTAACATTCTTTTTTCAAATTGGTATAATCAGGGTACTTTGGGGGTAACTTTTTATTCTTTCTCAATTTCAAAGGTTGCTTTTACGCGGACTCAAAATTAATAACTTAATAGCTGATAGCTAATAGCTGACGGCTGAATGCTTACGGATAATTACCTCTGGTTAAAACCGTTACGGATATTGAATATAAGGAAATATCCTAGCACTAGATAAATTATATATAGTAGAACAAGTCAAAGTTTAAATAAATAAATAAATAATCAAACAAAACTTCATGCAGGCAGATTTGCGAATTGGTAATTTATTTGGTATCCCTTTATTTTTGGATTCTTCGTGGTTCGTCATTTTACTGTGGATAACATATATTAATATGCAAGACTATCAAGAGTGGGGATTATTTTTAGCTTTTGGAGCTGGATTAGTAATTGCTCTACTAATGTTTTTTTCTGTCTTATTACATGAATTAGCTCATAGTTTAGTTGCTATTTCTCAAGGGATGAAAGTTAATTCTATCAGGTTATTTTTGTTTGGTGGAATTGCTGGAATAGATCGAGAATATCGAACTCCTGGAGAAGCTTTTCAAGTGGCTATCGCTGGACCTTTAGTGAGTTTAGTTTTGTTTTTTTTATTGGGTTTAACTAGCCTTTTTTTTTCCACATCAAGCTTGGTTGGTGAACTAATAAATCGGGTAGCAGAAATTAATTTAATTTTAGCTATTTTTAATCTGATGCCTGGTTTACCTTTAGATGGTGGACAAGTATTAAAAGCTGCTATTTGGAAAATAACTGGTAGTCGTTTTGTTGGGGTAAGATGGGCGGCTAAAAGTGGTCAAGGTTTAGGATGGTTCGGAATTGTTTTGGGGTCGATTTTAGTTTTAGTAACTCAGAGTTATGGTGGTTTTTTGCTGGCTTTAATTGGTTGGTTTGCTATGCGTAATGCCAAATTTTATCGCCGGATAATTGATTTAGAAGAAGCGTTAATTAAAATTAAATCTGTAGAAGCAATGACGCGAGATTTTCGTGTGGTAGATGCAAATTTGACTTTGAGTCAATTCTCAGATAAATATTTTTTGAAAAGTTCTAAATTTTCCATTTATTTTGCTGCTAGCGAGGGTCGTTATCTTGGTTTAGTTTCTTCTGATGCTATTAATTTTATTGAAAGGAGTTATTGGGATACTCAAACTTTAAGGATGATTATATGTCCGCTAAATCAGATAGTTACTGTTTCGGAGAAAGCTAGTTTAGTGGAAGTTATTAACTGTATGGAATTTCATCAGCAAAAACATATAACTGTTCTTTCTCCTGCTGGAGCAGTAGCAGGTATAATAGACCGGAGTGATATTGTCCGGGCAATCAATAGATACTTAAAATTGAATATTTCAGAGGCAGAAATTAAGCGTATTAAAACAGAAGGTTGTTATCCTCCAGGAATGAAATTAGTAGCGATCGCTAAAGCTACTTATTTATCAAATTTAAAGTAATTTTTAAGAAGGAGTCAGGAGTCAGGAGTTAGGAGTTAGGAATTAGAAACTAGGAGAAATAGTTCTTCTGTATTTATTGAGCTGAAGCTTGGTTTTTAGTCAAATAAACATGATGTGCAAAGTCTTTCAATCACTCAAATAATTTGAAGAAGAAGTCAGGAGTCAGGAGTTAGGAATTAGAAACTAGGAGAAATAGTTCTTCTGTATTTATTGAGCTGAAGCTTGGTTTTTAGTCAAATAAACATGATGTGCAAAGTCTTTCAATCACTCAAATAATTTGAAGAAGGAGTCAGGAGTCAGGAAGGTTTAATAGCAAGAAAAAAAACTTAAATTTCCTATATATATTCATGCTTGGGTTTACACAAACGCGCCCCAAGGGAAATGATATTATACCATTTTGAAAAAAGAATATAGCGTTTATCAAATTAGTGATATAAAGTTTTTTTCTTTTTTTCTATCCCATGTTTCTCGAATTACTACTCCCTACCCCCTACTCCTTAATCCCTAAAACAAACGAATTTTGTACCTCACCAATATGAGAATTGCTATACTACTAATAATAAGGGCGATAAAAAGACTTTACAGAAGATGTTCCTGTGACAAAAAAAGAGAATTTCCCGCCTCACTAAAAACTGGTGTTTAAGCCATTTATTCTAACTCCTGACTCCTGACTTCTGACTTCTAAAAATGTCCCTTGAGCAAAAAAAGAGAATTTCCCACCTCACTAAAAACTGGTGTTTAAGCCATTTATTCTAACTCCTGACTCCTGACTCGGTCCTCCTGAATCCTTCTTCAAAATTACTTTTTTCCTAATAACCAATAGGAGACCATTTTACCGATAAATTGTGGGTATGCGCCTCCCCTTTTAAGGGGAAAAAATAAAAAAAATTTTCCTTTTAGTAAATCCTCTCCTTGAAAAGAAGAGGTAATAATTAATTATTAATTATTAATTATTAATTATTAATTATTAATTATTAATTAAAGTACAGTTATTTACTTTTGTTGTACTACTTAAGAGAGATCATAATCTAGATAGACTAAAAAATCAACTATTTGAGTTTACTAATTTATCTGGTAGTCCTGCATAGTAATGGTAAAGATATATATTTTTTAATTTCTCCTACACTCCCCACATTCCCCTCCTGGGAGGGGTTAGGCGTGGGTTCCCACACTCCCAAAACTCTCTCTAGCATTACTATACACCACCACCATTCATCTATGGAGTTTCCTTATTTTTCAAAGCCTTACCAATATACATAATTGACATATCATCATTAATATTAATTTGAAAAGAGCCAGTTTTTCGATATAACTGATAGTTAATAAAATTTGTTTTCCAGACTTGAATTAACTTCCGAATAAATATTTGTAACGACTTATCAAACTTGAGATTTTTTCTTAAAGTATTCAACTCTCCCAAGACAAAACCTATTTCTCCAAACAAATCAAAACCTTTCATTTCAACTTCAACAAAATCCAAAGATAACATCAACTCTTTCAACTCTTCTGGCAGAATAAATTTATCCCAATTATGAACCCCCTGGGGAATTAATCGTAATAAATTTTCCATCAACCAAATCATCATAAATCGAGATTGAAAATTACGATTTATCGTGTCATATAAAAAAATACCACCAGGTTTCAACACTCTATATATTTCTGAAACAACTTGACGATAATCAGAAACGTGTTCCAAAACATCCACACAAATAACAACATCAAAAGTATTATTTTCATAAGGCAAACTTTCAGCAATCCCAATTTTATAGTTAATATCCAGACTATTTTCACCGCTATGTTTTTGAGCAACTTCTATACATTTTGCCGACGAGTCAATACCATAAATTATTGCACCTCTCTTGGCCATAAATTCACAAGAAAAACCACCCCCACAACCCACATCCAAAACCTTTAATCCTTGCCAATGAGGAACATATCTATCGAAAAATTTAAACCTTGGTTGATTAAGATAATAAAGTGCATAAATTTTGGCATTTTTATCCCACCATTGATTAGCACTTAAGTCATAAAACTCTAGGTCATTTTTTTTCATTGTTATTAGGCATATTCAGAAAATAGGGATTAGGGAGTAGGGGAAAATTTTTGATTTATATAGTGCGATAATTAATTTAATTTTTTATTATCACCAGATGTCTCTTATATTTATTCATTAATTTTCAGAAAGAATTAATAAAAATTAGGAAAGCGATCGCTACACCTCTTCAGATCAATAATATATCTAACTTAACCTCGCCGTACATTCTAGAATTAACCTTTGATTTTCAATAGCATAAGGCTGAACTTCTAAAGCCTTTTTAAAAGCTAAAATAGCTTCTCGATATTTTCCCAATGCAGCATAACATAATCCTAAACCATGCAAAGCACCAAAATGAAAAGGAATAATTTTCACTACCATCTCACAATCTTTTATCGCCTTTCTATACTCTCCTAAAGTGTAATAAAGAACCGCTCTTCGATTCCAAGCTTCTGCAAAATCAGGTAAATCTTCAACTAATTTATTCAAAACTGCTTCTGCCTTAGCAACTTCTCCAACTTGCAGCAAATTTTCTGAGCTTCTAATTGCTTCTAAACCAGCAACACCTTTTTGTTCAAACCAAATCCGCCATAACTCACCCGTAGCTTTATTTCTAATTAATTCATCAGGATTTTTCAAGTCTTCTAGTAATTCTCTAATTGATGATTTATCCATAATATTAATAATCTTAATAATTGCTAATTGGCAAGGTTATCAAACAGTTTAATTCCTTGATGGAATAGCTATGAATGTAGAACTCGTATATGGAATTACTAATACCGTTTCACTAAAGTCAAAAGTCAAAAGCGAGTGCTAATTGGCGAGATTTCCTCAGAATTTAAGACGCACTCAAGACAGTCATAAGTCAAAAGTAAGATTTTAAGTACTTAAAATCTCTACTCTACAGTAATTTTAGTTTATTATTTGACTTAATTAGTTACCAACTATTTGTGACATTTTTTAAGTGAAATGGTATAACTACTAAATCTTATCATAATTTATCAAAATAATTGGGTTGCGTAACCCCGCCTTTTAAGGCGAAATATTTTTGGAGGCTTGCTCAAATCCCCGTTACAAAAACAACTTCTGACTTCTGACTTCTGACTTCTGACTTCTTTAAATACTTGCTATAATCTGACTTTTGATTGTACTGTTAGTTTACTTGACGTAGGTATTTCAGCTATATACTTACCACTTGTTCTATCCTAGAGAATTAAACTCCTTCTGACTTCTGACTTCTGACTTTTTACTTCTTACCGAGAAATTGTGGGTATGTGCCTCCCCTTTTAAGGGGAAAAAAGAAAAAAAAATTTTACTTTTAGTCAATCCTATCCGTTTTCAAGGAGAGGTAATAATTAATAATTAATTATTAATTGTTGAATTCTTCCTTCTTACTTAATTTATGCCCAATATTTCTATCATTATTCCTACCTTTAATGAAGCAGCTTATTTATCGCGTACCCTCAATAATCTTTCTGTACTTACTCCTCCAGCAAAAGAAATATTAGTAGTAGATAGTTACAGCGAAGACGATACAGTTTCTATTGCTCTCTCCTTTGGAGTTTCTGTCATTTATTCTCCTCAACGCGGACGTTCTATTCAAATGAATTTAGGTGCCCAAAAAGCAACAGGAGAAATTCTCTGTTTTCTTCACGCTGATACTATAGTGCCTAATGACTTGATTTCTATAATTTCCCAAACTTTGGCAAATCCAAATATTGTTTGTGGTGGATTTATTTCTATTATGTGTAATGCCAAAACTACTCGCTGGAGTATTGCCTTACATAACTATCTCAAAACTTTTTATGCTCCCCTAATTTTTCGCCCTCATCTATTTTTTAAAGGTTTGCGGATTTTGTTTGGAGACCAAGTAATTTTCTGTCGTCGTACAGATTTCTGGAAAGTTGATGGTTTTAATATTAATCTACCAATTATGGAAGATGCTGACTTATGTCTCAAGTTAGTTAAACATGGACGAATTTCTTTAGTAAATCGCTTTGTATATACTAGCGATCGCCGTGTAGCTAAGTGGGGAATTTTCAAAGCAAATTTTATCTATTTATTTATTGGTTTTTTATGGGGTTTTGGTGTCTCACCAACTTTTCTGAAACGTTTCTATCAAGATATTCGTTAAGAGACTGTTTATCAAAAAATACCGACCACATTACTGCGATCGGCTTCTTTGACTCTTTATTCTTCTTTGGTATTTGCTTTTAATTCCGCCTTCATCAACTCCAAAGCTTCAATCTCTTTAGCACATTTGACTATTTGTTCGTTGTACCAAGTAAAACAATTTTCAGCTTCTCTTTTCCTATCTTCCCAGGAGTTGATTAGGCGATCGAGAATTTTCCCAATTGTTCCACAGAAGAAAAGTTTAATTGAATCTCCCCTCTTCCAATTTTCTCCAGTAGAGCTGACCGACTCAAGCCCAGTTTTTTCGCTTGTTCCATCAACCCCTGTGCTGCTTCCGGTGTCACGCTGACTGAAAGTCCCATCTTGTACTGTCCGTGTTCCTTATGTTTGCTTTTCGGCATTCTCGTTTTCCATGATTTTCTTTTCTATATAGGATAGGACGATCTATATAAAATATTCTATATTTAATCTTGACAAACTTATAATTTTCTATATAGAATACTCTGGCAAACAAAAAACTGGCTTATGTATAATTTTTGACATAAAAAAAATACCGACCACATTACTGCGATCGGCTTCTTTGACTCTTTATTCTTCTTCGTTTGGGTCTTCCTCTTTGGCAGATTCGAGGAGATGAACCAACTCAACTTCTAAAGAGCGCATCTCCTCAAATACTTTAGATTTATGGGTATGATTTTCGATTAGCCGCTGTTCTAATCTTTTGCCATGTTCCTCTACATATTCTAGGTGTATAGACTGAAGAGTCCTTAAGCGGTCAAGAATTCCCCCAACAGTTGTTTTTGAGACCGTAATTCGGCCTCCTTTGTCCATAGCTCTATTAACTCGCTTTGACTGATTCCTAAAGCTGCTGATATTTGCTTCAAACGCTTCTTGGTTGTAGGGGTTACGGTTAAATGAATGCTGGCCTTCTTTTCCTGATGGATTGATTTTCTCGGCATTATATTTACTGCTTTTTTTCATTTTACATTCGTGAATAAATTTTACTCAAAACTCTTGACGTTTTTATTGTACGAACGTATTATATAAATAATCAATTAACAGACGTTATATTTTCAGGAGGTGAAGTCTAACAAAGCAGTCCAAACAGTTAAAACCTAATGCTTAACTGACATAGCCTTTAAATTTCTCAGTGACTATCTAATGGATATCTTTTGGGGTGAGGCAATAATGCTGCTAACTTCACCCCTTTCTAAGTAACCTAACTTTTTCTTACTTTTTTATGATTGGAAATTTATATGACCACAAATTCGAGACTCCTTTCAATAACCCAGAACTTCCCAACTGGGCAGATGGATATCTAGATAAATTTTGCGATTTGTTTTGGGACAATACCTGGAAAGAAGGCGATGAAGCGATCGCTTCTCTGGAAATAGATATGCTGGCCGACAGATATGCCTATATCAAAGAGGGCATGGCTTTGAGGGCTTTTCAAATTTATAAATTGTATAAAAATTTGGGGTATAAAACCTTCAAAGAGTATTGCCTTAAAGGCTTGAAAAAATCGGTCTATTACGTCAAACGAGTCATTAAAGCTGCTCAAATATCTTGGTCATTGATGCTGGAAGGATTTACCGAATTGCCAGACAACGTATCTCAAGCCCAAAAATTAGCCAGTTCTGCCAGTCAAGTTAGTGAGGAAGTTGATGAGACAGTGAGCTGTTGGCAAGAGGTTCTGGGTAAGGCAAAGCAAGAATCCAAACCCATTACAGCAAATTACATAGAAACTACTATTACTGGGGAAACTATACCGCCCCTCGCTACAGCAAAACTACCCAGAGACGTTTGGGATAAGTTAAAAGCTCAGGCCAAACAACAGGGAGTCAAGCCTGAAAAATTATTAGAAGATATTGTGGGGAATTATTTGGACCCAAAACAAGACTCTGACCCAGAGACTGAAGTAGAATCCGAGCCAGATTCTATAGACAAATCAAAAATCTCTATCTCTAAAACACCTAAGATTAAAGCCTGGGAAAAAGATTTACAGGATTTAGTCCAGGAAAAATATACTAACGAGGTTAACTACGACACAACCACAAACAGTTCCGCAATACCGGAAATTTTTCAATCAGATAGGGATATCTCCTCTGCCAGTAGAGGCCAAGTATGGCGACCTCCGACTTAAGGCCACTGGGAAAAAAACTTACTCCGATCATACTTATAAGAAATTGCCAATAATTCAGGCGTTCGCGGAGCGTGGCGTCAGCCATATTGCTCAATCGGAAAAGTCTCAACCAAAATCAAAACCACAGGCGATAGTTAATGTTGCTTCGGCCTTGGCCAAGTTAGAAAAAAGTTCCAGCACTTAAGACTTAATTTAGCGATCAGGTTATTTTCCCGGAGCGATCACCACATAATTAAAATTTAAGGATTAGTTAAACACAGAAAAAGCAAAAATAGCCAATAATCATGGAATTTCTTAACTTAGTAGAAGCAGAAAAACTAGCACCTTGGCGATCGCCCTTAGCCAGAGCTTTACATAGAAACCGAAGTCTAACTTATGCCCGTTATGTCCAATTAGCAACAGTCACTGCTGAAGGCCAACCCAAAAATCGTACCATCGTATTCCGAGGTTTTTTAGAAGAAACCAATCAGCTAAAATTCATCACTGACAGTCGTAGCAATAAAGTAGAACAAATCGAAAAAAATCCCTGGGCCGAAATCTGTTGGTACTTTCCCAAAACTAGAGAACAATTTCGCCTCACTGGGAAACTCTACCTAATCAAAGCAAATAATCCTGATCCTAAACTTGCTCAAGTCAGAGAAACAACATGGCAAGAAATTTCAGACAATGCTAGACAGCAATTTACTTGGCCTAATCCTGGAGAAAGTAAAGTAGAAATCGGTGCCTTTGAATTGTCCCCACCAAATCCTGCCTATCCCCTATCAAACTTTTATCTATTATTACTAAATCCAACAAAAGTCGAGCATCTAGAACTCAAAGGAGAGCCACAAAATCGTTGGCTTTATCAAATTGATAACTCTAAAACTTGGTCTACTCAAGATATAAATCCTTAAATTCCTTAGCCATAAAAAAATCTTGAATTGCTTAGTCTTGGGGATGACAGCTAGCATAATTAGCAGAAGATGCAGCGTCAGACTTAAGCACAATACACTGTGATAATTTACCTTGTAAATTTTCCACCTGTTGTTCAAGAGAATCAATTCGATCCACCAAAGCACGAATAACCTCAGCCTCAGAATCAGGCAAACTACCATGCTCTAAAGGATTTACCTTAACTCCAGAACGATATACAACTCTCCCAGGCACTCCCACAACAGTACAGTTAGAAGGAACATCCTTAAGTACTACCGATCCTGCACCAATACGAACATTATTACCAATATTAATATTACCAAGAACCTTGGCACCCCCACCAATAACCACATTCTCACCCAAAGTAGGATGCCGTTTGCCAGTTTCTTTGCCAGTACCACCCAGAGTTACTCCTTGGTAAATTAGGCAATAGTTTCCGACAATAGCAGTCTCTCCAATAACTACACCCATACCATGGTCAATAAAAACTCCTTGGCCCACAACAGCTCCTGGATGAATTTCAACCCCAGTCAAAAAACGGCCTATGTGGGAAATTAAACGAGGCAGGAAAGGAATTTTCAGACCGTACAAACCATGAGCTAGGCGATGAAATATTAAAGCCTGAAGACCAGGGTAGCAAGTAAGAACTTCCAACCAGTTACGAGCTGCAGGGTCTCTATCAAAGATAATTCGGAAGTCAGTTAGAAGGGTATTAAACACGAGAATTTACCATCTTTGCTTGAGCAGATCATTTAACATTATACTTAAGGGTGAATCAAATAAGTTGTTCAATTTTTTTCGGAAAATACTATGTCGTTATTCTTGATAACTGTGGTATTGTTCTTCAGTTGGTTATTCACTTCTATCTTTGTCTTGGAACCAATGGACTTCATGCAATGGCTGCATATTCCTCGATGGTTATTTCTGTCAATAATATTGTTAGTTGTTTCTTGGTGTTTAGGAGATTAATTATCGTCATTTATTGATGACTTTATTCTGATTATGGAATTGCATATTAGATATCAAGGATTTTCACTACATTTTGCTTTTGATGAAGCTCTAAGATCCAGTCTCATTAATTAGATGTCATAAAAATGCTTTTCTCTATTGTCTTTATTATTTCTCAAAATTATTCCTATTTTTTACTCTGTTATCCATGCTCCGGTATCCCTAACAATTTTTTTATTTGTAGGTATTTAAAAAAGAGGCATGATATAGCAATTAGATTCAACTCTTCATATTTTTTCTGTTATTATACCTCTTCCAATTTTAAAACTAAAAATTAATTGAAGAAGGAGACAGGAGACAGGAGACAGGAGACAGGAGGAAAATTACATGGGGATTCGCTCCCCCAAGTAATGCGTGAACACCCCCGTTGACGGTGGGGTATTAAACCCACAAAGAAAATGATAAATGATAATTTACTTCGTAAACATTCAGCTATTAGCAGTCAGCGTTTCCCTGCGGGATGCTACGCAAACAGCAATTAGTAATGAATAATTACTTCTCAGATTTAGGAAGGGGACTTTGGCAGTAACTTTGTATTCTTTCTGAATTTCAACGGTTGCTTTTACCTTCTCCAAAATTAATAGCTGATAACGCAGTTCCAACCATAGGAGACTAGCTAATAGCTGACGGCTATTTGCGCAACATTCCACAGGAAATGCTTACTATACTTCTTAATAAAAGTCAAAATTTGCTTTTTTCATTAGACATATCCGAAAAAGAAAAAAATACCGAAAAAAGCCACAAAAAAAAGGGTGCATCTCATATTTGCAAAAATACTTTTTTTTCCTATATATTCCCTATTCCCTATTCCATTTTGCCTGTTGTCTGTTGCCTAAAAGCGATAAATTTTTGGCTTTATTCAAAATTGAGATGCACCCAAAAAAAAGGAATTAATTTAAGAATAAAAGAAGAAAAATTCAAAATTAGCCAAAGATAGTAGTTGAACATCTAACAAGATTGTTAAAAGTTTTCAGAGTAGTTCAATAAAGATTCAGATTAAGAGGGAAAAAAATGAGCAAATAGTGAAGACAATATGTGGCTTAGTGAGACTGAACAAAGGAGGGTTAATCAGATAATCAAAAAAGTTGTAAACAAGAAATAAAAAAATCAAATATAAGGGGATACGCGACCCCTCCTAAAATTAAATGACAAGCTAGAAGTCCGAGATTTAAACCCAAGCTTTTAGCGCGCTGAAAACTGAGTGCTATTTGCAGAGCATTCCGGTACAAAAAATGCTGATAGCTAGTTAACTTTGATTACTTTGTTCTGCACTTTGAATTTTTATTTAAACTGCTGTAAAGTCTATCTAATTATCGTTTAACGACTAAAAGACAATTAATCTATTAGTCTATCTAATCATAAATCAATAAATCATGGTGCACGAATTTTCCTTTGCTTTTGGACTACGAAAAATAGAAGATAATAACCTCTCATCTCAAAAACATGAGTCACGCTCAATCTACCGAGCAATTGTGTTAATGCTATTAACCACAACCATAGTCGGTTTACAAGTTAGTCGTCTGGTTCAACTACAATTAATTCAAGGTCAACAGAATAGAGACCGAGCAGAAAACAACCGCATTAGGCCAATTTCAGTCCCATCCAATCGAGGACTAATCCTAGACCGTAATGACAAAGTCTTTGCATCTAATCGTCCCATCCGTTCCATCTATTTATGGCCAAAAGAACAATCCAAAGAGCAATGGAAAATTACTGCAGAAAAGCTCAGAACCATAATTGATATACCCGCCGAAAAAATCATTCAAAAAGTAGAGCAGGCTATAAATTCAGGAGAAAAGAATGTAAATATTAGCCATGAAGTGAATCGTGATACTTTTGTCACCTTACAGGAAAGAGCTGCGGAATTTTCCGGTGTAGAAGTGAGGTCGGAATCAACTCGTTATTATCCTCATGGACAATTAGCATCTCATATAATTGGATACCTTGGCGAAGCTACATCAGAAGAACTAAAAGCTAACCCAGAATATCAAATGAGAATGATGGTTGGTAGATTAGGGGTTGAAGCAAGTGCTAATAATTTACTTGGGGGAAAATGGGGTAAGCGTTTGATAGAAGTCAATGCCCAAAATCAGGAAATAGGTAGTCTCGGAGAAATTAAACCTCAAGCAGGAAAGACAGTAAAGTTAACTCTTGATATAGACCTTCAGAAAACAGCAGAAAAAGCTCTAGGTTTTCGTAAGGGAGCAGTAGTTGCTCTAGATGTGAATACGGGGGAAATTTTAGCAATGGCCAGTTATCCCAGATTTAACCCCAATGTGTTTACGAAACCTATGTCTCAAGCCAAATGGCAAAATATTCATAGTCAGGAGCAATCATTTTTAAATCGGTCTCTCCAAGGTTATCCTCCAGGTAGTACTTTTAAAATAGTGACTTCTTCAGCAGCTATGGGGTCTGGAAAATTTTCACCATACTCCCTTGTATATACTTCTGACTCGATTTATGTTGGAGGTATTAGTTTCAATGAACATAGTGGAGGATATGGTTCAATTGGTTTTAGAAGTGCATTAGCCTATAGTAGTAATACCTTCTTTTATAGAATAGGTATGGCTATTGGACCTCAAGAAATAATTAAATGGGCACATCAGCTTGGTTTGGGTGGTGAAAATTTAAACCTTTTGGGCATACCCGCAACATACAATGGTTTAATTCCTACTGAAGAAGATAAACGTAGGATTTATAATGATGATTGGTATTTGGGTGATACAGTAACTATGGCAATTGGCCAGGGTCTGGTTTTGGTGACACCATTAGAGTTGGCAGTAGCAGTAGCAGCGATCGCTAATGGTGGTAAACAGATTAAGCCTCACTTGTTAGCAAATGAAACGAATAGTCCAAAAATGAAGCCTACTCCCACAGGGTTGAAACCTGAACAGATAAAGATTATTAGAGAAGGGATGATTGATGCAGTTTATTATGGTACAGCACAATCTCTTAATGACGGTACTATTCCTCTGACAGGAGGGAAAACGGGAACCTCAGAAGTAATTGGACAAAGGTCTCACTCTTTATATGTTGGTTTTGGGCCAGCTTATCAGTCAAAAATTGCGATCGCTGTCATTGTGGAGAATGGAGGTTATGGTTCTGTTTCTGCTGCTCCTGTTGCCAAACAGGTTTTTCAAACTTATTTCAGCAAGTATAATGAAGATCAATCAAACTAGATTGTAACTTGGGATTTTATATTTTTGATTGAAGGAAGAAGAAAGAAGAAAGAAGAAAGAAGAAAGAAGAAAGAAGGAAGAAGCAAAAATCTTACGTTGTCTGAACAAGAAGTGTTCCTTTGACAAAAAAGAGAATTAATGACTTAAAAACTGGTATTGAAGTCATTAATTATGACTCCTGACTTCTAATACCATGTCCGGTAGCATCGGTATTGTAAGCGTGAAGGTAAGGAAGACCGAAGTTGGAAGAGGGAAGAAGACTTAAAAGCTTGAAAAAACTTAAGTTTCCTGTAGATATTCGCCCTTGATTTTACACAAACGATACCAGCGCACATAACATAATACCATATCCGGTTTACACAGGAGGTTGATTAAAAGGGTAAAGCAGCTATGCTGATGCACTACCCTAATTTGGAAAAAGAATGTTACGAACATAGGACTTACGCACCTCAAGGTATCTTCGTCATTGCGACCCATAGGGAAGAATCTCAACTCGTAGTTTTTCGTACCTCATGCGTAAGTCCTAGAATAAATAATCAGGGCAGTTAAAAGACACCTACAGCAAATGTCACTTGAAATAAAAATATAAATTCTGACCTAATAAATGGTATCAAAGCTTATTCATTCTGACTCCTAAGAAATAACCTAGTTATTTGTACCAAACATTTATCAATTTGGTATAATCCTTTTGTTTGATTTATTGGCGTTGGTGACATCCTCTCCGGCCTGAAGGCGCGGAGATTCCTACTGAACCGTAGCTCTTCGGTGGGTTGACGTTTTGCTGGCGCAAAGCTCCGCTAACACAGGCTGCTGCTAGCTTGACCCTAGTCTTATGCTTGCCTCCACGTCCGTTTAATGTCTCGGACTGCCTGCCCGCGACTAATATATTTATTGCTGTATTCTCGTCTCTGTCGTGTTTGGCACCACAATTAAGGGATTCCCATTCTCGCACTTGAAGGTCTAATTTGCCTCTACGAAAACCACAACATGAACATTTTTGAGTCGTCGCCTCCCAACGACTAATTATTCTCAAATCACGACCATACTTTTCTGCTTTTCCTTCTAAGAAAGTTCTAAATTGTCGCCAACCTAAATCAGATATAGCTCTGGATAATTTGCGGTTTTTTACCATGCCATAAACATTCAAATCCTCTAAAACAACTGTTTGGTTTTCACGAATTATTTTAGTAGATAATTTATGCAGAAAATCTGTCCTTGTATCTTTTAATTTACTATGAAACTTAGCTACTCTAGCCCGTGCTTTTTCATACCTTTTAGACCCTTTAGTTTTATTAGATAATGACTTACTTAACTTTCGATACTTCTTAATCCATTTTTTCAACGGTTTTGGTGCATCAATCTTTGTACCATTGCTGAATGTTGCAAAGGTTTTAATACCTAAATCTATGCCTACTGAATTATCAGTTTTTGGTAAAGCTTCTGGTTGTATTTCTACGACAAAACTAAGAAAGTATCTATTAGCTGAATCTTTAATAACTGTTACTGAGCTAGGCTCACTGGGTAGTTTTCTTGACCAGGCTACTTTCAGCTTTCCAATCTTGGCTAAATAAACTTGATCTTGGTGTACTTTAAACCCCCTCAAGGTAAACCTGGCAGTCTGTTTTGATTTCCTGGTTTTAAATTTGGGAGGTTTTATGGCTTGGCCTTTTGTGTGACCCTTTGTAGAACTGAAAAAGTTTTGATAAGCTTGGTTTAAATCATTCAATGATTGCTGTAATGGTACAACTGAAACCTCTGATAACCATTCTCTATCCTCCACCTTTTTAGCTTTAGTAATAAACTGTTTTTGTAGTTCAGAGTTAGCAGGTTTCTTCTCTCCTAATTTGTATTTTTCTTGACAGCAAGCTAGACTATCATTCCAGACAACGCGGACGCAACCAAATAGCTTTGCTAATCGGTATTTTTGTCCCGGTGTTGGATATATACGGTACTTAAATCTAGCTTTCATAGTATGACTTTAAACTAACAATATGATAACATAGTTGTTGAAGAAAAACCAATTTAAAAGTCGCCCTAGAAGGGCGAGGCTTCAAACCCCATTTTTCGGTGAAAAGAGGTATGATCTCATGTCTGGATAAGAGCGTGATAGAACTCTGTGACCTTTATGCCACCAAAAAACTTTCTCCTTCTACTCAGGGTTTCTGATTCTTTCTTCCCTCCTAACTCAGTCCTCCTGACTTCCCCTCCTGGGAGGAGCGCGCGGGTAGGTTGACTCCTAAAGAATTAAGATAAATATCATACACGCGCTTTACCAACGCCGATTTATTTGATTCCTCAAATAAAAACTATTTAGCTTAACTAGAACTACGGTGATTTATCCTGTTCCTGAAAAGCATTAATTATCTCAACCGAATCTTCCCCTAATCGAACAGTAAAATCAGAACCAATTTCACCAATAGAAGCAGGCTCAATATTACCAAAACCCAAAGCATTTTTCACAACTTCAGCAGACTCCAAATAACCCCCTTGAACAATAATTTGAGTCAAAGGTTCTTTGTCAGGCCAATCAGAAACTACATAAACATTGTAGAATCCTTGATCCCTCAAATATTGAGCAAAATTTGTCGCTGCTTGAGAATTACTAGAGGCATTTTGAACAGCTATTTTAGCCTCTAAAGACAAAGTTTCATTAACTTTTATCGGATAAAATAGATCGTTATAATTAAAATCTTCTAACTTGAAATTAAAATATTGTTCAAGGATTCGGTCTCGACCAGGTTGATCTATAATCCAATAGCTACTCAAATACTCATCACTAGAACTAGCTCTTCCTGGCAACATTACCATTCTCAAATCATCTCGTTCTAAATCAAGACTAAAACTTACCAAAGCTAACATTTCAGGAAAACTTAAATTAGTATCAACATACTTCAGCATTACCTGAATAATATGAGGCAACCGAGGTAAAACTGCCACATTAGTAACGCGGTTTCGGAGCGCCTTGAGCAAAACTTGTTGTCGTTGAATACGACCAATATCTCCATGAACTTCTTCTCGGAAACGAGCAAATTGTTCTGCTTGTTCACCATTGAGAGTTTGCCAACCAGACTTTAAATCTATTTTTAGCTGCTGAGTATTATCAGTATAAGACATAGGTTGAGGAACAAAAATTTCTACCCCACCAAGTTGTTCCACTAATTCTCGAAACGCTCCCTTACTAACTCGCACATATCGGTCAATCTCAAAACCACTTAAAGTACTCTCTAAAACACTTTCTACCAGTTCTGGCCCACCATAAACATTAGCTTCATTAATTTTAGCAATACCAACTTTGGGAATTAGGACTTGAGTATCTCGTGGTACTGAAAGTAAACTGACAGTCTGAGTAGTGGGATTAGCTTGTACTAATAGTAAAGTATCGCTACGACCCTCAAACACATCTGGAGAATTTTCTGCCACCCCTGAGACTTGGTCAATTCCCATCACCAGAATATTCATCGGTTGTGAGAGTTGGTAAGGCAGACCCTTACGCCATAGGACATCTGAAGTAAATTTCTGGAGTAGTTGGCTGAAAAACTGTGGTTCAACCGGAGCAAATAGAGCAGTTATTGCCCCAAAAGAAGTAGTTGTAGTTCCACTCAACACTAATACAAGTATCCAGAACCACAATTTGTGCCAAATAGACCGGGACTTAGTAGAAGAAGTATTATTCATAATAAAAGTTAAAAGTTAAAAGTAAGATTATTGGTGTAACTATAGCCGTTTGTGTCCAAGTTAATGGCTATAAATGGAATAAATAGGGCTTGCTGATAAACTATCAAAGTATTGACATATAAAGGTTTCAGCCTTATTATGTTTAAAAAAAGTCCCAGCTTTTCGGTCAAGAAAGCTCAAAAAACTAGCATTTTGTGCAGACAAGGACAGAAAAATTAAGGGACAATTCTTCCAACTACATCCTCTGTAATTCCCATTTATCCTGACTCGGTCCTCTCCCTCCTGGGAGGGGGAGGGGCGAGGGGTGGGTTGACTCCTACCCTCACCCATAAGACTTTTTCAGCAAACCCTAAATAAAGATATAGACCACTTCTGAATTGGTAATAATTAATAACTGAGTCTAAATGCCAACTACTCAATTCCCTACTTCCTAAAAACTGAGAATTTTGTATTTCACAAACTATTAAACCGCTATAATATTGAAAGTCTGAGAATCTCCTCAAAAAATCAGCAAATTCCATAGTTGGGTAATATCATGTCCGGTTGAACAGTTTTGAAGAAGGAGACAGGAGACAGGAGACAGGAGACAGGAGGAAAATTACATGGGGATTCGCTCCCCCAAGTAATTTTGAACACTCCCGTTGACGGTGGGGTATTAAACCCACAAAGAAAATGATAAAATAAATTAACGACGGAGGAGGACCGAGTCAGGAGGGAAGAAAGAAAAAGGAAGAGGAAGAACAGCAGAAGAAAGAGAAAGTTTTTTGATCACGCTCTTATCCGGACATAATATAACTTGGGAAAAACTGGCAATGAGAATTTAAGATTGAATAGTCTAATCTATTAATTAATCTAAAATCTGATGATACCTGTAATTCTTGCTGGTGGTAAAGGAGAACGTTTTTGGCCCTTAAGTCGAAAGCATCGACCCAAACAGTTTCTTTCTCTGGATGGCAGTGGTAAAAGTTTGTTACAAACAACAGCAGAGAGATTACTCTCATTATCTAACAATTGGGATGGTTTATGGGTTGTAACTTCGGCAATGTTGGCCGAAGGTGTAGCACAACAGTTACCCCAGATGCCAAAGGAAAATATATTGGCAGAACCAGAAGGAAGGGATACAGCTCCTGCTGTTGCGTGGACAGCTATAGAGACTGCACGTCGTTATGGGGAAGATGCAGTAGTGGGGTTTTTCCCTGCTGACCATTGGATCGGGGAACCGGAAGTATTCCAGAAGACCTTGGAGGCAGCAGCTGAGTTGGCAATGAATCAGGAGGCTATTGTTACCCTAGGTGTGAAACCCTCTTTCCCTTCTACAGGTTATGGATACATTGAACAGGGAAAAGAAGCAGGAAATTTTGGTGGGTTTGATGCTTATAGGGTGGCGCGGTTTACGGAAAAGCCTAACCGAGAGAAGGCTGAGGAGTTTTTAGCAACGGGTCGTTTTAGTTGGAATGGCGGTATTTTTGTGTTCCGGGTGGGGGTCATGTTGGCTGAGTTACGAAAATATGCGCCGACGATGATGACTGTTTTGGAGGCGATGGGTGCTGAGGGTTATTCTCAGTTGGAGAAGAAGAGTATTGATTATGCGGTGATGGAGAAGACTGACAAGGCTTTTGTGTTACCTGTGGCTTTTGGTTGGGATGATTTGGGTGATTGGAATGCTTTGGAACGTTTGGTTAAGGGTGATGGAGTGAATGTGGAGTTGGCTAATCATTTGGGGTTAGATACGGAGGGGTCGATTTTTTATGCCACGAGTGATGATGATGCTATTGTGACTATTGGTTTGGAGGATGTGGTTGTTGTTAGGGATGGGAATGTGACTTTGATTGTGAAAAAGGAGCGATCGCAAGATATTAAGCAAGTTTTGAAGAGTTTGGCTAATCATCCTAAGTTTAAGGATTTATTATAGTAGGAAGGAAGGAAGTAAGGAAGAAGGACTTACACACGGACGCTACCTGTAGGGGCAATTTATGAATTGCCACTACAAAAAACACGGCCTTGCTGAATCAAGGGATGAATCTAGAGCGGATAGAAAGTCTCAAAAATTAAGATATTGAATCAAAGTCTAATCAGCGATTTTGTTACTCTAATATCAAATCCGGTTGAATACTTATTATATAGTTGGCACAGATGGGGAGATGGGGAGATGGGGAGGTAGTCCGATTTAATATTGAAGTGTGGTATAGAATTATAAACATATACTGTATAACCGGATTCTATATAACTCTATATTCTTCGTAATTCCTGTTAGCTTTGGCGCAATTTAAAGCAGCTAAAGCAAAATCAACATTTGTCTTAGCTTGTAGATAATTTAATTGAGCGATCACTAACCTTGCCTCTTCGTGAAGAATTGCATCTCCATCAATTCCAGAAGACTGTAGAAAAAATATTAATTTCTTCTGTTTGGAAACTGTAGCGCTTTGTAGGTTGGGTAGAACGAAGTGTTAACAGAGCTTATCCGTTAGGATAAACCCAACAACAAGCTTGTGTATGTTGGGTTGCGCTATCACTTAACCCAACCTACAGTATTATAACTGCTTACTTCATGGATAGAGAGTTCAAGGGTTTTTTTCTTTTCTAGTAGCGTTCGCGGAGCGTTGCCTCAGCAGTATCGCCTCTCCCCAACTCTGTCGCTTAAAATTTCTCCAGCTTGCGTCTGCCTCGACTTTATCTTTAAGTCATCGAGGTTGCTGAGAGTTAAGTTGATTTTCAAGCATCTGGGAATGTCACTGCTTTTTTTCTCTAAAGGTTGACTCTCTACTTTTGGTATTGATACAGCAGAAGGAACTGGAATTGGAATTAGTTTGTTTGTAATTGCAGTACAGGCGGTGATTGAGGTAGAGAAAATCTCTTCAAAACCACCAATAAAACACCATAATAAACCTTAATTCATTTCCCATTACTTGAGGTATGAGATTTTGGGCAATATTTTCTATTCTTAATAATTCCCTGATACCCAAAAATTTTTGATGTCATTACTAAGGTAAAATTTGCTCTGGGAGAAAGCCATTATCTAACAAAATACTCTCTAAATTTGCACCATTAAAACAAGTTTTGGTTAAATTTTCTAACCCTAAATTATCTCGTTTAGCTAATATTTCTGATTCTTGCGGTTCACAATTTAATAAGTCTGCCATATCCCGCAAACTTCGACGATAAAATAGGGTATAACAAGCATGATAATTAATAATATCTGGATGATAAACTTCTGTAAAAGCAGCAACATAAGAATAACGAGCAATTGCTTCTGGTTTCAATAAATTATGAGCGTGTTGGTCAATGGCAGAAATATCCCAAAGTTCCATATTTCTTTGTCCCAAAATTATCTTTTACGATAGCGCTATGCGCAACTGAGAAGTCAAAAGTAATCTCTGGCTAATTTTTCCCTGTAGTTGAATATTCAAGTTGACAAACTGTCCCTAAAATTAGCAAACTTATCCAAAATTCTCAGATACTAGATTTATCACCAATAGTTTTAGGAAGCAGATAATGACATCTATACAATCTCCCACCTCCTGGCAAATGAGCGATCGCGAACGTGCCAATCTCAAGCAAGTAACAATCTACGATTCAGTTCAATCTCTCTCAGAAATATGGCCACTGGCTGCCAAACATTATAATCAGACCATCGCCCTCCATGACCCCCATGCCAAACCAGAAGTCAAATTTACTTATGCAGAATTAAACCAACAGATTCAAAAATTTGCTGCTGGTTTACAATCATTGGGGGTTGTCCCTACGGAAAATGAAGCGTCAATACCTCCGAGAGTGGCCTTATTTGCTGACAATAGCCCTCGGTGGATGATTGCCGACCAAGGTATTATTGCTGCAGGGGCAGCAGATGTGGTGAGAAGTGGGACTGCAGATATCGAAGAATTGGCTTATATTCTTCAACATAGTGGCAGTGTGAGTTTAGTCGTGGAAAATTTGGCCTTGTTGAAAAAATTGAGCGATCGCCTGCAAGACTTACCTATACATTTAATTATTCTGCTATCCGATGAAGAGCCAAACCCTGAGGAAAACCTACCTGTAGTCAAATTTTCTCAAGTCATTGCTACAGGAGAAGACCGCCCCCTGAAACCCACTAAGCAAAACCTGGAAACTCTTGCTACTTTGCTCTACACTTCTGGCACAACTGGCAAACCCAAAGGTGTAATGCTGACTCATGGCAACCTGCTCTATCAAATTAATGTTCTAGGGGCACTTATTCAACCCAATCCAGGAGAATGCAGCCTAAACATCCTACCTACTTGGCATACTTTTGGTAGGACAGGAGAATATTTTTTCCTCTCCCAAGGTTGTACCCAAATTTATACCAATAAACGTTCTCTGAAAAAAGACTTCCAAGAATATAAACCCCACTATGTGACCAGTGTGCCTAGAGTTTGGGAATTAATTTATGAAGGAGTACAAAAACAACTCAGAGAACAACCAGCCAATAAACAAAAATTAGCTCAATTTTTCCTGGGCATAAGTCAACGTTACATTGAAGCTAGGCGTATTAGTCAAGGATTAGTTTTGCAACTTGACCCACCATCTCAGTCTCAGAAATTGCTGGCTACTTTGCAAAGTTGGGTATTATTACCTCTTCATAGTCTGGGAGAAAAAATCATTTATCAAAAAATCCGCCAAGCTACTGGGGGTCGCCTGAAATTTGCCATAAGTGGGGGTGGTTCTCTAGCGATGCACTTAGAAAATTTCTTTGAAATAGTTGGTATAGGCTTATTGGTAGGATATGGTTTAACCGAAACTTCTCCAGTTTTGACTGTTCGACACTATTGGAACAATCTCCGGGGGTCTGCTGGTAAACCCATTCCAGCTACTGAGATTAAAGTAGTAGATCCAGAAACTAACAAAACTCTGACAGTTGGTAATAAAGGTGTGGTTTGGGCAAGAGGGCCACAAATAATGGCTGGTTATTATCAAAATCCCGAAGCTACTGAGAAAGTTATTGACTCCGAAGGTTGGTTTAATACTGGCGATATTGGTTGGATAACTCCAGATAATGATTTGGTATTAACTGGTCGGGCAAAAGATACAATTGTTCTGACTAATGGGGAAAATATTGAACCTCAGCCCATTGAAGATGCTTGTGCCCGCAGTCAATATATTGACCAAATTATGCTGGTGGGGCAAGACCAGAAATTTTTGGGTGCTTTAGTCGTGCCTAATATTGAAGCAGTGGAACAATGGGCTATTCAACTTAATCCTTCAGAATCTCAACCACAGATTGATTGGGAAAGTCAGACGATTCAAGAATTGTTCCGCCAGGAATTGAATCGGGAGGTAAAAAATCGCCCCGGATATCGGCCTGATGACCGTATTGGACCATTTCGCTTGATTCTGGAACCGTTTACGGTAGAAAATGGCATGACAACCCAAACGATGAAGATCAAACGTCCCACTGTCACGGACCATTACCGCGATATGATTAACAAAATGTTTGATTAATGACTTTGGAGATTTTAGATTTTGGATTGAGTATCATCTAGATGTTCTGAAATCTTAAAGTCTAAAATCAATATTCTCGTCCTTATGTGCAAACAAAAATAAACTGACAAGAACAATTTTTATGGAGTATTCTCAAACACAATTACTTTTAAAGCGAGCGATTAACGTTAGAGTAGTCGTTACCCCACGCTGGAAAGAAGAAGCCCAACAACAACTACAAACCCAAATTAATAATTTAGATAGCCAATTACAACAGATTGAAATACAAGGGCAAAAGGCAATTGCTGAAATTAGAAAGCAAAGTGTACAACCTCCAGGCCCTCAAGTACAACAGCAGATTAATAATATACAAGCACAGATCGGCCAAAAGAAAAATGAGTTTGTAGAGCAGAAAAATCAAGCTTTACAACAATTACAACAAGTACAAACTTTGGAATTAGAGCAAGAAGTTAGTCAAGGTCAAATTGAAAGTGTATTTACTGCGGATGTAGGAGATAATTTGATCAAGAAAATGCAAGTAGAAGTTCTCCTGCGTGATGGGGTAATTGAAGAAGTGCGAGGTGAGGTTTAGAGGGAAAAAAGAAGGTGATAGGTGTTAGGTGAAAAAAGTTTACAGTCCTATCCAAGACCTATAATCGGGAGGTGGCAGGTTCTAAGTGAGAAAAACCTAGGAATGAGGACTCAATAAAGTCCAGATTTTTTTTGAATAACTCACATAATTTTGAATTTGGATAATTTAACTTGTGTAGATAATAAAATCCTTATTCCTGACTGCGCTACCTACAACCTAAAACCTTCTTACTTAACACCCCAATCATATTGTGGACAACCCTCATGATGATCGGGTTTGACACAAGGGTTGCTCCAAACATTGTTATAGCAGGGAACAGGGAAAAGCGGTGCGAACCCGTGTCGGCGACAGATGTAACAGAAACCGCACCAAGATAAGAAAAAATGAAAAAAACATTTCCCCGTGTTTGATTCATAATCACTCTATGTCCTAACCAACTCGTTCTTTGCTATAGGTAAAATCTTATTACCTACAACTTACTTGAAAAAGGTGTTAGGTACTACGTGTTAGGTAAAATCTTGTTACCTACAATCTACAATCTATGACCTACGACCTTCCACCTTCTACTTGAAAAAGGTGTTAGGTACTAGATGTTAGGTAAAATCTTGTTAGCTACAACCTACCACCTTGAGAGCGTAGCGACAATTATTTATCAATAAAAAAACAACGGAAAACTAACATGATTAACGAAGTATTCATGCCTGCCCTTAGTTCGACTATGACCGAGGGTAAAATTGTTTCTTGGCAAAAATCCACTGGTGATTGGGTGGAAAAAGGAGAAACAGTAGTAGTAGTTGAATCAGACAAAGCAGATATGGATGTAGAATCCTTTTTCTCTGGATATCTGGCCAATATAATTGTAGAAGCTGGTGATGTAGCAGCCGTAGGGTCTACGATCGCTTTATTGGCTGAAACAGAGGCAGAAATTGAAACAGCCAAACAGCAAGGAGGTGCTACAACTAAGCAAGAAACTGCTCCTGCTGCTTCTACTGCTGCAACTGCCGTTGCTACAGTCCCCTCTTCTATCACAACAGAAACAAAAGAGAACAACGGTCGCCGTAATGGACGGATTATTGCTTCCCCTCGTGCTCGGAAGTTGGCCAAAAAATTGAAGGTAGATTTAAGTACTCTCAAAGGTACTGGCCCTCATGGTCGAATTGTGGCAGAAGATGTAGAAATGGCAACAGGTAGTACTCCAACTTCAGTTGCTGCATCTGCGAAGACCGCGACTCCCGTTATTCCTACTCAACCATCTATTCCTACTGCCCCACCTCCACCATCTGCACCTCCAACTCCGATAACTCCTGGACAAGTTGTCAAGATGAATACTCTGCAAAATGCAGTGGTGCGAAATATGATGGTCAGTTTATCTGTGCCTACTTTCCATGTTGGTTACACGATCGCTACAGATAACTTAGATGGGTTGTATAAACAGATTAAGTCTAAGGGTGTGACGATGACTGCGATGTTAGCAAAAGCCATAGCAATGACTTTGCAACAACATCCTTTATTAAATGCTGCTTATGTGGAAGGAGGTATTCAGTATCCTTCTGGGATTAATATTGCAGTGGCAGTGGCAATGCCTGATGGCGGTTTGATTACACCAGTATTGCAAAATGCTGACAAAATGGATATTTATTCTTTATCTCGCACTTGGAAAGGTTTAGTAGAAAAGGCGCGGGCAAAGCAGTTGCAACCGGATGAATATAGCACTGGTACGTTTACTCTTTCTAACTTAGGAATGTTTGGAGTAAATCAGTTTGATGCAATTTTACCACCTGGTCAGGGTTCAATTTTAGCGATCGGTGCATCTCAACCCCAGGTAGTAGCAACTGCTGACGGGATGATTGGAGTTAAGCGACAAATGCAGGTGAATATTACTTGTGACCATAGAATTATTTACGGTGCTGACGCTGCTGCTTTCTTGCAAGATTTGGCAAAGTTGATTGAAACTAACCCCCAGTCTTTGACTATGTAGGTGAGTAACGAGACACTGGTGGCATTGAGTTTTATGCCATCAGTGATAGCGCTGTGCGTAGGCAACAGCTCATCTGGCAACAGGGGGAATGAAAAACCGATTATATCAGATTTTAGCTATTGGATACCTCCTGTAATTTGTAAATATCCCAGCGCACATTGCTGTACTCCCCATCTCCCTACACTTCCCCATCTCCCCACACTCCCCACACTTAGGGTGGTGCTTCGGGGCTGAGAATAACAACATATTCCCCGCGATCGCTCTGCTGAATAACGACAACGGGAGGATGAGCATTTGGTGGAGCATTTTTTGGCAAAGAGGGGAATATGTAATATTGACCATCTCTATCGATTAGCAGTCGCCACTGGCAACAAAACAATCAACAATTACAAGCTCTCTATGCCAAAATAGAAGATGAATGGAGTACCCAACTTTCCGAACAAATTAACCAGTTACAAGCAGAAACCAACCAACTCGCTACCGACATTACCAATAAATACCCAGAAGTTGCCGAGCTTTTTGAATTCAAACCCGAAGATATTGACAAACTCAAAGCCAATATTGCACCGGATACCGTTGTTATTCAACCTGCTCTTTTAACTGGTATTGCAAATGTTCCCGATAGCATCGCCATATTCCTTGTTACCAGAGACAAACCCACCATAGTCAAAAAAGTACCCATTGATGCCGAAGAATTCGATCACCTTCTCACCGAATATCGCGCCCAACTAGAAAACCTCAACGATGACTACCATGACCTTAACCAAGAAAAACTCTACGACTATCTCATTCGTCCCATGGAAACAGAAATAACAGCTTATTCTCCCAAACAACTCGCCATTATTGCCACGGGAAAACTCCGCTATATTCCCTTTGAAACCCTCTACGACAAAGAATCAGTCAAGGATTGAAATCCATGGCTTGGCTGTATCTTGCCTGTTGCCTGTTGCCTAAAACCTAGAATTTTGTACCTCAAACTTTTTGGGAATTCCTATACCAGGTCTAATTAATTAGAGATAATAAAAATGCTCTTCATCAATTATCTTGAAAATCTATCAAATTTCCCCCGACTCTGTAGGGACGTTGCATGCAACGTCCCTACCTTCCTACTCCCTGTTTCCTATAGACAAAATATAAAAATTAATGTAAACTTAATGTTTTTACCAACAGAGTTTAAATCAGCGGAAAATCAACCATGAAAGCAGTTGTCATGACATCACCAGGAGCGCCGGAAGTTTTACAAGTGCAACAAGTTACTGACCCTGTAATTGAAAATGACCGAGAAATATTAGTGCGTTTGAAAGCTGCTGGAGTAAATCCTATTGATACAAAATTACGCACTCGTGGCACTTTTTTCCCAGACCAAAAACCTGCTATTTTAGGATGTGATGGTGCCGGTATTGTGGCAGAAGTTGGTAAAAATGTAGAAAATTTTCAAGTGGGAGATGAGGTTTATTTTTGTCATAGTGGCATTGGAGCAACTCCTGGAAATTATGCCGAATTGACTGTTGTTGATGAAAGATTTATGGCTAAAAAACCAACTTCTTTAACCTTTGTTGAAGCTGCTGCTGCACCTTTAGTTTTAATTACTGCTTGGGAATCTTTGTATGACAGAGGAAAATTAGAAGCTGGCAGAAAAGTGTTAATTCATGGTGGTGCAGGTGGGGTTGGTCATGTGGCTATACAGTTAGCAAAATTACAAGGCACTGAGGTTGCTACTACTATTAGTTCAGAAGAAAAAGCAGATTTTGTCAAAAGTTTAGGTGCAGATTTAGCGATTTTTAAGAATACAGATTTTGTGCAGGCCGTGTTAGATTGGACGAATGGGGAAGGGGTAGATTTAGCTTTTGATACTGTTGGTGGAAAAGTTTTTTATGACACTATTCCAGCAGTGAAAGTTTATGGCGATATAGTGACAATTTTAGAACCGGATACTAACTTAGGAAATTTGAAGATTGCTAGGCAAAGAAATCTGCGAATAGGGTTGGAATTAATGTTAACTCCAATGATGAAAGGTTTGATGGAAGCTCAAGTAGACCAAGCTAACATTTTGCAACAGTGTGAGCGGTTATTTGACCAAGGAAAATTAAATATTCATGTGAATAAAACTTTTGCTTTAGATGATGCAATAGAAGCACATCGAATGTTGGAAGCAGGGTCGATGGTTGGTAAAATTGTTTTGACTATTTAGCCACTACGCGGAAGTCAAAAGTCAAAAGTCAAAAGTAGGGAATAGGGGACAATTTAATAGGTTCTCAAGATAATTGATAAGAGCATTAATATTTACGTTTAATTAATTAGACTTGATATTAAATTTAGGATAAACAAAGACAAGATATCTGCTCCTAAAACTGTCTGAATATTATCTAAATTTTCGAGTTATTTTTGATTTGATTGAGAAGAATTTTAATTATTAAATGGCAAGTTTTATTGGAAATTAAAAGGCGTAATTTCAGTTATCAGTTATCAGTTAACAGTAGCTTCTGGAATAGGGAAGCTTGAAAATACGGAATTTTCTTTTCTTTATCCCCTTGAAAAGGGAGGCTTGAAACCTAATTTTCTGGTCAATAGTTAAGGCTGACTCAAAAATAGCTAAATATAACCAATACTAATTTATCTGATTGTTTTTCATAATAGTACAGCCAAAAAAATTTAGCTTGATCATGGCATATTTGCATAATTCTCCATCATTAACTAATTTATAGGTCAATTCAGAATTTAAAAGTTATAGCAAATGCCATTACTATTAGAACTTATAGAATATTTCAAACAAGGCAAGATTGACCTTCTTCTTTCTTAGTTATCCCTTCTCCTTTTTTCTTTCTTGCTTATCCCCTATATCTTCTTCCCTCTTCCCTCTTCCTTCTTCCTTCTTCCTTCTTTAAACGTCGCTAGACTAGAAAAATATTGTTGGTAAATAGCGTATAATACTACAAGTTAACTTGAGGAGAAATTCCAAACATGACACGAGCTATCATGGAAACTGAAAAGGGAATCATTAATCTAGAATTATTTGATAATGATGCTCCTAATACTGTGAAAAATTTTGTTGAACTAAGTGAAAAAGGATTTTATGATGGCTTAAATTTTCATCGTGTTATTCCTAATTTTATGATTCAAGGTGGTTGTCCTAACGGTACAGGAACAGGTGGCCCTGGTTATAAAATTAAATGTGAAATTAATAATAATAAACATTTGGCCGGAACTTTATCAATGGCTCATGCTGGTCGCGATACAGGCGGTAGTCAATTCTTTATTTGTCACTCTCCCCAACGTCATTTAGATGGTGTTCATACAACTTTTGGCAAAACAGAGGATATGGATGTTGTAAATGCTATTAGACAAGGTGACAAAATTCTTTCTGTGAAGATTGAAAAGTAGTTTTTCTCTGTTGATAAATTGAAGAAAATAGGGAGTGGGGTAGAGAAAGAAAATACATTTCAAAACCTTTCCTAATTAGACCAGTTTGATCTAGTTGTAGCTCTTTATTTATTATTATTAGACTAGGGATGTTTTGTGGAATGTCCCTACTTTTTTATCTCAGGACGGAATGCTGTGCAAACAGGCAGAGGTACTGATAACTGATAACTGATAACTGAAATGACTCCTTACTCCTTAAAATAACCAAGAATCAAAGTAATTAGCAGGTGAAGCAGTATCCTGGAGAATTGAAACTTGGTCTAAATTTAAATTTGATAATTCATCAATCATTTTTATCTCATTTGCTCTGTCAACTAAGGGAAAAGAAAATTGATGATAATCTTGAATAAATTGAGCTTTTTCTCTAATTTCTGCTTTATTCACAGGATAACTGCGAGTACCAATAATAATTGTATTTTTGCCGGTAGTATGACAGATATAAATAGAAGGAAAGACAGTTTTAATAGTTTTTATATACTCTGCTTCAAAGTCATTACTGTTTAATGTATTTACGATTATAACCCCAGATTTTGATAAATGGCGATCGCACAGCTCATAAAATTCTTTAGTAGCTAAATTATAAGACATATAGCCATTACCAAAAGCTACATCAATCATCATAATATCATACAGATTATCCCGGTCTTGTTGTTCTAAATATTCTCTACCATCCTGAATTTTTACCTTTAATCTGTCATTTAATTCTACCCCAAAAAATTTCTGAGCTATTGACAATATACTCGCATCAACCTCTGCACATTCAATTATTGTATCTGGAAAATAATGGTGAAAAACTTGAGGAATACTACCCCCTCCAAAACCTGCTATATAAATTTTTTGTGGTTGACTATTCCAGACCAAAGCTAACATCATTGCTTGAGTATAAGGAAAAATTAAATATGTGGGATTATCCAAATTAAGTATAGATTGAACCCAATTCATTTTTAAAGTTACTTGTTCTACTAATACCAATTGAATGATAAATTTGATTTTTTTTATAGTTAAAAAATGTATGCCAGAAGGTTGAGAAAAAATTATTCCATCTGGTTGTTCGTATACCCAAGAAATTCTTTGCTTAATCGCTTCTAAATTTTTAGTTTGCCAATATTTTTGATTATTCATTGTAATGGTCGTACATTGTCATTATATTTGTTACCAGAACAGTGGGAGCATCTAGCTCCCGTGCCAGGTATTCCTTTTTACTATTTACCATTACTATGCAGGACTACCCAATATTTTTATACCTAATTAAACAGATTTAATATAATACAGGAGATTCCACTTAAGTAAGGTACACCCATCGCGGGCAAGATGCCCGCACTTGCATTCATTCAATTGTTAATCTCTGTACTTCTTATACGAGGAATTTGCTATATAATTTCTCAAAAGTCGTGCATTGAGTTTACTCCAACTTCTTCTTTAATATTAGAAATTTCTAATTCCTAATATCATGTCCGGATAAGAGCGTGATCAAAAAAACTTTCTCCTTTTCCTCCTCTTATTCTTGCTTCTTGCTTCTTTCTTCCCTCCTGACTCCTGACTCCTGACTCCTGATCCTAATTTACTTAATACAATTCATATTTCAATAAAGTACAAGGAATTGCTCCATTATAAACAGGAATTCTCCGAGAAGTTCTTAACCCTACTTGTTTAGATAATTGTTTACTTCCTGTTAAAATAAATGCCGTCCATCCAGTAAAACGTTGTTTAAAAATATCCCCCAACATTTTATAAAGTTCGCCCAACTCTTCCACTTCTCCTAAACGTTCGCCATAAGGAGGATTACAAATAATAATTCCTTTATCTGCGGGAGGTTTTAATTTAGATAAATCTGTTTTAATAAACTTAATTTTATTTGCTACCCCACATCTTTCAGAATTAATTCGAGCTTGAAAAAGTACTTCAGGATTGCGATCGCTACCGACAATTATTGATTTTAATTCTGTTAATTGACTATTTTTAGCTTCTGTTAATAAATCTTGCCAAAGAGACTTATCAAAATCACGCCAATTCATCAAAGAAAATTTATTTCTCAACAGTCCCGGTGCAATATTTAATGCTTTTAAACTTGCCTCTAAAGGTAAAGTTCCAGAACCACATAAAGGGTCTAAAAAAGGTATATCTGGAGAATATTCTGCCATTTCTAAAATGGCTGCTGCTAAAGTTTCTTTCAGAGGAGCAAACCCCATTGCTAAACGATAACCACGCTGATGTAAACTACTACCAGAACTATCTAAACTGAGGATACAATTATTATTTTGAATATGAGCATTAATCAATATATCAGGATTTTTAGTATCGATATTTGACCTGTAGCGAAACTTTTCTATTTGTTGCTCAGTAATAGCATCTTTAATTTGTAGAGCCGTATAATGAGTATGCTTTAATTTGTCATTACTTCCCGTACAATTAACTGCTAATGTATTTTTCGGAGATAAATATCGCTGCCAAGGAATTTTTTTTACCTCTTTATAAAGTACTTCTCGGTTAACACATCGAATTTCAGCAATAGGAACTAAAACTCTAAAAATAGTCCTTGCCCAGATATTAACCCGATAAAGTAAAGTTTTATCTCCTGTAAAACTTACCCCAGTAAATTCTGGACAGACGTTTTCTGCTCCTAAACTTTCTAATTCTTGGGCAGCAATAGCTTCTAAACCTTTAGCAACTTTTGCATAGTATTGATTCATTGCCTAGAAATAATAATTTTGGTATTTACCCTACAATAACAGGATTTGATGGTAGAGTTGGAAAAATTGGATAGTTCATCTCAAATATTCGCAAAAATACTTTTTTTCTATTCCCAGTTCCTACTTTCTATTTTCCTAGAAAGGATAAAATTTTAGCTTTCTTAAAAATTGAGATGTACCCAAATTGGATGAAGCAATTTTTTCACTAATTGATTAATTGTTTCAGTGTTATAATTTAATAATTTCCTGATTTTTGTACTTGATAAAATCAATCAAAAAACTATAACCATAAAATTTGAGTTGTGAGATATTGGAAACTTTTAGGGAACACCAGAGCTAGGAACAGAGAAGAAGAAAAAAATGTATTATATGAATATAATAATTGCCAGATTCTATACTTTTAAGGAACACCTCAATTCTCACAACTGATTCCTAATTGCTATATTTATTTAACTCATTAAACTATAACCATAAGATTTGAGTTGTGAGATATTGGAAACTTTTAGGGAACACCAGAACTAGGAACAGAGAAGAAGAAAAAAATGTATTATATGAATATAATAATTGCCAGATTCTATACTTTTAAGGAACACCTCAATTCTCACAACTGATTCCTAATTGCTATATTTATTTAACTCATTAAACTATAACCATAAGATTTGAGTTGTGAGATATTGGAAACTTTTAGGGAACACCAGAGCTAGGAACAGAGAAGAAGAAAAAAACGTATTATTTGAATATAATAATTGCCATCTTCTGTATCCGCTCAATAAATAGGGGTAGACTACCAGTTTAGGAAGGATTTTATGCCATTTTAGGCTTGCCATTTACCTATTTACCCCGGATTATTGAGCGGTTACCATATTCTATACTTTTAATACCAAATTGAAATGAAGCTGCATAGAATAATATTTCAAGCAGAATTAACCGTAAGTAAGCCTAGATAAAGATAGATCGATTTAATGAATTTCATCATTCTATGCAACCTCATATAAAATTGGTATAAGGAACACCTCAATTCTCACAAATGACTCCTGATTGCTATATTTATTTAACTCTTTAATCATAACTATAAAAAATAAAAAAATGAAACCAAACCCAACTAAAACTTCAGCTAACTATAGTCACCTAATTTCTCAAATATTTCCAGAAAACCCTTACAATGGTTTTGATTTTCAACAATACCCAGAAGATTTGCAAGGTTGGAATGGTAGACATAAAGTGTTTGCTGAAATTATATCTGAAGTCAAACCTAAAGTGATTATTGAAGTTGGAGTATGGAAAGGACAATCCACAGTTCACATGGCAGAGATAGCTAAAAAAATTAATCCTGAAGTAATAGTAATTGCCATAGATACTTTTTTAGGTAGTCCGGAACATTGGAAACCAAAACACCCGAAAAATTTTCAACAATCTCTTCAGCTCAAGTTTGGATACCCTCAACTATATTACCAATTTTTAGCAAATGTGATGTGGAAAGGATTAGAAAAAAATATTATTCCAATACTACAAACCAGTGTCAATGCTGCCATAATGTTAAAAAATCTTGGAATTAAAGGGGATATTATCCATATAGATGCAGGTCATGATTTTGAAAATGTTTATTCAGATCTTGTCAAATATTGGGATTTGCTAACTGAAGAAGGAGTATTAATAGGAGATGATTTTGACCCATTTTGGCCTGGAGTTCAGAGAGCAGTGAAGTGTTTTTGTTCAGAACGCGAGCTTCAGATTATTGTAGATAAACCTAAGTGCATAATACGTCGTCAAAATAATGATGTTGAAAATAAAACTCTATTTAGTGGCAAGAAAATTAGAATATTTTTAATTGCAACTTTTGAAAATTTCTATGTATCTGTTCAAGATACTAAAGTAGTTGTACATGGAAATAATTTTAATCCTTTGATTAAATTAAAAGCTGTTGAGATTCCTGGCGAAAATGGTAAATCAGAGTTTTTTTTGACAACTAACGATGGCTATTCTTTATGTGCTGAAGATAACAATAATTTAGTTCTAAATAAATCCAAATTTAGCTCTTGGAAAAAGTTTAAAATAGAAAAACTATCTGATAATTATGTGGCTTTTTTATCTGCTCATGGCAAATATTTGTCTGCTGAAGCTAATGGAATAGTTACTGCTAATGCTAATCAAATAGGTCAAAGAGAAAAATTTAAGTTATTAACCCTTGATAGTGACATGATAAAACTAACAGAAAAATCAAATCAACCTTTTCTTTTACCCTTACCAAAAGAATTTTTCCAAACACCCTAATTATCAGCTTGCTGAAAGCTAAATCTTGAGAGTTGAAAGTTTACTTTAAAAGATCAACTCGATAAAGTAAAGTCTTATCCCCTGTAAAACTTACCCCAGTGAATTCTAGACAGATGTTTTCTGCTCCTAAACTTTTTAGTTCTTGGGCAGCAATAGCTTCTAATCCTTTAGCAACCTTGGCATAGTATTGATTCATTAGAATTGGGGAGTGGGGGAGTAGGGGAGTAGGGGAGTGGGAGAAATTTAAGTAATTTAAGAAATTATGAACACATAATACAGCATATTTCGGGCAAATGAGGTACAGGGTAAATGATGAAAATATTGTAGTGCAGGCATCTTGCCCGTGATGGGTGTACCTCATAACAACGGGATGCGCTGTATATAACCAGATTCTATGTAACTTCTTCCTTCTTCCTTCTTCCTTCTTCCTTAATTAAGGAGAACAATCTGAGATATAGCTTCCACTACTATCTCTAGAAACTATATATCCTTGATATGGATTTGTAACTTCTATAAACCTTTGAGTGCCACTACCAATTTCTTCATTTCCGGTAACTTCTATTCTCTGACCATTTTCTAGCACTCCAATTCTACGACTCGCTGAATTGCGTGACTCAAAAATATATAATCCATTTGGCCTGAGAATATAACAAGTTTTTAATTTAGCCCTTGCTTTAGCCTGGTAATTAATTACACGCTCTGTGAGGCCATTCTGTGTTATAGAATCTACACGATATTGGTCTGGGCTAACAATATATTCAATTCCTCGTACCGGGTCATAAGCTTCCCAAGAACTACCTCTTTTTGTGGCATTACCAACAATCAGCCAATCTTGCTCAGTTCCATTCTTAGGTTGACTAATGAATATATATTCACCCTTTTGAGTTTCGCAAATATTAATATTAAAGTTTGCCGTTTCATAATTTGCTTTTTGAGAGCCATACCCATAACAAAGCTGCGCCTGTGCTGATATTGGCAGAATCAGACTTCCCAGCACTAAAGCAGTTGTAACAACTCCCACGGTGGCTAATCGGTGTTTCATTGTTTCTCCTTTGTGCTATTGGATAGTAGCAAAACCCTATAACCTTACCATAATTTGATAAAAATATCTCCCAAAAAAGAAAATAAGTAAAGCATTATTTGATATTCTTAACTTTCTAATAAAAATTTCTATAAAAAACTTATAGTTAAATTGTGTAAAGATATTAAAAAGTTCTCAGCTTTCAGCAATAAGCTATCAGCCTAAGTTGACTTATAGCAGAAGGCAGAAGGCAGAAGGCAGAAGGCAGAAGGCAGAAGAAAAAATCTGACATTGTCTGAGTTTTCCACTTTTGATATGTCCTCTCCTTCCCTTCGACTGCGATAAATCCAAAAAAATTGAAAAGGAGATTTTAACTTCTCCTCAACTATCGAACTTACTACTAGGGATAAAAATCCTAAAATAGCTCCGAGCTATAAAACTTTTGGATATTTTTTTGGATATTTTAAGGTACAAACCTCAAAGCTGTTGACGGAAAATTCCGTAGAAAAAGCCGAAAACTGCTAGTTGAAAGCTTGTTAAAAATAAAATCAAAAAAAATTAGAGAGAAGTCTCTTATGGTAGCAGTAACAGACCGAGTAAAAAATAGACTAACAACGGAGACAAGTAAAATTGCTCCTGATACCATGGCCATTCGCTCCCTTGATTGGGACCGCGATCGCTTTGATATAGAATTTGGTCTACAGAATGGTACCACATATAACTCCTTTATTATTCGAGGAGAAAAAAATGCTCTGGTTGATACATCCCATGCAAAATTTCGTCAGTTATATTTAGACATCCTCTGGGGTCTAATTAAACCTACAGAAATTGATTACCTAATTATTAGTCATACCGAACCAGATCATAGTGGTTTAGCCAAAGACATTATCGAACTAGCTCCCCAAGTTACAGTTGTTGGGGCAAAAGTAGCAATCCAATTTTTAGAAAATTTAGTTCACATACCATTTAACAAACAAATTGTCAAAAATGGCGACCAATTAGATTTAGGCAACGGTCACGTTTTAGAATTCGTTTCTGCTCCAAATCTCCATTGGCCAGATACTATTTTTACCTACGACAGCAAAACCCAAACTCTATTCACCTGTGATGCTTTTGGGATGCACTATTGCTCAGACAAAACTTACGATGAAAATCTGAGTGACATAGAAGCAGACTATAAATTCTATTACGAATGTCTGATGGCCCCCAATGCTCGCTCAGTATTGAGTGCGATGAAACGCATGGCAAAACTGGGAGATATCAATACCATTGCCACAGGTCATGGTCCCCTACTACGTTATAACTTAGTAGAATTAACCAACCGTTATGAGGAGTGGAGCAAAGCACAAAGCAAAGCAGAGACAACAGTAGCAGTATTCTACACCTCTGATTATGGTTATAGCGATCGCCTCTCCCAAGCAATTGCCCACGGGATAACCAAAACAGGCGTTGCAGTAGAAATGATGGACCTCAAATCTGCCGACCCCCAAGAAGTACGGGAATTGGTAGAAATGGCAAAAGGAATCGTCATTGGGTCGCCACCAAGCACAGGTCCGGCAGCTAGTAGTATGGAAACAGCCATTAGCACTATTTTGGCAGCAGCTAACAAAAAACAGGCTTTCGGTTTATTTGAATCTGGTGGTGGCGACGATCTATCTGTGTATCCCCTTGCCAACCAATTAAAAGAATTGGGTCTCAAGCAAGCATTTCCCAATATTCTGATCAAAGAAACTCCTTCAGAATTAACCTACAAATTATGTGAAGAGGCAGGTACAGACGCAGGTCAACTTTTGAGCTTGAAGCAAAATATTAAGCAGATGAAATCTCTTGATAGCGATCTAGATAAAGCTTTAGGTCGTTTGAGTGGAGGTCTGTATATTATCACTGCGACTAAAGGCGAGGTTAGTAGTGCCATGTTAGCTTCTTGGGTAGTGCAAGCTAGTTTTAAACCACTAGGAGTTTCCATCGCAGTAGCAAAAGACCGGGCAATTGAGGCGCTGATGCAAGTAGGCGATCGCTTTGTCTTAAATGTATTGCGGGAAGATAACTATCAAACGCTCATGCGACATTTTCTGAAGCGCTTCCCACCTGGTGCAGACCGTTTTGCCGGAGTAAATACTCAAACTGCTAAGAATGGTAGTCCAATTTTAGGTGATGCACTAGCTTATTTGGAATGTGAAGTAGTAAGTCGGATGGAGGCAAGCGACCACTGGATTATTTATGCTGCTGTTGATACTGGACGAGTTAGTGACTCAGATGTTTTGCCTGCGATACATCATAGAAAAGTAGGTAATCATTATTGACATACTCCCGACGCTCTCCTACGGGAGAGCAAGGGATTCTTCAGCCAAAGAAGCTTTGACCGCAGTTTTAACAGAGGTGATGTCCTCCCCCTGTGTTGATAGCAATCCAATTTTTTGGATCAGGAGTGCTGAGTTATAATCTCTGTCTAACTCCTGTCCACACTTAGGACATGAATGCCTTTCATGTCGCGGAGCGAAACGCTCAGACAAGCTTTTGGGCACTTGATTCAAACATTCCCAACAATGCTGAGATGTACCTTTTGGGTCTACTTTGATAATTTTCTTACCTAGCTTCCAGGCAACATACTCTAATACTTCAAGAAATTGATAAGTTGCTGCATCTTGCAAAGACTTATTTAATCCTGATTTAGCTGATTGACCATTAGGTAAAAACTGACGATTTTTTCCTAGTTTAGCTTGACAGCGCCGGACTAAATTTACTATCTGTAGGTCTTCCAGGAATATCACACTTACGTCTACCACTGGTTTTACCATTCTTGTCAGGTTTGGTAAAATTATCCATTGTTGTCTGCACACGCTGGATAATATCTTGCAATACCTGAGAGTGTATAGATTTATATTCAGGGAAGAGTTTTTTTGTTTTCCCTAGGTCTGCTAACTGTACTGTTTCCCAGACTACATAACCATTTATTATGTTGGAATGCTTATCCGTTCTTAGAAACCTATGATAATCCATATAAATCTATGATTATCATTTTCTTTGTGGGTTTAATACCCCACCGTCTACACGGTGTTCAAAATTACTTGGGGGAGCGAATCCCCATGTAATTTTCCTCCTGTCTCCTGTCTCCTGTCTCCTGTCTCCTTCTTCAACTGTTCTATTCCTGTTTCTATCTGGCAACGTCGGCGTTATCCAGTCCACAGGCATTCACGGTCGTTCGCGTTAGCGTTGCGGAGCAAACTGACCGCCATAGCTAAATTTAACGCTGCATTCAAGTCTCGATCACAACTGAAACCACAGTTTTCACATTCAAAAACACGCTCTGATAACAATAGAGACTCTTTAACAGTTCCACACCTGCTGCAGGTTTTAGAACTAGGAAACCATCTATCAATGATGATTAACTCTGAACCATATAATATCATGTCCGGTAGCATCGGTCTTGTATAGCAAAGGTAAGGAAGAAGGAAGAAGGAAGAAGAAAGAGGGAAGAGGGAAGAAGGCTACCCTCGCAAGAAAAAACCATCATTTCCTGTAGATATTCACCCTTGGGTTTACACAAACGATATAAACGGACATGATATAATGCGTGAACACCCCCGTTGACGGTGGGGTATTAAACCCACAAAGAAAATGATAACTACAGGAAAACCGCAAATTTTAGCCCTGCTTTCCCATCCATCTGCTGATGCTTGAAACCTCTCGGTTGAGGGTTAAAACGTCTCGGTTTGTTGAATAACTACTAATAACTACAAATACTGAAACAAAGTTTTAAACAACTTAATCTCAAAAAGTCACCAGAAACTATATGTTGTTAATAACAGACAAGCTATAAAGTTCCAACCCACCTATTTAATTACGGACAAAAGACTAAATATGAATTACTCAATACTTAACCAAGAAGCTGTTCAACAACTGATGACTTCTTTTGGCTTTAACTCCCTAGATCAAGTAGACCAACTAGAAACAATTACTGACTATTACAATTATCTGGAGAAGACAGACCAAAAAAATTTGATGTCTAATGGTTCTCAGAATTTCCGTCATGCCAAACATATTTCTGCTGTTCTCAAAAATCAGGCTAGGGATACTCTGTTTGTTAATGAACCTGTTGCTAATACTCTGCGGGATTTTCGTTTACCTTTTGATGAACGAAATAACTCTATGGATATGTCTGTTAGTTCGCTGCAAAAACTACTGCCAGAGGAACTCGAGAGGACAGCACTAGAAGCTTTAAGTCAAGATGCTCCTACTCGCTACGTTAAACCTAGTTCAATTCAGTCTACTCAATCACCTGCGGCATATCTTAAGTATATTTATGATAAGGCTAAAGCGATCGAGAATGTTAATCCGGATTTTGATTTAATTGCTCGTCGTCCCGATCTAGAGGACTTGGTATTAAATGAAGATAATTTACATCAGGAAGTGACGACTCTGGAGTTAGCGAATGAGTTGTTAATTGCTCAATATTTGGATAAAAGTGGGAAAACAGAAGAAGAATTATACGAAAATCTCAAGTATACGTTTCACCCCTTAGAATTACCTTTCGATAAGAGTCACAGCGAGGTTCGTTATATTCTAGCAGCAATGCAAGACGGGATGAGTCTTAATGAAATAGCTCGTCGCATCAAAGAAAATGACTTTGCTCTCAATGATACAAATTTTACCTTAATACCTAACCTGGTAGATCGATTAAATCTGTATCAAAGGAAAATGGACTTACTGGGTATTTACTAAGAATGTTACCACTGGTGAAATGAAAATTTATGTCAATGGAACTCTTTGGCATAGTGAAGGAGACAAAAATCAACCAATCAATCTAGCAAATAAAGTAGTGTTGGGAAATTTTATTTCAAACAATGGTACTTTATCTAATAATTGGTACGAGGGTCTAGTAGCTCATCTTCAGATTTACAGCAAAGAATTATCACCAACAGAAATTAATAAAAAGTATCTTTTTCTGTCTCAAGTAGAAAGGTTCCGAGAAGCAACCAAACTGTCAATAGAAGAGTTCAATCAATTTTACCCTAACTACAGAGTCAAGGATGACGCAGATAACAGCTATGAAACAAATAAAGTCTATGGTACCTATATCAGTAACGGTCATAACTTAACTCTCAAGACAGTCGATGCAAAGTTAGTGATGGGCCATGATGACGGAACATATCTTAATCACGACTTCTTCTATCGCTTCAACCGCATCATTCGCCTCCAGAAAAGGACGAATATACCATACTATCAATTAGACTGGTTACTCAATACAATAGAAGATCAAGATGGACTGATCGATGATGACAGACTCAATGTTATTGCCCATTATCTAGACTGGAACCACAAATATCAATTTAGTGTAGATGAGTTTGTCGGTATACTCACAGAAATTAATAGTTATCGTCGCATGGGAGAACAAGAAACTTCTCTCCTGCGACAAATATTTGGCAATGCAGCACCAAAATTAGTAAAAGTTCTCAAGGATGGCAGTACAAAATTTGCTGATTTAGAATCTTCCCTCAAAGAATATTTGATTATCGGTTTGCGTATCACCTTTGCAGAATACAATGCTATTGTCAAAGTAATAACCAATAATGATGAAAATGCAAAATTTGACAAAGCAGCATTAGCACGAATGTACCGTTTAGTCAAGGTGTTTACATTATTTGGGTGGGGTATTGCTAAAGGAATTGAATTAGTAGAAAAATTAGGACTAATTGAGGTATTTGCTCATCCTGGACAAAAAGTCAGTGATGTATTATCAGCATTAGATAAACTGGTGTGGTTATCTGAGTGGATAAACGCAGAAGACAATAACCTGACAATAGATAATATTCTGACAATTTTAACACCACCGGATGATGCAGGAACTTTGCAAGCAACTGTAGAAGTAGAAGAATTTTTGGATTTACTTGAACAGGATATTGAGGAGCATCGAGTTGTAGAACAGAGTTTCACTAATTATGAAAGTTGGCAAATTATAGTAGAAAAAGCACCAGAAGAAGATCACGAAGGAATCGGTATCATGGGTATTCCGGCTGACATTTGGTATCAACTGTTGCAAGAGAACGAGCCAAAAATTATTGATAAGTATGGATTAGTTCTGAATGTTGAAAAAGCAAACATTGCAGAGGGAGTAACAAAAATTATCAAGGATAAAATAGAAGCAGCAGCAGAAAAAGGGTATCAACTAACGCTAACGGAATCAGCAGAAGGGCAAAAACAAGAACTAATTGTAGAAATTGCCAATTTCCAAAGACGACAACAAGAATCTCTTGCCAAAATTATTACTGAAAAACTCAGCGGACTTAGCTCGGAAATTATTCCTGATCTACTGCGATGGATGGGAATAGATTATTATGAAACACTCAAGCAACTTTTAGGATTGCAAGACAAAGAAGTACCAGAAAAACTGAGTCAAGACACTTTGAAATTACTGTACAACATTAATCGTCATGGAATAGTCATATCTCAGTTGGAGTTAGACACATATACAGTATCTATTGCTGCTGAAAAACCAGAATGGTTAGTGGAATGGTTAGTGGAAGAGATGAGTCATAAACTATCTCTGGAGCAAGTGTATTATCTGTATAAGTTCAAAACCCTATTGAATGCTAAAGTCAGTTCTCAACATTGGTTCGTATACTTAGCAGCAGTCAATGAGGGTGAACTTGAGGAAGAAGAACAAAATAAGCTATTAGCTGCGTTTTTAGATTGGTCTGTAGAAGATATTCCTAACTTAACCAATAAAATTACTTACAGTTTGGTGAAAACTGTACAACAAATAGAGTATCTACGTCGTCAGATAGAACTTTGTCAAGATTTGCATATTCAGGGAGAACAACTCCAATGGTTCCACCATTATGATATTATTCCTGATTTTTGGCAGCAAGTAGTTCCAGTAGTCAAATTAGGATTAAATCGTCAAAATGACGAAGTACGGAAAAAAACAGCTAAAGATGCTATCAATTTAGAACTCAGGGATGCTTTAGTTGCCAACTTTATGAATGAAGTCGTTGGTGAGAGTGAGTCACCAGCGCTGAAAGAGAAAATCAAGAGTTGGGAAGATATTTATCAATATTTGCTCCTGGATGTCAATGTTTCCTATGAAGTACCCACAACTCGTTTATTAGAATGTACAGGTGCAGTGCAGTTGTATATTAACCGGATGATCCAGGGAGTCGAGGATGCAAATTGGGAAAAGGGTCAGTTAGAGAATCTCAAAAAAGATTGGGATATATCACAACAATATCGGTTATGGGAAGCAAACAAGAAGTTGGGATTATATCCTTCTAATTATATAGAACCGACGTTACGTTTGCATAAAACAGAGATTTTCAAAACCTTTGAGGATAGTTTAGGTCAAGGGTCTCTGAATGAAGAGATGGTGCAGCAAGCAATTATGCAATATCTGCAGCAACTACAGCAGTTATCAGAGTTGCGGGTAGAAGGTTTTACTTATGAAGATTTAAGAGACTCTATTGAATTTTGTTTTACAGCAAAGGCAACTTGGGAAACAAATAGTTATTACTATCGGTTGTTGAGGGTTGATAAAGCGAAGTTGGAAGCAGGAAGTAAGTATGCTTTTGAGTGGGGTGATTGGATAAAAGCGGAGCTAGTATTTAGTCAGCAACATATTTATGGTGTAGCTCCCTGTTATGGTTGGAATCGATTGTATATGTATTGGTTTGAGTTATTTGAAACTCGTTCAGAAGATGGTGAGACAACAGAGTATTACTTGCAACCTAAATATTGTCGTCAAAATACTGATGGCAGTTTTGGGCAACCGAGGAATAGTGTTTGTTTTCAACAGAATATTGCAGACAATTCAAGTTTGCAACTTTATCTTCCACTTGATAAAATCGTTGATGGTAAAGTAATTGATTTATCAAAAAATAACCGTAATTGTAAGGTTCATGGTGGAGTAAATGTTGTTACTGATACCATGTTTGGCAGTTGTATAAGGTTTAATGGTGAAGAAGATCAGTATATAGAAATACCTAAAGAAGCTATACCAGATACTAATGAAATTACAGTTAGTTTTTGGGCTTACGGTGATAGTTCCGCATACCAAACTTCTATCCTATATGCAGTCAATGATCAGAAGAAAAGAATTCTCAACATTCATTTACCTTATCACACTCAATCTAATAATAAAAAATATATATTCTTTGATTGTGGTTATCCTGATAATTTGGATAGAATAAATAAAGTTGATTCTTCCGATCATTACCATAACAAATGGACTTACTGGGCATTTACTAAAAATGTTGCCACTGGTAGTATGAAAATCTATGTCAATGGAACTCTTTGGCATAGTGGTGTAAACAACAATAAACCAATCAATTCAGTGGAGAGAGTAGTATTAGGAAGATCTCCTTATGAAGATTACCTCTACAAAGGTAAAGTAGCTAACCTTCAGATTTACAACCGAGAATTATCGCCATCAGAAATATCAAAAATCGCTTCCCAAGGAATTAAGATTAATTATTTAGGAGAGAACATTGTAGAAAATCTACAAGTTAAAATCTATCAACCTTATTTTGACCAATCAAAACAACAGATATTAATGTATTTCTCTACTGGTGGTGTTGATAAGAATCTGTCCTTTTCCTCTGTTACTTCAAAAGAAGAAACAGTGGTGAACATCATCAGTAAAGTGCCTTCTAAAGACAATGAAATCCCAGAGGGTTATTATGAAATTGATAGGTCGCATCCCCCACAAGTAAGAATACAGCCAGAAAGTGCTACAAACTCTATAATTGATATGAAGTTGGCACCTCAAGTTTTATCTGAGGGTGGAATCCAGTTAAACTGGGAACTTGATTGCCGAGAATCTGATTACAATCTGATAAGAAACCGCTATGGTAAAGGCAGGAAGAGTGTTGACAGAGATGACAACAGTAATAACTCCCAGGAAAGTATCTGGGTAGAGTTGGCTGCAAGTGGCAACGAATTTGAGCAGAAAAATATTGAGCTAACTGGACAAGAAAACTCAGAAGGAAATAATCTTTTGGGGATCGGCAATAAAAAAGATTTTGTTCGGTTTAACCCACCAAATGAAAACCAAACAGAATTTGATATTACGTTTAAACTTTGCACCGACTGGAAAGATCGGTCTGCTCCTGACCAGAATAGAGATTCTAATCAAGGTAGAAAGGATACACTATTTACTTTTCGTGTCCATTATGACGATGGTACAAGCCAACAATCAGTCTTCGTCAGACAGCACACACAAGATAAACCTCATTTAGCTGACCAACGCTTTTTACTGTTTTCTTATAATGGCTCCTTTTATACAACAAATCTCTACTCTACAATCATTCAAAAAATAGTCGAACTAGCTAACCCATATTATGACATTCATCAACTCTTTAGTTTAGATAACCAAACAGGAAACGAATCTGGGGTTCCTCCCTACCTTCAAAAACTAGACAAGACAGAAACTTATCATAATGTCACCGAACCCAAACCTGATATATATGTAAATTTCTGGGGACCTTATGGCATATATGCTTGGGAAATATTCCACTACATTCCTTTAATGGTAGCTTACAAATACACTCAATCCCAGAATTTTGATTTAGCTAAGAAGTGGTTAAAGCACGTCTACGACCCTACCCTCAAAGATAATCCTTGGAGAAATAAACCTTTAAAAACGCTACCAGACGCAAATAGTCAGAGTGCCTTGGGGATCAATGACCCAGACGCGATCGCTCGTGAAAATCCCCTCTATTATCGTCTGTCTACCATTCGTCAATACATACAAAACCTGATAGAACAGGGAGATTACTATTATCGTCAGATTACCACAGAAACCCTGCGTCAAGCCAAAATGTATTATGTGGAAGCGAAAAATATATTCATAGAAGGGGAACAGTCTTTAGCAAACGTTCAACTAGGGGAAGACTGGAACGATCCGACTTTAGGAGATGTAGCAGATGTGGAGTTAGGGGGCGATTTTATAGAACCTTATGACGAAGAGATAATGAAAGTCTATCAGACAATAGAGCAACGGTTGTATAATCTACGTCATTGGTTGGCAATAGATGGAACACCGTTGAATATACCTCTAATTGCTCCTCCTATCGATCCCAGGGTATTGCAACAAGCTGCTCTTGCTGGAGTTTCACTAACACAACCTCAACAACAAGCAACAAGAACTCTGAATTATGATTTTGATGACATACTCGGTCGCGCTCGTGGTTATGTGCAAGATTTAATTAGTTGGTCAACTAATTTGTTGCAGTATTGGGAGAATTATGAAAACATCCAGTATCAAAACTTGGAAAGCAGTTTAATTTCCTTTGATTCAGCAATATTCATGCAGGAGAAAACAATTGAAGCTCTAGAAAAAAATATTGAGATTCAACGAAAGACGAAAAAACAAACTGAACATGAACGTAATTTTTATGAAGTTGAAAAAATATGGACAACTACTGTTGACGGTGCCCTGCAAGTCGCTTACGGACTGCTAATGGCAGAGAAGTACTTCTCAATACCAACGAAAGTATTGAAAGGAGCTTTAAAGTTAGTACCTCGTATATTTGGGTTTTCAATGGGTGGTTATGATGTTTCAGGACCAGCAGAAGCAGTTGATGATACACTGGAAACTAATATTGAGATTGCAGAAGTAATGATTGAATGGCTTCAAGGAACAGCGGAAATAGGGAAAAATTTCAGAGAACTTGAATTTAATGAGCATCAAACTACGATGGCAATAGAGATAATTGATCAGGAAATTGAGGTATCAAACATAGAATTAGAGATAGAAAGACAAGTCCTTGAAGATATTAAAGGGGACAAAAAGGACAGTGAAACATTGGCAGCATTTAATCAAAAACGTTTCACTAACGAAATGTTTTTCAAGTGGTACGTTGATAATTTGAAGCAACTTTATCGCACTCTGTTTGACCAGACAGTTAGTTTCTGTTTATTAGCAGAAAGGGTGTATCAAGAGGAAACAGGAGAAAAAACCATATTTATTCGACCTCAATGGGATGACGTTTATCATGGTTTATTATCAGGTCAGAAGTTGTTGCTCAATCTCCAACAAATGGAGTACAGTTATTTGCAAAAGACTCTCCATACCGACCAAGAAAATATAGGACGGACTTTCTCCCTAGAAGAAAAAGATGACAATATACTGGCAAGTCTCAAGACTCATGGAAAAGCTGTAATTCATATTCAGGAGTCTTGGTTTGATGAAGATTTTCCAGAGGAGTTCGGACGACGTATCCAGAGTGTTAAGGTGAAATTATTGGGGTTAGGAGATGGCGATCCTATTGCAGCAGAATTAACTCAAATTTCTAACCGATATTCTGCTAAAGAACGAACTTTGCAAAGGGTTTGTGCTTATGGGAAAATTAAGCTGTTAGGTGTGGAGACAGATACAGCAACAATGAAACCCAAGCAAAAAGGACGATTATTACCATTTGAAGGTTCTGGTGTAGAATCAACTTGGTTGTTATCTGTTCCCGCAGCGGTGAAGGCGATCCAGGAGAAACAAATCACATATAAGCATAAGTCTACCCTGGAGAACATTAAAGATATTGAGATAACTATTCGTTATACGGCGAAATATTAATTTTCGGCGTTGCTGATTCTGGGTATGATGCAAGCCCCCCTAACCCCCCAATGCGTGGGGGGAATAACAGCAGTTTTCATTTGGGTAGACCACAGTAGGGACGTTCCATGGAACGTCCCTACAGGTTTATTGTTTTTTTTAGGTACTCCTGCATAGTAATGGTATACAAGGAACAAGGGATACTTGGTACGGGAGCAAGATGCTCCCACTGCCATTACAATGCACCACCACCTTTTTTTAATGTGGTTATTGACCTGAAAACCTTTGTATGGTAATATTATGTCCCGATAATTAGTGATCAAAAACCTTGCTCCTTCTTAATACCTGAAAACCCTTTTCAGATTGATAAACCACATCGTCATCACCAAAAACCTATAGAATCCCTAAGGGTATCTTCATAAATATGCGCGTTTTTTGAGCTAGGAGACAGGAGACAGGAGACAGGAGACAGGAGGTAACCCACCCCTCGCCCCTCCCCCTCCCAGGAGGGGAAGAGGGAAGATGTGGGGAGAAATAATACAAAAAACACTCCTTCAGATGATTTTTCCTCAAAATTGATCCGCAAAAAGACTCTTATATCATGTCCGGTTGAACAGTTATAAATAAACGACGAAGGAGTCAGGAGACAGCTATACTGGAGACAGGAGGGTAGAAAGAAGAAGAAGAAGGAGAAAGAAGGAGAAAGTTTTTTTTATCACTAATTATCCGGACATGATATTACACCATAATTATTATAGCTATCAAATGGGTTCTATAAGGGCAAATGGCATTTGCTTCGCATAACTATCGTTAACGCTCCTACTTTGGTTCATTGACCTGAAAACCGCTGTAAAAAACTTCTTCTTCCCTCCTGACTCCTGACTCCTGACTCCTGACTCCTGACTTAAAGAAAGCGATCGCCCGAACATGATAAAATTTAGCATTATACATTATTTTTGTATAGACAATATAACTAAACTATGCTACAAACCACCAAAAAAAAAGACGTTCAAATTGTCATTATTGCTGAAGAAACAAAAGTTCTTCGGTCTCGTACTTGGGATAGACTAAAGTTTGAAGTCGAATATTCTCTACAAAAAGGCACTACTGCTAACTCCTATCTCATTCAAGCCGAAAAAACTGCCGTTATCGACCCTCCCGGCGAATCATTTACTAAAAACTACTTAGACTCATTGCAACTACGCTTAAATTGGCATCGCCTTGACTATATAATTCTAGGACACTTTAATGCTAATCGTGCTGCTACCCTCAAAGCTTTATTATCCCTCGCACCTCAAATAACTTTTGTCTGCTCAAACCCCGCAGCTTTAACTCTCAAAGACTATTTTAAAGAACAAGAGTTGAAAATTCAAATAGTTAAAGGTGAAGATACTCTAGACTTGGGCAATGGTCATCAATTACAATTTATTACCACTCCTACCCCTAAATGGCCCGATGGTTTGATGACTTACGACCCAAAAACTCAAATTTTGTTTACTGATAAATTTTTCGGCGCTCATGTTTGTGGAGACCAAGTTGCTGATGAAGGATGGAGTATCTACAGCGAAGACCGACGTTTTTATTACGACTGTCTTCACGCCGCTCAGGCAAAACAAGTGCTTTCTACCCTAGATAAAATTTCTGACTTGAATGTAAAATTCTATGCTTCCGGTCATGGACCAATGGTACGTTATGGGATGACTGAGTTAACAAATTTGTATCGGAAGTGGAGTCAGGAACAAAATTCGCGAGATTTGAATGTTGCCTTGCTTTATGCTTCAGCTTATGGTAATACTGCTACTATTGCTCAAGCGATCGCTAAGGGTTTAACTAAAGCAGGAGTAGCTGTAGAATCAATTAACTGTGAAGCTGCCACGTCTGATGAAATCAAGGAAGCAATTGAAAAATGTGATGGATTTATTATTGGTTCTCCCACACTTGGCGGTCACGCACCAACTCAAATTCAAACAGCTTTGGGTATTGTACTGAATACAGCTTCTAAGAGTAAACTAACTGGGGTATTTGGTTCCTTTGGTTGGAGTGGTGAGGCCATTGATATTTTGGAAAGTAAGTTAAAGGATGCGGGTTATAAGTTTGGTTTTGAAACTATTCGGGTGAAGTTTAAGCCAGACGATCTGACGCTTCAAACTTGTAAAGAGGCAGCTATTGATTTTGCTCAGACTTTGATTAAGTCTCGGAAACTTCGCGCTCCTAAACCTTCGGCAAGTGCTTCGGGAAGCGATCGCACAGCTCAAGCAGTGGGACGTGTTGTGGGGTCTTTGTGTGTGATGTCTGCTAGACGTGGAGATGTCACCAGTGCGATGTTAGCTTCTTGGGTTTCTCAGGCGACTTTTAATCCTCCTGGGGTGACTATTGCTGTGGCAAAAGACCGAGCGCTGGAATCTTTGACTCATACAGGCGATCGCTTTGTGTTGAATATATTGGCAGAGGGTAAACAATTGAGGAAGCATTTTCAGAAGTCTTTTGCACCGGGAGAAGATCGTTTTGTGGGAGTGGAAACCAAGGAAGCTGAGAATGGTTGTCCGGTTTTGACAGGTGCTTTAGCTTATTTGGAATGTAAGGTGGCAAACCGGATGGAATGTGGCGACCATTGGTTGGTTTATGCAGTAGTGGAGAATGGTCAGGTACTGAATGAGGGAGTAACAGCAGTTCATTTCCGCAAATCAGGTAGTCATTATTAAAACAGTTGTTGGGAAATAAGAATTGAAAAGGCTCAAAAGCTTACTTTATAGAGCTTTCATGGTTTTAAGGCTGAAAAAACACGATAAACTTTTACTAATAAGGGTTTTAGCAATTTTTTTAGCTTATATCATGTCCGGATAATTAGACATCTCTGAAAAAGATATAGACTTTTTGCACATAGCAGGCAACAGGCAACAGCTCCGGAAAGCAACAGGGAATAGATTTTTAGGAAAAATGTACCAAAAAAGATTTAGGGAACTGACTTTTACAACTCTAGCTTTTGTTCAATAAAGGGTAAGTTTATTTTCTGGAGATGTCTATTAGTTATAAAAAAACTTTCTCTTCTTCTTTCTTGTTTCCTGTTTTTTTCCTCGTGAATCCTGACTCCTGAGTCCTCAGTCGTTTATTTATAACTGTTCAACCGGACATGATATTACAGCGCTTTTCAAATTGATGAACCATATCTTCACAAGCAAAACCTTTTAGGGAAGTTCCATGGAACGTCCCTACTGTGGTCTACCCAAATGAAAACTGCTGTAATTCCCAACAACTCTAGCAATATGATTTTAGTTGTGAGATATTGGAGACTTTTGTTTTAGGTATGGAGGGAATAGGGAATAGGTATGGAGGGGAGAAACGAATACATATAGCGCTGTGCGCAGGGAACAGGCAACAGGGAACAGGGAACAGGGGGAATAAATTGCCGATAATATAAGACTTATAGCTCTTTTGCCCCTACTACAATTTGTAAATATACCAGCGCTCATTGCTATAAGAATAAGATAACTGCTATATTCTATTCTTTAAAGAAACACCTCAATTCTCACATCTGATTCCTGATTGCTATCTATTAGAAAAAATGCTCGAAGAAGGGGTAAACAAAATTATCAATGTAAGAATTGTGGTCGGCAAGAAGATTGAACATTATCAGGAGATGTTATTTTTACCAATCAAACTACTTATTTATTATTTGCTCATAGCAAAAACTTTCTGATATAATCAGGACTTATATCATGTCCGGCTAATTAGTGATAAAAAACTTTCTCCTTCAACTCCAGTTCTTCTTCTTCCTTCTTCTTCCTTCTTCTTTCTTCCCTCCTGACTCCTGACTCCTGACTCCTGACTCCTCCGTCGTTATTTATTTATAACTGTTCAACCGGACATGATATTACGCATGAGGTACAAAAAACTAGGATTTGAGATTGCTTTGCGTCCCGGAATGCTCCGCAAACCCTGTCGGTCGCTTCGGACAAAAATACGTTGTACTGAGAAGTCCTAATAATCTGAGTCAAATCCTGTAATTATTTGATTTAGCGATCGCTCTGTTAATTAAAAACCTTTGAATTTTTATTAATAAATAAGGAGTATATATGAACGGAGACTATACATAGGGTTTGCGCTCAAAAGTCTTTTAGTAGGGGTAGGAAAAACCCACCCCTCGCCCCTCCCCCTCCCAGGAAGGGAATACAGGAGAAAACCCACCCCTCGCCCCTCCCCCTCCCAGGAGGGGAAGACAGAAGAAATAGGAATGAGCGAGGAGGTAGGAGTAAGAATTGTCAATTTGGGATTTTTCTACCATAGTCAGCCCAAAATACTAGCTTTTTGCAGCTCTTGGCATCGAAAAGCTGGCACTTTTTTGAACCCCAAAAAGGCTAATACCTTATATTTATCAATACTTTGAGAATTAATCACCAAGCCCTACATAATATAAGGTGACAATTTCTAATTTGTCTACCGATATCTAAAAAATAAGTCTATTGAATGCTGGTTTCTGTGTGCCAAATTTAATTCTGGTGCTTTTATAGCGTGATCAATACGGAAACAAAATTTTGAGTTGGAAGAATTAATTAGGAAAGAAAATACACCACTCAAACAAATAAAGAAAGAGAAAAATATGAATATCAAAGCTATTGCTCTGGCATCTGTTATTGGTTTATCTACTCCTGCGGTCGCAGATATTACCTTAAATTCTCATAGTGCTTCTGCAATGCCTACCGACTTTGTCCGTCCAACTGGAGCTTTCATGGATAATAGCGAAAATTGGGTTGTTTGGCTGAAATTAGATGAGTTCGGAAACTATACCTATGAAGCTCAATCTCGAAAAACTGGCGCTTCTCTAACTTTGAAAAATGCCTCAATTACAGGGAATAACCAACGCTATACTTATACCTTTAGAAATGGAAGTCACAAATATATTATTGCTCACCGACCTAAAGACCCGTCAATCATCCGCCTGACTGTTGTCAACCCACAAGGATATGTAATATTAAACCGCCTGATGGAAAAGGTTGGTAATGATTGGGATGTCTAAAAACAAAGGAGTGATATTTTTGGCGTTGCTGATTGGCTTTGTTGCACAAAAGATGGTGTTTAGGGTAAGCTCCAGAGCTACAAAGTAGAAATCTAGTAAACTTCCAACTAAGGGAGTTTTTTGCGATTCCGGAACGGATCGCGGAGCGAATCGCTACTTTCATGCAACAAAGCCTAAAATTAGCAAAAAAGTGGTTTTGCTTGTACCGATCGGTTGACAACTGAAGTATTGCCCAAGTATAGCAATAATACATGGGAATTGGTATGATTTGCATTTATCCTGACTCCTGAAGACTGACTGCTACCCCTAGCAAAAGACTTTCCATAAGCAAACCCTAATTATTTAACCCAATATAGCGTTTCCCAAGCTAATAAGGTACAGTTGTTTTTCTTCTTGATCGATTCCTACAGAACCAGAATTACTACTCCCTACTCCCTAAAACCAAGGAATTTTGTACCTCACAAGTATGGGAATTGCTATATGATATTACATCAGCAACTAATATAGCGCTGTGCGCAGGCAACTGGTAATAGGCAACAGCTCCGGAAGGGGGAATAAAAAGCTGATAAGATAAGACTTTTAGCTATTAGACATCTGGTAAAAATCCAAAATCAAATCAATTCTCACACTAGATATATCAATTATTTCCCCTCCTGGGAGGGGGAGGGGCGAGGGGTGGGTTCCCTACTGCCTACAACAAAGCTGCCTACTCCCTCTTTTGGAGGAGATGTCTATTGGACAGTTCCTGTAATTTGTAAATATGCCAGCGCACATTGCTATATCATGTCCGGATAATTAGTGATCAAAAAACTTTCTCCTTCTCTTCTCCTTTCTTCCCTCCTGACTCCTGAGGACTGACTCCTCCGTCGTTTATTTATAACTGTTCAACCGGACATGATATAACTATAACTCAACAAGATATGATAATAAAAACTAAACAGTTGTTCAGGAGAATATAGTTTATGACATTGCTATTAGCTGGAGACATTGGCGGTACTAAAACAATACTACAACTGGTGGAAGCTAAACGAGAAGAATCCAAGGGGACTGTGGAATTTAAGAGCCTTTATGAGAATCGTTACTCTAGTCACGATTTTCCAGATTTAGTACCTATAGTACAAAAATTTTTGGCAGAAGCAAATGAGAAATTGGGACAGCAATTCCAACCAGAAAAAGCTTGTTTTGCGATCGCAGGTCCGGTCATCAATAATACTGTTAAATTAACTAACCTACCTTGGATGCTGGATGCTAAATTGTTAGAAAATGAGTTAGGGGTATCCCAAGTTAGCCTGATCAACGATTTTGAAGCAGTAGGTTATGGAATTTTGGGTTTAACTGACAATGATTTGGAGACTTTACAAGTTGGCGAACCTCAAGGTGATACTCCAATAGCTGTAATTGGTGCAGGTACGGGATTAGGAGAATGTTTTTTAATTCGAGGAGGAGGAGCAGTCAGGGTTTACGCCACAGAGGGGGGTCATACAGATTTTGCACCACGCTCTGAGTTAGAATTTGATCTATTAAAATATTTGTTAGCAAAGCATAATATAGACCGAGTGTCCGTAGAAAGGGTGGTTTCAGGCATGGGAATTGTGGCAATTTATCAATTTTTACGCGATCGCAAATCTGCTGCTGAATCTCCTGAAATAGCGGAAGTACTAAGAAAGTGGGAAACAGAAATTGGCTCAAGTGAAATTACAGTAGATCCTGGTGCAGTTATTGGGAAAGCTGCATTGGAAAAGAGCGATCGCTTGTGCGAGAAAACTTTAGAGCTTTTTGTGGAAGCTTATGGAGCGGAAGCAGGTAATTTAGCATTGAAACTTTTACCTTATAGTGGTCTATATATAGCAGGAGGTATCGCTGCTAAAATTCTGCCACTGATGAAGTCAGGTACTTTTATGGAAGCTTTTAACCATAAGGGGCGAATGAGAGTATTGTTAGAAAAAGTACCCGTTCATATTGTGTTAAACCCTAAAGTGGGATTAATTGGTGCGGCGATTCGTGCTTCTAATTTATAGGCAATGATACTAAGTAGGGGAGTGGGGGAGTGGGGGAGTAGGGGAGATTAAATATTGAAGTAATTGGGAGTTCGGTAGTTTTGGTACAAAAAATTACGATTAGACCATTTGAGGTGCTGTGAGAATTATTAAAACCCTGATTAATATTATGTCCGGATAATTAGTGATGCAAAAACTTTTTCTCGTAAGCGCCTTTTCTTCCCTCCTGTCTCCTGCCTTTCTTTCCGTACCGTTACTACCGATCACCTTAGCGAAACTGATGCAACTGTTGACTTTTGACTTAAAATACTACTGAATCTCCTAAATTCTAACTTTTAATTTAAAATTTCTCACTTTTAACTTTTGACTTATGATTAATTGGAGACCCTATCTAGAATCAATTTGTCGGGAATATGCCAAATGGTGGGAAGTTTATACTCTGACGGATGTGAGAGGAAAAAAGTCTCTTCAGCAACCTCAAAATATTTCCCCACTGTTGGATTTAGGTTTGATGGTACAAACTGTTGCGGAAGAAAAACAGAGGGAACGTCCAAAAGAGAAAATTGAACGGTTGACGGTTTTGGACGGTTTGCGCAAATATGCTCCAAATCATGTTTTGTTGGTGGGGCGGCCGGGGTCGGGAAAATCAACTGCTTTGGCCAGATTATTGTTGGAGGAGGCAACAAAGTTGATATCCCCCCTTAGTCCCAAAGAAGAATCCCCCCTTAGTCCCCCCTTTCCAAGAGGGGAAATAAGAGAAGGAGAAATAAGAAGAGATACTCCCCCCTTACAAAGGGGGGTTGGGGGGGATAAAACTTTTCCAAGGGGAGCAGAGGGGGATAAAACCTTTCCAAGGGGAGCAGGGGGGGATAAACCCAAAATTCCCATCCTCATCGAACTCCGCTACAGTCAATCTTCCATACTTGACAGAATCCAAAAATTTATCCACAAACACCACCCCACCATAAATATAGATACAGCAACTCTAGAAACTTTGCTCCGTCAAGGTGAGTTTTTGCTCCTATTCGATGGTTTTAACGAGATGGCATCGGAAGCGACACGACAAGAGGTGAGAATATTTCGGCAAGACTATCCCCAAACTGCCATGGTGTTTACGACGCGAGATTTGAGTCTGGGCGGAAATTTGCGGATTGAGAAAAAGTTGGAAATGCTGCCTCTGACGGAATCTCAAATGCGGAAGTTTGTCAGTGCTTATTTGCCTTTTGATGGTGAAAAATTATGGCAGCAGTTGCAGGGGAGGTTGCGGGAGTTGGGGGAAACTCCCATGTTTTTGTGGATGTTATGTGATGAGTTTCTCAAGGACAATAATCAAGTTTCTTCTAACATAGGATTACTGTTTCGTAGTTTTACTAAAGACTATAGGGATGATATTAAACAAGATGCACTGACTTATAAAGATTCCCGAATTTGGTGGGATAGGTTATTGCAGGAGTTGGCGTGGGTGATGACGAATGGGGAGTCGAAAACTGAGATTATGGTTGCTATTTCTCGGCAAAAAGCTGAGGCGGTATTGACGGAGTTTTTGCGAGGGGAGGTGGTTGCTCCGACTGACTGTGCGATGCGTTGGTTGGAGGATTTATTGGAGCATCATTTGATTCAGGTGGGAGATGATGGTCAGATTTCATTTCGCCATCAGTTGTTGCAGGAGTATTATGTGGCGGAAAGGTTGTTGTCGCTGTTGTCTGGTTTGAGTGACTATGAGTTGCAGTGGGATTATTTGAATTATTTGAAGTGGACGGAAGTAGTGGGGTTGATGTTGGGGTTGATGGAGGATGAGGTGTTAGCGGTGCGGGTGGTAAGGTTGGCGTTGGAGGTAGATTGGTTTTTGGGTGCGAGGTTGGTGGGAGGGGTGCAAGAGAAGTTTCAGGAGCGGGTGTTTGGGGAGGTTGAGCGGTTGGAGTTGCCTGTGTTGGTGAAGGTTAAGTTGGCAGGGTTAACAAAGTCTGATGCTGCTGTTCCGGGGTTGGTTAAATTATTGGAAGACTCAGACAAATATGTGCGTCGAGGTGCAGAAAAAGCTCTGGGTGAAATCCGCTCGAAAACTGCTGTTCCGGGATTAATTAAACTACTAGAAGACTCAGACTATCTTGTGCGTTATAGTGCAGAAAAAGCTCTGGGTGAAATTGGTTCCGAAACAGCAATTCCAGAGCTAATTAAACTCTTAGAAAACTCAGATTCTGGTGTGCATAGTGCAGCAGAAGCTCTGGGTGAAATTGGTTCCGAAACAGCAATTCCAGAGCTAATTAAACTCTTAGAAAACTCAGATTCTGGTGTGCGTCATAGTGCAGCAGAAGCTCTGGGTAAAATTGGCTCGGAAACAGCAATTCCGGAGCTAATTAAACTATTAGAAAACTCAGACTCTGGTGTGCGTGAAACTGTAGCAAATACTCTGGGTAAAATTGGCTCGGAAACTGTGATTTTTAAGTTGACTAAACTCTTAGAACATTCAAATACAGACTTGCGTAAAACTGCAGCATATCTTATAGAAAAAATTGGCTTGAAAAGTGTGAATTATAAGTCAATTAAACATTCAGAATACATAGAATACGACTATGATTATAAGATGAGTTGCATATCTTCTCAAGATGAAATTGATCCTAAAAGTGCTATTCGTGGCTTAATTATATTCTTAAAATACGAATACGAATACTCCAGTTCAATTTTCCCTTCTAGCATAGCAGATGCTTTAACTGAAATTATTGAATCAGAAATTGCAATTCATGGGTCAATTAAACCTCTAGAAGATATGGAATATCCAGAAGACATAGAATACATAGATATAATATGGGGTGTCATAAATAATTTGAGTAAAATTGGCTCAGAATTGGCAATTGAAGTTTTAATTAAAATCTTAATCTTAAACAAATATGATACAGATTTATTGTTTACAGTAGCGGATGCTTCAAAGAAAATAGTTTCAGAAGCAGCTATTACAAGTTTAAATAAAGTAATGATTCCTATGTTCATTGAACTTTTAGAAGATGAAGATACCGATCCAGATATTTACTATAGGGCAGTGGATATTCTTTTGGACATCGACTCACCTTCTGTAATTCCTGGGTTGATTCAACTCCTAAAAAGCTCAGATAATCATGTGCGTTGGGATGCAGCATATGCTCTAGATTGTCTCGGAACTGAAAATACAATTATTGAGTTGAATAAAAAACTACAGAGTGATAGCTTTTATAAAGCAAGTCTAGATAAAATTATTGAAATTATTCAAACCATCCAACAACGCCTTCAATACTACACAAAAATACCCATGTTTAATCCACTTTCTCACTACGCCCTACTAATAGGAGTCGGCAAATGCAAATACTCCAACTGGTCACTTCCTGTCACGGTTAAAGACGTTCAAGCCATCAAATCATTCCTCACAAAACCAGACTTATGTGGTTACATTGACAATGAAAATTATCTCCGGGTACTCTGCAATGAACAAGCAACAAAACAAAACATTTTAGAGAATTTAAAATGGCTCCAACAACAAGCAAAAAACGACCCAGATGCCACAATATTAGTCTATTATTCGGGTCATGGTTGGCTAGATAAATCAACTCAAAACTATTATTTAATCCCCCACGACACCAGTCCTGTAAAACGACAAAAAACAGCATTGCCAGCAACATAATTTAATAACGCCATCCAGCAAATATCCGCCCAAAAACTATTAGTAATTATAGATAGTTGTCACGCCCAAGGAATGGCAACTGCCAAAGAAACAGAGGAACTAGAATTACCGGAAAACTTCAGTCAAACCGCCCTCCCAGAAAACTTAATAGATGAATTAAAAACAGGAACAGGGCGAGCAGTTTTTACCTCATCCACAGGAGAAGAAAAATCTTATTATCAAGAAGAAATGAGCATCTACACACAACATTTTTTGGAAGCATTAAATGGTGCAAACAATAAACCAGGAGATAAATTTGTCACGGTTTCTAATTTAATGAATTATGTGGGAAAAACTGTTCCTGAAAGTGCTCGACAATTAGGTAAAAAGTAAACCCCTATTTTTGACTTCTCCCAAATAGATGATTTTCCGGTAGCGTTATTGTGTGGGGGTAAAGGTTTACCGGATGGTGGGTGGGAAGAGATTCAGTCAGAAGTTCAGGAGAATATTCGAGCGGGGCGAGATATTAATACTGCTGGACGCGATATTAATATGGGCGATAAAATTGACTTTTCTGGCACTATTGGAGAGATAAATATTGGTGATATTGGCTCAAAACGAAGCTAGTAAAATCATGTCCGGATAAAATGAGTTTATTAATATCAGATCAAATTGTACAAGCAAGTGGCTTGTCAGAAGATGAAGTATTAGTAGAAATTGTGATTATGCTTTTTCAACAAGAAAAAATCAGCTTAGGTAAAACCAGTGAATTATTGGGAATACACCGAATGCAATTTCAGAAATTAATTAGCGATCGTGGAATTTGTGTCCATTACGACGTAGCCGAATTTCAGGAAGACCTCAAAACCTTACAAACAGAAGGCTGGTGATGAATTTTGCCCCCCTAACCCCCCAATTCTGGGGGGAATAAAAATTCATTAGCTGGTCAAAGTCCCCCAATGCGAGGGGGATTTAGGGGGCGTAGACCAGAACCAAATTTTGCCCCCCTAGCCCCCCAATTCTGGGGGGAACAAGAATTCATTAGCTGGTCAAAGTCCCCCAATGCGAGGGGGATTTAGGGGGCGTGGACCAGAACCAAATTTTGCCCCCCTAGCCCCCCAATTCTGGGGGGAACAAGAGTCAATGTGCTTCTAAAAGTCCCCCTCGCATTGGGGGATTTAGGGGGCTTTGATGTAGCAAATAAAACTTCTCAGACAACCTCTAAGCGAAGCGCAAAACCCAACCCAGGTCTACTTTACTTTTGACTTAAACCATACTTATCTTTCAAAGCATCTCTTGCTTGCTCCCGGTCATCAAAATGGATTTTCTCTGTTCCCAAAATTTGATAATCTTCGTGACCTTTTCCTGCTATTAATACCCCATCTCCAGGTTTTGCTTCCATAATGGCAGTACGAATAGCTTGGGAGCGATCGCCTATTACTAAAGGCTTAACTTCTGGAGATATTCCCTCTAAAATATCCTGTAATATTTTTTCCGGGTCTTCAGTGCGGGGGTTATCAGATGTCACTACAGCTAAGTCTGATAATTCAGCAGCTATTTTACCCATTTTTGGCCTTTTAGTACGGTCGCGATCGCCTCCACAACCAAATACACAAATCATTCGACCGGGAATAAAAGGTCGTGCTGCCTTTAATAAATTCTCTAAACTATCGGGAGTATGAGCATAGTCAACTATGACGCTGACATCTTGCTCGTTACTAACCTGTACCTTTTCCATCCGACCAGGAACCCCAGGAAATTCTGATAACTGAGCAACGACCATTGCTAAATCTAAACCAAAATGTAAAGCTGCTCCCACTGCTGCCAACATATTAGATAAATTATACTGTCCTACCAGTGGCAAACTAAAAGGAATTTCACCTTGGGGAGTATGCAGAATTCCTTTAACTCCGGTGGGTTGATATTCTAAATCTGAAGCCCAAAAATCGGCGGAAGTGTTGCTCGTACTATAGCTCCAAACTTGCTCCGGTTCCATTCTGGCGATTAACTTTTTACCGTAGGGGTCGTCAGCATTAACTATAGCGCGATCCTTGAGATAGTCTGAGCTAAAAAGTAGCGCTTTTGCCTCAAAGTAATCATCCATATCTTTGTGATAGTCGAGATGGTCTTGAGTCAAATTGGTAAATACTGCCACCTCAAAACTACAACCCCAAACTCGCTTTTGATGTAGAGAGTGGGAACTAACTTCCATAACTCCATATTTGCTACCTGCTGCTACTGCTTGCGCCAGTTGTTTTTGCAATTCCACTGGAAAAGGTGTGGTGTAAGCTGCTGTTTCCTCAAAACCAGGCCAACGAGCGTAGAGAGTGCCGAATAAAGCAGTTGGTAGTTGAACGTTATTGAGGAGAAATTCTACTAAGTGGGTGGTGGTTGTTTTGCCGTTGGTGCCAGTAATACCTACCATCTTCATTTTTTGCCCTGGATAGTCATAGAATGCTGTAGCAACTTCTGGACAAGTTTGAGTCATGTCAGCAACTGGGATAACACATTCATTTTTTGGTTGGTGTTTTTGAGCTGCTTGTTGAGAAACTAAAGCTGCCACTGCACCATTAGCGATGGCGCTTTCCCAAAATTCTCCTCCATCCACACGGGTACCTGGCATTCCTAAAAATAAATCCCCTGTCTGACAAGCATGGGAATTTGTGGCTAAACCTTTGATTTCTGTCTCTAATGCAGGATGATTATTGGCAAGGGAAATACTGGGAACTTTTGCTAATAATTCTCTCAATTTCATGTTAGGAACTCCTATCGTTTTTTGCTAAAATTTAGGACTTTTTATCAACAGAATTTTTTGGTTATCAATACCACAAGTTTACCGAATAATTAATAATTAATAATTAAATAATTCTGGTTTAAAGCCTCCCCTTTTAAGGGGAAAAAAGCGGTCGATCCAATCGACCATTTGTAGACGCGGAGCTGCTTGTCTTGAGTATCCCCTATCATACGCCTTGAGAGCTGACCGCTGACTGCTGACTGCCGACTGCTATTTTCAACCAGAGGTAATTATCAATTATCCATGATCAATTATCAATTAATTAAAAATATTTTTGTAACATTTGCTGCAATTTTCTCACTGACATTCTGGGAGAGGGACGTGGTATGAATTGTTCAGTTGTGGTATCCGCTTCACAGACAGAAAGTACGGGCACTTCATATTGATATGCTTGAAACCAATCATCACGAGTGGTAATGTCTCTAATCTCTAAGTGGAATTTACAGGGGTTTTCAGAGTCTTTCAGTATTTCTTCGAGTTTTTCTTGGAGTCCTTCGCAAAGATGGCAACCTGGTTTACTGTATAAAATTAGGTTCATGGTTGAGATTAAATCCTTCAGCTTATATCAAATCTGCTTGAATACTTATTATATAGTTGGGAGTAGGGAAGTGGGGGAGTGAGGGAGTGGGGGACTAGGGGAGTAAAGCTTTAAACTCAGACAAAACAAGATTTTTCCTTCTTCCCTCTTCCCTCTTCCCTCTTCCCTCTTCCCTCTTCCCTCTTCCCTCTTCCTTCTTCAATGGATTTAATTTTGACCCCGTTTACACAAACGCTGCAAAATATTGCGACGAAAAGCTTGTAATTCTATAGAAGGTTTCTTAACTTTAAATACTTCTGATAAAGCGTCAGACCATAAATTACGTTCAGCAAAAAATTGAAATCTAGCAAAAGCGATCGCTTCTTTTGTCGCTCCTTGTTTGTTTAAATCTTGATCGAGTTTGGCTAAACCTTGAGTAATAGTTTCATGTTCTTCCACATCCATAATGCTAAAAGTTCTTTGTTCCATACCACCAATAGAATCTTTATCTTTACTCTCAAATGTTCTCCAACGATAAGTATTACCAGGTTCTAATTCTTCCCCAGTATAATCAACTATTTCTTCATTTTCTTGAATGTCAAAAGTCCACAAAACCTGATAGCTATTAGAGGGATGAATCTCAATTGTGTTTAATGGTCCTTGCCAAATAAATATAGGGCGAGTATTCCAAATTTTTCCTTCTACCTCTATTAGACCAGGAGAAACTAAACATAGGCCACCTCTAGAAGTACCCTCCTTCTGTTTTACTGGTGGGTCTTCATCGGATTGATTAAATACATCTTCAAAAGCTTTTTCCCAATTCTCATTAGAATTATTTTGTACTTGAGTAGTTTCTGCTATTACTCTTGGTAAATGTAAAGGCGTTGTTATTGTTAATGCTAAGAAAAATAACACCAGGTTTAATTTTTGATTGATCATAATTCTCGTTAATATAATTTAATTACAATTTTTATGAGTATTTATTCTTAGTTGAACAGAAATTATATCAAACATAGTTATAGCAATCCTAAATAGGTCGTGACAAATCAAAAAGTAAATAAAAAAGATGAAACTCTTGCCAGTTAAGTGTTCCCAGTTAAGTGTTCCCTAAAAAGCAGTAAGATTTTTGACACGAATAAAATAGGGTTGCTATAGTTAACTATACTATTTCCCTTTTCTCAATACAAATGATTTTCATAAATTCATATTATTTCAATAGTTAAAAAATGTTAAGACTATCATTACATTCTACCAATTAATGGGTTTAAATAAATTTGATGATTTTCAATACATGAATTACCATCTATTAAAAGGTATCTTAAGCTTTACTACAATATTATAGGCTAACTTTCCTGTAACTTTCCCGTCTTGCATAAGCTATTCTTACCCATAAATAGAGTCTTATATATACATCACTTTAATCAGGAACTTATCTACTTGTTGGAGATAAAGATATTGTTGGTGGCGATCGCTCCTCAAAACAACTCAAAAAGCCATCGCATCTCATCATATTTTTGTAAGCATTCAGCAGTCAGCTATCAGCTTTATTATCTTTAAAGGAGAAAAAAGCAATTTTATCAAAGCTTTAGAGTACGAATCTTTGTTTGAGAATGTAGTAAAAATTAAACGAATGCTTGCTTCATTCATTAAAAAGCTTATAGCTGAGAGTTATATCATGTCCGGATAATTAGTTATAAAAAAACTTTCTCCTTCTTCTCCTGTTGTTCTTCTTTATTACCTCTTTCCTCCTGACTCCTGACTCGGTCCTGCTGACTCCTCCGTAGTTATTTATTTATCACTGTTTAACCAGACATGATATTAATAGCTGAATGCTTACATATTTTTTCAGCAATAGACATCTCCAAAAATCAAAAAAAAATCAATTATCGTACATAAATTATCAGTTATTTCCCCCTCCATACCTATTCCCTATTCCCTATTCCCTCTTTTCTGGAGATGTCTAATAATATTACAGGACTTACGCACGGACACTAAATCCAGTGAGGGTGCCATTCAGAGCTTTGCGGAGCGCAAATGCCATTTGCTTCGCATAACTATCGTTAACGCCCCTACAGATGGTGCTTTCAAAGTCAATTTGCGTAAGTCCTGATTAATTATCAGGTAGTGTACTCAGCGTTAATTTTCACATAATCATAACTCAGGTCACATCCCCAAGCTTTCCCACTACCACCACCATCGCCAACTTTGACAGAAATTAACACAGTATCATCCTTCAAATATTCTCCCGCTGCTCTCTGTTTCAAATACTCGCTAGCAGCAGCTCGGTCAAAATCTAAAGGTTGACCGTTTTCCATCATCAAAAAGTCTCCCAACTTTATCTGTAACTGCTCCTGCTCAAACTTGACTCCAGCGCGACCAGCAGCTCCAGCAATTCTTCCCCAGTTGGGGTCGCGACCAAAAATAGCTGATTTTACCAGAGAAGATCCGGCAATAGTCTTAGCAATTTTATTCGCAGATGCTTCATCAGATGTTCCTGTAACCTGAACTTCCATCAGACAAGTGGCACCCTCTCCATCACGAGCGATCGCTTTTGCAAAATATACACAAACTTCTGTCAACATCGCCTCCAACTTTTCCGCCTCCACCCCCGCATTAGTAATAGCAGAGGTGCGAGATTGACCATTTGCCAAAGCAATTACTGTATCATTGGTACTCGTATCCCCATCAACAGTAATTTGATTAAAACTACGATTAACTGCTCTAGTTAACATCTCTTGCCATAATGGAGGAGAAACTGCTGCATCACAAGTTACAAATGACAGCATTGTTGCCATATTCGGATGGATCATGCCAGAACCTTTAGCAATACCACCAATACGCACCGGGCGATCGCCCATTTGAGTTTCCAGAGCAATTGACTTTGTGACTAAGTCTGTAGTAACAATAGCTTTAGCTGCTGCCTCTCCCCCTTCGGTGGAAACTGTAGAGACTAACTGGGGAATTGCTGCTTTGAGAGCATCCATTTTAATTCGTTTGCCAATAACTCCTGTAGAAGCTAGTAATATTGACTCTGGAGAAATATTGAGTGTTTTCCCCAATACTTCCGCGCTTTCCACAGCATCCTGCCAACCTAAACTTCCAGTCACAGCATTTGCTTGCCCAGCATTACACAAAATTGCTCTAGCACTTGGTTTAGCTTCTAGCTGTTGCCGACAGTAGTCCACACAAGCAGCTCGTACTTGACTTGTCGTGAAGACTCCAGCTGCGATCGCATCTACATCTGATAATATCAAGGCCAAGTCTGGTGCTCCAGAGGGTTTTAACCCCGCAGTAACTCCTGTTGCCCGATATCCTTTGGGAGCTGTTACTCCGCCAGTTATTACTTGCCAGTCTGACATTTTTCTTTCCTTGATTTGATAATTGTGCTGACTGGTAATTATAAATTATTTGGGGGGTATTACAGACTAAACTTCATCATAAATCTAGATTTTCATTTGAAGATCAAAAAATCAGTTGCAACTTCCTTTGATGGATATCTCAAAATTATTATAGATCGGGACTTACGCACGAGGCACGAAACAGAAGCGTTTGAGATTGCTTTCCGTTCCCGACTGCTCCGCAAACCCATAGGGTCGCAATTACGGAAATACGTTCTACTGCATAAGTCCTATTGATATTTTCTTGTTTGAGATATTCCATCAATCCTAATATTTGTGGCTACTCCCACAAGACCTTGCTATCATAAACTAGAGCATTTCGTTTATCCTTAAGTTTCTGTTCTTCAATAATTACTGCCTCAATTTCTTCTACAATCTGCTCGGAAACTCCCATTAAACCAGCCATTTTCCGACAACACCCCAGTCATAGTAGGATAAGCTTCAAGAATAGAAGATAGCAGTTTGCCATTACCACCACCCACATCAACCAATTTACCAATAGATGAAAAATTGTAAGCAGCTAAGATACTAACATTTACAACTCCTGAAAGATCTGTCATCGCCTGATCGAAAGTTTTTGCTGAGGCAGAGTTTTGCTTGAAGAACTCGTAAAAATTCATCCCATACAAGTTCTCCAAAGCGTTATCTCCTGTCTATATGCTATACATTATACTCCCCCAGACTTGATAATGTTCTTCTCCTAACATGATTGCATAGGTTTTTAAGGAGCATTGACTTAATCAAAGAATAACGATATAATAAGTTATAAACCGTACTATTAGATAGGCTGTGTTTAGAAGTAAATGAAATCTATTAGAACCAAGCTCAAACTTAATAACAAGCAGAAAACTCTGATGGCTCAACACTTAGGCTACTCACGTTTCTGTTATAATTGGGGTTTAAGTTTATGGAATGCTGCATATATTGATGGTTACAAGCCAAACATTCGTATAATTAGAGAGGTTTTTACTAACCACACAAAGCCTTTATATCCCTGGATGAAAACTTGTCATCTAAAGTTTACCAATATGCTTTCCGAAACTTAGGTGAAGCATTTAAAAGGTTCTTTAAAGGATTAGGAAAATACCCAAAGTTTAAAAAGAAGGGTAGGTCTGATTCTTTTCCTTCGGAATGCTACGCAAACACAATTGATAATTCTGGAAAACCAATAGAACTAAATGGATGGAATCATAAATTACCTTTTATTGGTATGGTCAAAACTTATGAACCCATTGAGGCAACAACTAAAAAAATCACTATTAGCAGACAAGCTTCGGATTGGTATCTCAGTTGTAGCTATGAATTTCGTTCTCACACTACACCCAAAAAAACTGATGTAGTAGGTGTAGATTTAGGTGTGAAAACCTTAGCGACATTAAGTGATGGAAAAGTATTTGAGAGTGTGAGATCGTATCATAAATTTGAAGCTAAGTTATCTCGACTGCAATACCTAAATCGTCATAAAGAGGTAGGCTCTGCTAACTGGAGGGCGGCACAACGGAAGATAGCCAGGTTGCATAGAAAAGTAGCAAACATCCGTAAAGACGCACTTCATAAACTGACAACATATTTAGCCAAAAACCACGGCAGTGTTGTCATAGAAGATTTAAACGTCAAGGGTATGTTAGCTAACCATAAGTTAGCGAAAATCAGTTAGCAGATAGTGATTTTATGAATTTCGGAGACAGCTTAAGTATAAATGCCAATGGTACGGCTCTAAGTTAGTAGTAGTTGATAGATTCTTTCCATCATCAAAAACTTGTTCTAACTGCGGTCACGTCCAAGATCTGCCATTAAACCTGAGAACTTATAACTGCCCAGATTGTGGGTTGTCAATAGATAGAGATTTAAACGCCAGTATAAATTTAAGAAAGCGAGTGCTAATTGGCGAGGAAACCTCAGAATGCAAGACACACTCAAGAGATGCGGTCGGCTCGACCGTGAATGCCTGTGCATGAATGCCTGTGGATGAGTAACCGCCGACGGCCTCAGTAGAAACAGGAAGTAAACATCAAGTTGTCACTTTATGTGACGCTTTGTATAAGTTTTATAGAGCAGTTAGGAACATCACTTTGCAAATATGCTGCTAGTGGAGTTAGCTGAAAATAGTGGGGCTGAGTTTCTGCAAAAATGCCGACACTGGCTAAAGCTCGTAACAGTCGATAAATTGCATCTTTGTTGGTATTAGTGGCACTGGCCAAGGCATCAGAGTGTTGTTCTCCGTCTTTGAGCAGATCGGCAATCCCGAGTTTTGCAGCAATATAAATACACTGTGAAATACGGTAACCTCGAATTGCTTCTAGTAGAGTTGTTGGAGATGGCATTGAAAATATATACTAACAGATAGTGAGTGAATATAAACTATTTTACAAGATGATCTCATCTCATGTCCATTAGTATAGTTTGTGTTAGAACTTACGCAGAAACCGGGTTTATATCAAATCTGTTGGCTTCGGAGTAATATAATTCAGTCGATCGTCATACAATGGGTAAGGGCGAATGGCCATTTGCGCTCCGCAAAGCTCCGAATGGCATCCCTACAATATAGGGCGAATACCATTCGCCCCTACATATTTAATACTGAATAACACCGATGCTACCAGATTTGATATTATCCACACATTTCCTGATTTGAAAGACAATAATCTGGGAAATCAACCCGGTTTCTTGTTTGGGTAAGTAATACCATGCCTGGTTGAATACTTATAAATAAACGATGGAATCCTCAGGAGTCAGGAGGGAATCAAGAAGAAAGAAGCAAGAAAAAAGAGGAGTAAAAGGAGAAAGTTTTTCGATCGCTAATTATCCTGACATGATATAAGTCCTGTTTGTAAAAGCTGGGGAAAGATCTACTATATTAGAGAAAAAATTTAGTCGCAACTTAACTACAGTAGTTAAGTTGCGACTAATGAGTCAAAAAAATCATATCATGTCTATTGGTATCGTTGGTGTAAAAGTTGAGGAAATATCTACCATATTTAAGATTTTCCTTCTTTTTTCTTTCTTCTTCCTTACTTTTGCTATACAAGACCGATGCTACCAAACATGATATCACTCAATTATTAGGAAAATATTTTTAACTCATAGAAGCATGACTACGGTCATAAGTAGTGACAAAACTAGGATGAGGTTTTCCTTGAATATTTCCCCAGTAATTATCTGCTTCCACGCCCACTTCTGTGGCGGTGCGGTTCAGCATTGACTGTTGACGATTTTTCACTAGGTTGTGATGACGGATCATTAAAGAACGAGCTTGATTTTCTACATACATATTTTTCATTCTCCTGTTGCTGACTTTTGATTTTCACTCTAGCTCATAGAAGCATGACTACGGTCATAAGTAGTGACAAAACTAGGATGAGGTTTTCCTTGAATATTTCCCCAGTAATTATCTGCTTCCACGCCCACTTCTGTGGCGGTGCGGTTCAGCATTGACTGTTGACGATTTTTCACTAGGTTATGATGACGGATCATTAAAGAGCGTGCTTGATTTTCTACCGACATATTTTTAATTCTCCTGTTTGATTAACTGTTGTTTGTTAAAGATTAATGATGATGGCAAGAAAGAAAATAAATTAGCTCATTGAAGCATGACCACGCTCATAATTTTTCCTAAAGCTAGGCTGTACTTTTCCTTGAATGTGGCCCCAATAGTTACTATTTTCTAAGCCCACTTCTACAGCTACTCTGTTTAGCATTGACTGTTGACGATTTTTTACTAAGTGGTGGTGACGTACCATTAAAGAGCGTGTTTGAGTTTCAGTAAACATATTTGATTTTCTCCCCTAATTATTGAACTTATGTTTGGGAAGCTTTTTTCCCTTACATTTTTATATTAACTAAAAATTCTGTAACTTTTGCTACAAAATGCTAATTATTTACAAATCTTTATTTTTATTAATTCTAAACGCTATATGTAGAGTTGCAATATATTAAACTTATATATGTAGCGTTCTGGCGCAATAAGGTATAGCGCTGTGCGCAGGCAACAGCTCATCTGGCAAGAGCTCATCTGGGGGAATAAATTGCTGATCATATAAGACTTTTAGCTATTTGGCCTCTCCTGCAATTTGTAAATATACCAGCGCTCATTGCTATAGAAGGAAAGGTGAGAAGGGGGAAAGTTTTTCGATCGCTAGAAATCTCCAATACAGCGCTTTTGCTAATTTATGAACCACATCTTCACAAACAAAACCTTGTAGGGACTAACCATAGGAACGTCCCTACTGTGGTCTACCCAAATGAAAACCGCTGTCATAAAAAAGAAAATAAATTATCCCACATAAATCATCAATTATTTCCCCTCCTGGGAGGGGGAGGGGCGAGGGGTGGGTTCCCTACTCCCTACTTCCTACTCCCTCTTTTAACTACTGAAAAAGTGGTTTGTACACTCGATAGTTGATTTGAGGAAAGATATTGTCGATCACCTCCAGCTTTTCCAACCAACCTGAATCAATCTTTCCCTGTAGAATATCTTCATAGAGCTTATTAAAACGCATCAAATGGGACCTTGTTCTCCGCACAGCATAAGAAACCATAGTCCCCGTACTCATAATAAAAGCCCAATCAGAAGATTGAGCCAGCAAAAGTTCTCTGGCAGCTTGATTTAATGCCCGCAACTCCAACTCATCTGCTGGTGTTCGTCCCGCCAACTCAATCATTCGCTCTGCAGTAGTATGTAGATGAGGATAAATCCAAGAGTTAGTATTATTGAGCCAATATTCATGAAAACCCTTATATCCCCAACTAGACTGTGCTGGAAGACAAACTTGATGTTCTGGGTGTTTCTGCAAATAATCTGCTAAATGAGTCATCCGATAAGTACTTTGGTCATACCAAGTTTTACGGAAGAGGAAATCCAAAAACCAAGGTCCTTCATACCACCAGTGACCAAACAACTCAGCATCGTAAGGAGAAACAATAATCGGGAGTTGCTCCATAATATGGTATAAATGCTCAACCTGGCGTTCCCGATTAAACATAAAATTGCCAGCGTGTTCCGCAGCTTTTTCCCTGGCCCAGTACGGGTCGTAAAGTTGTTTATCTCCTAATCCCAAGCCACGACCTGTAATTTTATGATATTTAATACCAGTATTCTTCCTCTGGCCATTAGGCATAATATAAGGCTTTATATATTCATATTCTGCTTCCCAACCTAAATCTTTATAAAACTCTCGATATTCTGTGTCTCCTGGATATCCTACTTGGGAAGACCAAACCTGTTGAGAAGATTCATGGTCTCTGGAAAAAACAGCTACTCCTGTTTCTGTAAATATAGGAGCATAACTACCAAATCTAGGCCGTGGTCGAGCATAGAGTACGCCGTGGCTATCTGTTAAAAAGTAACGTATCCCAGCATCTGCCAACATTCGCTCCAGACCTTCATAATAGGCACATTCTGGCACCCAAATCCCTCTGGGACGACGGCCAAAATTTGCTTCATAATCTTGACAAGCAACCTCTATTTGTGCCCAGACTGCCTCCGGATACATTTTCATTAGTGGAAAGTAACCATGAGTGGCCCCACAGGTCATAATTTCTAGGTTATTGCTGTCTTGAAACTGTTTAAATGCAGAAATTAAGTCGCAGTCGTAACGTTCCCAGAGTTCTCGAACATTATTGAAGTGGGTGGCGTAATGTTCTGCAAGGTAGCGGATATGACCGTTATGGAGATTGTGGTCATATTCTTTTTCTGCTAATTCTTCAAGTAAGCTTAAATGGTGTTCATAGCGTTCTTGTAATAGTGGGTCTCGTAGCATAGACACCAAAGGTGGTGTGAGACTCATAGTAATTTTAAAGTCCACACCATCTCGTTTTAATCCCTCAAACATTTGTATTAGAGGGACATAAGTTTCGGTTATTGCTTCAAAGAGCCACTCTTCTTCTAGGACATAATCACTTTCTGGATGTCTGACAAAAGGTAGATGGGCATGAAGAACAAAGGCGAGGTAGCCAATAGCCATAGTTTTTAAGGGTAATTAATAAAAGGGCGAGTTAAAATTGAAAATATTTACAATGTTTCAAGATTGTAAGGGTAAAGGGTACAAAAGTTAACTAGCTATCAGCTTTTAGCTATCAGCTATCAGCTTTTATCAAAATAATTGGGTCGCGCCACCCTGCCTTGATTGGCGAAATATTTTTGGAGCGAAGCTCAAGTCCCCTACTTCCCCTCCTGGGAGGGGGAGGGGCGAGGGGTGGGTTAACTTCTGACTTTTGACTTCTGAGTTCTGATCTCTGACTTCGTTAACGCTCTGGGTAAAAATCCCCGGCTTCTGAGCAACCGGATGGCCCTCGGAGGAGTTGAAATCTCCTTTCCGTTCCGGAATGCTCCACAAACAAAGGCATCTCAAAAAAATCTGCTGAAAGCTGTTTGCGCAGCATTCCGCAGAAAAAGCTGACCGCTGAAGTGCTTCTTTAATATCAATTAGTAGCTGATACCTTAATTAAGCCTATTTGTATTGATATATGCTGCCATCAGGTAAGATTGCACCGTTGAGCTGGGCATCGATGAAGCTAGCATTACTAATATCAGTGTCCCGCAAATCTGCTCCTCTTAAATCGGCATTCCAAAAAATGGCTTCTGTGAGGTCTGCTCCGCGTAAATTGGCCTCTTGAAGATTTGCCCCCCAAAAGTTAGTAGATTTAAGGATAGACTTTTGTAAGTTAGCTTCTTGTAAGTTGGCGCTCTCGAATTTTGCCCCTGTTAAATCTGTGTTGGTAAAGTTGGCTTTTTCAAGGTTTGTACCAGAGAAGTTAGCATTTTTTAATACAGAACCAGTCACGTTCATTTTCTTATAATTAGAATCACTGAGATTTATATCGGAAAGGTTGCAGAAAAAACATTCTTTTGAACGTTTTAAAATTCGTACTTGCCACTTTGTATATGCAACTACAGGTGTAGCAAAAGCTATGGAAAATAATAGGGTTGTTATTAATATTTTAAATTTCATTTTAGCCATTAATATTTGAAGACAAAATAAGCTTTAGATAGCTAAGTTTATTATAGCAAGCGAGAAGGAAGAAGGAAGAGGGAAGTAATACCAAGTGTGATAAATGTTTGCCACATTATTCTTGAGCAGGGGAGTAGGGGAGTGGGGGAGTAGGGGAGAAGTAAACATCAGAATAATTGAAGTATCACCTAAAGTTAAGCATTCTTTTTTCACCCTTGCTATAAGAAGGAAAAATATAGCTTTGTCTGAGTTTTAAGCTTTCGATATATCCGCGCACTTTCCTTCGACTGCTATATCAGTATTATTTATTTAGTATTTAGGAATAAGCTTGTGTCAAGAGCGATCGCTATCTTAACCGGAGCGACATTTATAATTACAGTACTTAGGAAAAATACTAAATTATATACAATTTTTAGGGGTAAACGGCCGTTTACCCCTACTGCTGAATGCTTAATTAATAAATATCTTTTTCAATCAAATTTATGACTTTCATATACAGTTAAAATCAACCAATATCATGGTAAGCATTTCCTGCGGAATGCGGAGCTAACAGCCGTCAGTTATTAGCTATCAGCTATTAATGTTGGGAAAGGTAAAAACAACCTTTGAAATTTAGGAAAGAATAAAAAGTTACTGTCAAAGCCTTCTGACCCAACCTGAGAAGTAATTATTCATTATTAATTGCTGATAGCTGACTGCTAATAGCTGAATGCTTAAATATCATATAAAAAACCAAGCTAAACTCCCTAAAATTAACATTAGCCCAAATACATATATATAAATAGTTGTTCTTTGAGCCATCGCCCATATTTCACCATAACTAAGTTGGTGGTTTTGAATCATCATAAAAGCAGGAGGACTAAAAATAAAAGGCAATATCCGACTCAACAATAACCGGATAAAAAAGTTGATAGTCCACAGTCTTTTTCGAGGAATATTTTGATTATATTGCCAAGGAAAAGCAGTTTGAGCTAGACGTATTAAAGGCTTTATATCTGGAGAACGCAAAGACTCAAATAATGGCAAAGCATCAGAGATAATATCATTAGTTTGAGAAAGTGCTTGATCGAGAATACACACATCCTCCAAGGCAGAATTGACACCTTGTCCAATATCTGGTGGAAAACAATGGATGGCATCTCCCAATAATACTACTCCACCATTCTCCCTTGTTGGTAACAACCAATGTAGCCCAGAACAATATTGAGGCAGAGGAAAATATCCACCCTCACTTTTAGCAAAGCGATCGCTTTCTTCTGGCAATATTATTTGATTTATTGGCAACTGTGGAAATGCTTTCTCTAGAAATGCGTATAATTTTTCACCATCTGGCAAATTCCAGATTTCATGGTTTGGTGGCCTAATAATATTTGCTGTTCTCGGTTCGTTGGGTTGAGCAAAAGGTAAAATTCCAAGGGAGAGAGAATGCTGAGAATCTGAAAATGCTCCACGGATAGCATAAGCCATTGTGGAGACTGCACACTCTGAACTATTATGTTCTATGGGAAAGTTTGGTTGGATAGTTAAAACTTTGTATTTCAAACCAGAACTTGCAGAAGGAAAAAACTGCATTTTAAATTTATCTGTACCAGAATTATCCCACTTATCTAAAGTTTGTCTAACTAAGGAATTAATACCGTCACAACCTACCAAAAGATGTGGTTCAAATTGATATGTTTGTTGATTATCTTTTTCTTTTAATACACCGTCTACAGCCAGTTGTTGACTGTTCCCATCTACTTTTTCGGTCCTTTGGTATTCCCTTCTTCCTTCTTCCTTCTTCCTTCTTCCTTCTTCAATAATTTCTTGAGCAATGATTTGTAGTTTGGAGTTTTCTTGTACTATTTTTAAACATTTTGTATTGAACAAAACGGTAATACAATGCTGCCAATTTTCTTCAATTTCTTGAAATAATAACTGCAAAAACATGCGACGCTGTAACCAATAAGCAGTTTTTCTATTGGGGTCTACTATGGGCAATTTTGATGTTTTGCGATTACCATCAGCCTTAATTTCTGTGAGGTAAAAGTCTGTATTAGGAACGCTAATTTTTGCTAATTTTTCAGTTAAACCTAATAAATCAGTAAATTTTTGACCGCGCCCATCTATTAAATAATGGAATGATTTATCAGGTTCATAAAAATCAGCAGCAGGTCGTTTTTCTAATACTGTAATTTGATGCCAACCACGTTTAGCTAACATTATTGCAGTGGCAAAACCAGCCGGACCTCCACCGATAATTACTGCATTTTGGTTCGAGTTTTTTGTTTCTGTAGACATAATATGAAATACTAAAATTTTTGCTACAAATACGCACGGGTGTTTCAAGGAGTCAGGAGTCAGAAGTCAAGAGGGAAGAAAAATTAATCAACGTTATTTGCTGGTGTAGGTGAGCGAATCTCACCCAAATCACCAACAAGAATAAATAATTATTATTCTCACAAAACCAGTCAATTTTTCACCCTCGCTTATATCTTTTAAACCATTAAACAATGGTTTTGAGGTACTTGTCACCCCGTGAGGCGGACATCCTTTGATAAATTTTTAATACGATTCTTTACGTAATGCTTCTTAATGCTTCGTTTTAGAATGATTTAGAGTAAAATTTTATCATAAATTATGTAATTTATTAATTTTTTTTAGTTATAAAATGTCTATAGTACCTACACCTGCATCTAAATACGAATTTCAAGAAATACGAACTATTGTTCATCAAGGGAACACTCTATTAATTGGTGAAGTATCAGTCAAAAATGGAAGAGCTAACAATGATGTAAGTAAAAAGCTAGTTTATAGCGTTTATGATGAGAGCGCCAACACAGAAAATAATGATACCCTTTTTCGCGATTTGGAATTCCCAACCATGGTACGAGGTAATGGACTCCAACTGATCGCCCTGGATGATGAATCGGTGGATGTTGATACTAAACAGCCGGGTAACTGGGTGGTTATTTCTGATGATACCTATCTCTATATATTTCGGGCCATAGCGAAAATAAATGACACCACGGGTAGCACTTTGCTCTATGCAAACCGGTATTTGTTAGTACCAACACCCGATGAAACCGAAGGTGGCAAAATCGACTATCTGTTGATACCAAAAACAGAATCCCGCTACCAGATAAGCAGGTTGAAAGATACTCCAGACAATGACCTAGATAAGCCATCATACAAAGACCTTGATGGGGAGTTTTTCCAAGAACCTCTGATGTTTTTTTCAGAGATTAACCCCCATAAAGGCTGGTTTACGGTAATACTGACACCTTCTGATCAAGGCAGTACCCGTCGTTGGTTGTTTTTTACAGGCAATAGCGATGACCAAATTCAAGCTTACTCGTTTTTGCGCAACACAGACGGTTGGCCGGATTTGCGGACTAAAGACTACGCACTACCGCTCTTTAGTCTAAGGGAAAGGGTTAGCCCCACTGATGCTAAAAAAGTAAAATTAATGGGGCGTCAACCAGCATCGCTTTATTTCCGAAGACAAGAAGAGTCCGATGATCCGAGCAAACCTAATATCACCAGTCCTAGGGTTATGTTATCGAATAAAGCTCAGGTAGATGAGGACGATACAGAAACGCTGGTGGCGATCGACTTTTCTCTGGCTGACAACGGCTTACCTATTATTCCAACAGTGGAAGAAGACGGAGAGCTTTATCTAGAGATAAAAGCAATCAAAGAAGCTAATACCGCACTGCATTTTGATGGTAATGCCTATGTTGATATCCCTTTTCATAAGACTACAGACGAGGAATTTACTTTTGAATGTTGGGTAAAAAATGAAGGGGCTAGTGGTAGTGGTACGATCATAAGTCGTGCAGTCGGAACAGGGGAAGATGAGCTACAGAAATCCGGGTTTGATCTGAGCTGGGATGTTGAAAAAAATTTACTCGAAGCGACGTTTTCACTTCGTGAAACAAAAAACCAGGATATTGAGACCTACAAATTTACAATTTCTACTCCTTCACCTTCGTTGTCTCAGTGGCACTACATTGCTGTGCGATACAAATTTGGAAGATATGATAATCATGCTGATACTGCATCAATGTCTGCCTCCTTTGTGATCGACGGCAAAAATCGTGGTGAACAAGAGTATATCCATCCCCACAGTATTAGCTCGCCAAACATTGACGCGAGGGGAGCAATTAATCTTGGTCAAAAAGTTGGGGAGCAAGAAACAAATTGGGTTGGATCTCTTGATGAAATTCGATTCTGGGATGTGAAACGCAATGACGATGATATTGTCAATAATATGTATCAAGAACTTTCTGATCCCACGTCTAAAGAAACACTCATTGGTTACTGGAAGTTTGACGATGCCTTTTCTGACAAGCCTTCTATTGCAGTCGATTCATCGCAATCAAAAGTCGATGGCATTGTATACGGGGCACGTTGGACAACCAAAACTGCCCCGGTTGATCCACCCGAAGGTCCAGATGTTATCCCCCAATTCAAAGGACTGTCTACAGGTATGGGGTTGTTAGATTTTACCAAAGGCGACACATTCACCCACCCTACCTTGTTGAGCGGTGCCGATGGCTTAGTCCATCTGTACATGGGTGTGACGCGAGGGGAGCAATCTATATTGGGCGCATTGCAATACGACACCGCCGTTTCCCGCGCGAAATATAGCCTCAATTGGACAGCAGTTGACCATGAAGAAATAACAGGTACGGTACAACTTTTTGCTCACGAAACTGGGCCAAATTTAAACCAGCCAAGCTTAGATCCTAATGCACCCAAACCGGTGGTGAGCGTTACAGCGGTTGTGGGTAACGAGGAACTGGTAGATGTTACTTTTGAAGCCCCAGCACCGCTCACTGATTCCGAAGAGTTTACCGCAGTCCCGCGCGCATTGCCAGAATTTGCACAGGTAATCAACGGTCTGGCCAGTGATGATCCGTTAAATCCAGATGTTCAGCGTGGCAACATCCCCTATTACGATTACTCTGGCACACGGCAAGCGATTGAGATCCCTACAAGGGAGGGGTTACCTATTTTGTTGGTGGTTGCCCGTGATGCTGAATTTCCCTCAGCATTACAGCTTACCAAGGCTACAGTAGGTGAAGATGAAGATGGTACAAACCTAAGTGTCGAAATGAAGCCAGTGTCGTCCGAAGGCATTGATCGTTCCTTCACCCCCCTTCTGACCATAAAACCCCTTAACCCCAATGCCCCGAGCTTTGTCCGTGATTTAATGGGGGCTGGCAGCGCAATCATTGAATTGAGCGGCGCAAAGCTGGTTAAATTGCCTACAATCACTGGGCAATTGTATTTTGTTTATGCCCCTGAAATTGAAACCTTTACTGTAACGGTTGAATTTTCGACCGGTGATTTGACAACGTGCAGCGTTGAAATTGAAATCACTTGGAGAGATCGCACCAACACAGAGCAATTGCAAAACGTGCCTACTGCACCAGCTCAGTTTGTGAATCATCTAAACACCGAAGCGCCAACCACCGGAGAAGACATTCGACGCCATTTTGTTGTGGTGGCAGCAAATACAGGCGAACGTATTGGTCAAGGGGAGTTGGTGGAGGAAACCCCTGCTCTTGCCCCATTTTTTAATATTGTTGGGCATTCGGTTGCTGGCAATGTCATGGCTGGTATCTATCAAACCAGCCCCAAGCAAGAACTCACACGCCACCTCTCTATTGATAACAATAATTCAACAGCATCAGTGTTCTTTCAGGTGATGCCCTATGATCCTCCAGAAGATGGTCGCCCCATTCACATTATGCCGATGAACGGCATTCAAACACAGGCAGGCAATTTTGGTGGCTGGGTTCCCACTCCTCCCACTACCATGGGTGACTTTACAAAAAACCAGGCAATTATTCCTTGGGGCGATACACCGAATCAGGAGGTGTTGCAGATTCCAGGGGATTTTACTTATGAGAGTTGGATTAGACAAACAGAGCTATCGGAAAAACAGAGATTATTAAACGTCAACGCGCCAGCAACTGATACACAATATACAGTTGGATTTGGGGTGGAGGAGAAAGCGCTGGCGCTAAGCATACCGCAAAATTCTCCAGAAGCTTCTGGAAAAGGTGAATTAGGAGCGCACGATAGAGTTACATTGACGTGCTGGTGGCAGCCTTTCCCCATGGGTAGTCAAGATAGAGTAAATTCGTCTATTGTTACTTTGTTTAGCTTAAGACAAAGGGAATCATCAGATACACTATCAATTACACTTGGATTCCAGATATTTGCTGTAGATGGAGAAAATAAGTTGTTTTGGGTCATCTTTCAGGAGATTATTAATGGCCCTAATTCTGGTGATATAATAAAGGATGTTCGTTTGACCCCAGGATGGTATTTTATCTCCTTGGAAATAGACTTAAAAAATTCCAATCCCTTGAAAATCTCCTGGCGGCACAAGGATGATCCTGAATTTAGCTCAAAAAGTATCAACATAGCTAGTCTGGAGTCTAATTTTACCATAATAGAGCAATTAACTATTGGATGGATAGGCAAATCGATGCCTTTTACTAATATTAAACAAAGTATTTCTAATCTAGCATTGTGGTCTGAGTTTCTCACCGACGATCAACTTAACTCACTTTATTGGTCTAACCCAATTACGGCAACTATACCAAACGCTTATCTATTCGGTTACTGGACACCCTCTAACTTGACCGATACAAAGTTGCCAAACCTTGCTCCCAATGGGAAAGAGCTAACAATAAACTTGTCGTCTGAAATAACTATCGAACCATGGGAGAAGCCATGGCAGCCCTTCTTCTTCTGCGGCGCTGGTTCATCATTTGCAAAAACCGACACCACTCCTGATGTTTTGGAAAGTATGCAAAATAATTGGACTCATGTAGCTGCTGTCTGTTCAAATAATCAGGCAGTGCAATTTGGTGATAAGAAGGCGGCAGTTGTCAACGACAGCGAAGATTTTGAATTTGAACAGGTATTGAGTATCGACGGCAGGTTTATAGCCGATGATCTAGAAGGTAATGCTAAGTATCTAGTTGCAAAGGGGGATAACGATGCTCAGAATTACTCTTACGCTCTGGCTATTGTAAATGGCAAACTAACATTTGCGGGCTGGTTAATTGATAATGATGGTGATAAAAATGGTTTTGGTTTTAGCTTACAGACGCAAATTGAGGTAGGCAAGCCCTATTATTTCGGACTCAGTTTTCAGCTCATTTCTAATAATGAAACTGGCGAGGTAACATTTACCCAGTCATATCCTGATGCTCCTGCTGGCACACCCAATACTGCAACGGTCGAGAGTTCCAGTAGGACGACCACAAATAAGTTGTTAGTTCATTTGGCATTGGCTCGCCTTGATAGAAACGTAGTTGGAGACATCGAAATTCAGCAATTTAATGATAACCTACCAGACAACAAAACATTTAAAATTCTTCCTACAACAAACCCTATTACAATCGGTAGCAACGCAGCGGAGCCGAGTCCGCAGAACCCAAATGCGCCGCTACAATATTTTGTCGGTAAGATAGCGGACTTACGCATGTGGTCCAGAGATATCAGTTCGGATTTTGTGCAGCCAAGCCAATACACAACCCCTCCAGCAGCTCTACAAGAGGGTTTGGAAGCCCACTGGCGCTGTAACGAAGGACAAGGTACAACACTAAAAGACTCAGTGGGCGAACATGACGCAACACTGGACAGCGTGACGATGTGGACAACTTCTCGACTGTCAACAGAGTTTGCGATCTATCTCAATGGCAAGGAAGTTGCTACTCAACCGATCTTAGCGAACCAAGTTCAAGACAACAATTACGGCACCAGACAATTCGCTATTGGATTTGTAGGCAGTTATCCCGATCCAGCAAAGAGCTGGCCGACAGAAATATTCCAAGGGCAAATGGACGAGTTAAGGCTATGGAACGTTCCCCGTAGTGCCGACGAAATTAATGATAATATGCACCTAGAATTATCTGGGAATGAAGATAACCTGATGGGTTACTGGCCCATTAGTGTTGGCAGTGGCAATATTATTAGCGATCGCAGTGGTTATGGCAATTACGCTACGCTGATCAACAGTAACCTTACACTATTTTGGTGGCAACCCGGTGAAGGTGAATACAGTAGCCCAATCGGAAATGAAGCGCCGCAGATCAAAAACCTGCTGCATGGCCCCACCACCCGCGCACAACAGGGACTTGCCACAACCTCCATTTCAGCTTCAGAGTATGGCGCACTTTATGTGGATGCAGACGGGATCACCCGAGGGGTACTGCGGCGGCTTTATGCCTACATTAATAGTGCAACAAAAGCATTGTCGATTTTGCCAGGGTTTAAAGTGGGCGATGCCAGCTTAACGTTTATTGGTCAAGCGCAATCAAATCCAACATTAATAGGTTATATCGAAGGGCCTCCCCCAGTACCCGGCGAGAACTTGACCCGCCCATACTACAGAAGTATTCCTCGCTACCAAGCCTATATGGGAATAGCCTCTGTTACCCTGACCGAAGATGAGGATGTCAGCTATAGCTACAGTGCGCAAAAAGACACAGGGTTTGATTCTTCATTTGGGTTCAATGTTGGATTTGTAGGAAAAAAGGAGCTAAAGAACGTAACTGCTCCATTAGGACTAGGCGTCGAGCAAGAAGCTTTAGAGGTTACAAATAAGGCTGGTTTGAGCACTAATTTTTCATATAGCTTGGGTTTTCTTGAAAGCGCACAAACCAGTATCGGAACAAAGTATTCTTTAACCAGTTATATTGAGGTTGGCGGCAATTGGGAGCCTATGCCAAAAGATAGCAAATTAGAACGTCATTACCTGATGGACAATTTGGGCTACGCATTAGTGAAATCCGGAGTTGCGAATGTTTATGCACTTCGACTTGAACGTACCAATACGCTGATTGGTATTCAAATGGCACCCGATCCGCGCATTGCTGAAGACTTTAATATTATTCTGTTTCCCATTAACCCCTTGTATACAAAACAAGGTACGCTCGATGGTATGCAAGGTTTCAACACCGATGATGACTATCCAGAGGCAAACATCCAGCGCGGTAGTTACTTCAAACCCTATGCTGCACAGGACTTAGAGCAACAGATTGAGGCTCATGAGGCATCAATTGAAGCAGACTATCAGGCATTTGATGCCGGTAAAAAGGGACGCCGTCAGGATACCACTCATTTTACCGAGGGCGATCCTGTTGATCCAGAATCCACTATTCAATCTGAAACCGATGCCGAATACGATTGGGAAAATAATCGTAGCAAGCGTAATTTGGTTAATACCTATGTTTGGACTGCTGGCGGAGGCTTGTTTGCCGAGCAGGAGCAAACAATGGCTAGTCGCCAGGAATCTCACTCTGGTAGCTATTCATTTCAAGGAATGGCTGGCATCTCAGCAAACCTTACCGGGGCATTTTTTGGCTTTGGTGTTTATATGGAGGCAAATGCGTTATTGGGTGGTCACATCCAAACCAATGTCACTAAACAGAAAGCAGAAGGGCGTGATTTTGGTTTGGCTATCAAAAACGATACAGAGGCATTTCTGGCCAAATGGTTGCCGAAGGAATCAGAGCCGGAAAATAATGGTGCAGCAGAGCCGGGTAAAGTAGATGCTTATCGTTTTAAGAGTTTTTACTTAGCACCCGATCGCGACCACTTTAATGAATTTTTTGAGACTGTTATCGACCCCAATTGGTTACTTACCAGTGATAGCAACGATGCCTTTGCGCTACGCCAAGCCAGGGCCTCTGCAAATCATGTTTGGCGTGTATTGCACCGGGTTACCTACGTTAGCCGAGTTCCTCCTGCTTTTAACCAAACCCCAGATGATACGGCAGTTCAAAAGAAACGTTCAGTAATTGATGCGCCCCAAAACGCCCTTTTAATTCAACTGGTCAATGATGTATTGACAGCTCTTGAGAAAACGGAACCTTATAGCCCTGAAGATATTGGGAACGCAGTGACAGAAGTCTTAGTCGGTAATTATAATTATGCTTTGGTCCATCATATCCCGTGGTGGGGCGATTTTCTAAGCAATGCTGCAAAAGACCTCAACAGTATAGAAGCGAAGGATTTAGCGCGTATTAAAATAACCGTATTATCTTATATGAAAGCATATTTTAGCACTTAGAAGAAATAACTTTGTCCATTCAATTATTAATCGGAGAGTTATTTTTTTCGGGGGAGGTCTATTCTACGGTAATATAGAACCCATTTGGGATCTTTCTAAGGGAGTCAGGAGTCAATAGGAAGAAAGGATGAGAGTTGGAATTATCTGGGGATAAGTAGGCATTTTATGTCTGCATCCCATGGAAGTAGAAAGTGCGATAACTGTATAACCGGATTTTATATAAACCCACGTTCGGGGGGCAAAAGAGAAATATTGGATGTTGTTCTCTACCAGATCTTCAGCTTTCCTACTTCTTCCCTCTTGCTTCTTCCTTACTTTCCGCTTACAATACCAATCCTACCGGACATACCCCAAACTTTCCAACATTTTCCAATGCTGAGAAACAGGTGCAAGAGTATTTGCTGCTATCATCCCACTAACTGCCACTGCAGGCAAACCTATTCCAGGAAAAGTAGAGTCACCACAACACAATAATCCTGGTAAAGGTGTATTTGGTCCAGGAAACAAACTCTCCCCGGAACGAATTGCAGGTCCGTAAGTTCCTCGGTGACGGTGGAGAAAACGTTCGTGAGTTAGTGGAGTACCGACCAATGTGACTTCACAACGAGAACGGACATCAGGTATGACCCGCTCCAATGCTTGCCACATTACCTCAGCTCGTTGTTGTTTTTGTTGTGCATATTCTTGACTCTTTCTATCCATACCATGCCAAAATTTATAAGGTTCATTTCCTGGAGTATAAACATGAATAACGTGTTTACCAGGTGGTGCAACAGTAGCATCTATCAAAGATGGAATGGATACCAACACAACATTTTGAGGTGCATCTATCTCATTCCAATGATTGACAATAATGTGGTGACACGCCAAGTCTGGTTTGATGTCTGTAGCATCAATACCTAAATGTAAGTGCATGAAACTATTACATTCCGGTGTCTCTTGTCGTTGTTCCCGAAAATATTTTGGCACCGCACTTTCTGGCAATAATTTTAAAGTATCCCAAATAGAGGCATTGGATATTACTGCTTCCTTTGCTCTAATTTCTGTTCCATTTCTTAAACCCACGCCAACAGCACGCCCATTTTTAACTAATACCTCTTCCACATGAGCATTCAACATTAATTGACCACCGTGACGTTTTAACCCACGCACCAAGGCATCAACTATTGCCCCACTGCCACCAATAGGATAGTCAAGTACAACTCCTGGTTTGTACCATTCGGCAAACATAAATGCAACTTCGGCCGCACTGGTACCATTTGCAGGTAAACCTGAAAGTAGGAAACAGAGTAAGTCAAGCCAGTTATTAATAAAAGGATCTGTCACAACATTTTCCATAATTTGGGAAAACGCTCCTGTTAACTTACCAACGTTGAAAATGTGTTTTGCCATAGCAGGTAGAAACTGCCCCATAGTCATTATTGCTCCTAAGTCAAAACGGAGAGAAGCTGGTGGAATAGCGATCGCTGCTTCTGCAAATGGAGCCATAACTTTTTGGAGTTGACGCCATTCTGCTACAGCACTTTCTCCTCTCAATTTTTGGAGAACATCACAAAATTGGTCTGCACCTACGGAGGTATTAAAGTCACCTTCTGGCAAACAACAACCCCAAGTGTCGTAGGTTACACAGGGGACTTTTTCGCCGATAGCATCCAAAACTTGTGCTAGTGGGTTGGTAGAGGGACGATAGGATAGACCAGAATGTAAAGATGGTCCAGAATCAAATTTATAGCCTTGATATTCAAAACTATGAGCAGCACCTCCAGCAATAGAGTGACTTTCGCAAACTATGACATTAAAACCATAGCGCGCTAGTAAAGCGGCACAACTTAGACCACCAATTCCACTACCGATTACAATTACATCAGTTTGAGACATTTTCTTTGGTAAATTTTTAATTTCTTTGATTTTAGTTAATATCATGTCCGGTTGAATACTTATAAATAACGGTTGTGAGGAGTCAGGAGTCAGGAGGAAAGAAAGGAGGAAGAAGGAAGAAGGAAGAAGGAATAAATATTGAAAAAAAGGCAAAAACAATATAAATAACTATCTAAAATGAACGAGAGCTACTATTTTTAAGCATATCCGATGACAGGCACTTTTTATAGCGTTCTTTTTTCAAATTGGTATAATTGAGTAATTAATTCAATCTACTCGCTCTATTCATTAAAGAAAACCCCCGCATCCTCTCCACTCCCCGCGTCACCGCGTCTCCCCCTCCCCACGTCCTCTCTACTCCCCTACTCCCCCACTCTCACCTCTCCTTCTCCACGAGGATCTGCTGCCGCTTCCAACACCCCACTCTCATTCACCACAACTACATTTGCATTTCCCCAACCATCACGGATTACAATATTATGTCCTCGCTGTTTCAACTCATTCACAGTTGCTTCACTAAACCCCCCTGTTTCCAAAAGTAATCTATCTGGCAACCATTGATGATGAAAACGAGGTGCAGATACTGCTTCGGCAGCATTCATTTGATACTCCAGTACATTTAAAACTACCTGCAACACTGTAGTAATAATTGTACTTCCTCCTGGAGAACCAGTTGCCATAATTAACCGACCATTCTGTGTCACAATAGTAGGAGTCATACTTGACAAAGGGGTTTTTCCTGGAGCGATCGCATTTGCCTCACCTCCTACTAGACCATATAAGTTTGGTACTCCTGGAGCAGCAGCAAAGTCATCCATCTCATTATTTAATAATATTCCTGTACCAGCAGCTACTACTCCAGCACCAAAGCTACCATTAATTGTATATGTCATACTAACAACTTTGCGCTCTCGATCCACTACGGTTAAATGAGTAGTATCTGGAGATTCCCAAATATAACGCTCTAGAGTTTCTGGTGAAGCGGGTTGTACTTCAGTGGAGGATCTGACTTGTTGGAGATTAATATTTTGACGTTGTTGTTGAGCATAACTAGGACTGGTTAATTCTCTGACAGGTACTTGTACAAAATCTGGATCTCCTAAATATTTGGAGCGATCAGCATAAGCAACTCGCATTGCTTCAGTCAGTAAATGGATAGTGTCAGGATTTTTATTGCCCCACTCTTGCAAGTTAGTTTCGCCGACAATATTCAATATTTGTAGTAGATGAACTCCCCCAGATGATGGTGGTGACATGGCACAAATTTCCGCTTGTCGAAAGTTACCACAGATAGGTTGACGCCAAATTGGTGTATAATTTTTTAAGTCTTCTAATGTGATTAAACCTCCATTGGCAGCCATATCATTAGCGACCGCTTGAGCAATTTTGCCTGTATAAAAGCTTTGTGGGTTTTTGGCAATGGTTTCTAGGGTCTGAGCTTTATCGTTTTGAATTAGTAAGTCTCCTGACTGATATGCTTCTCCATCTTTTGTAAATATTTCTCTTGCTGCGACGTTTTTGTTGATTACTTCTAAACGTCTTTCTAATCTATTCACGAAGCGATCGCTTACTTCAAAGCCATTCTGAGCATAACTAATAGCTGGTTGTAATAATTCTGACCAAGGTAATTTCCCATAGTTTTTATGAACAGTGTATAACCCCGCAACAGTTCCAGGTACTCCTACTGCTAAATGTCCATCTAAGCTTGCTCTTTTTTCTATTTCTCCTTGTGAGTTCAGGTACATATTTTGGGTTGCTGCTTTGGGCGCTCTTTCCCGAAAATCTAATGCTTGAATTTTATACTGTTTCTGAGTTTCAGGATTTTCTGGGGGAATTCCTAATAGCAAGAAACCACCCCCACCAATACCTGCGGAAAATGGCTCTACTACTGAAATAGCGAAGGCAGTAGCAATGGCTGCATCTACTGCATTTCCGCCTTTTTGCAGAATTAATTTTCCTGCTTCACTGGCTAAGGGATGAGCTGATACTACTATACTTTGTTTACTGCGTTTTAATTCTGCTATAGGTGTTACAGATTTTGGAGAGTTTTGAGTACATCCAAATAGTGAAATTGAAATAGTGAGACAAGTGAATAAGAGTATTTGGCTTTTCGTTTTAAGTAATGAAATCTGAAGCATTTAGCAATTATATAAAATTTATTCTAATTTATAGCAGAAGGAAGAAGGAAGAAGTAAGAAAGAAGAAGTAAGAAAGAAGAAGGAAGAAGACCTTTAGTTATTTAGGCAATTAGACATCTGGTAAAAATCAAAAATAAAATCAATTATTGTACAGAAATTCTCAGTTATTTCCACCTCCATACCTATTCCCTATTCCCTATTCCCTCTTTTCTGGAGATGTTTATTGGTTATCTACCAGAGAAGAAAAAGACTTGGGTCGTCTGAGTTTTGAGTTTTTGAGCTTTTGATATGTCTTAACCTTTCCTTCCACTGCTATATTCAATTTTTGACCTCTTCTCAATACCAAGACTATCCTTTGGCATGAGATGTGCGACTCGTTGGCCTAAAAGTTAGCTAAAATGTTTAGTATAATAGGCCATCTGATAGAAATCCAGCAGAGCTGTTACGCTTTCAAACAGGATTCAGTATTATTCCATAATTCTGTTCCTGATTCAACAATTAATAATTAATAATTACTTTTCTTAAAAATGACCGTTTTTATCTCAATAATAATTAGGATGCTTCACTATCTTCATCAAACAATTCTTTCAATTCTGTATCGAAAGTTTGCAGGACATCATTCAATTCAGCCTCTGGACAAGATGTAATTAATACATCAAAAACATCTAGCAACTTTGCGGCAGTCTCTCCTAAAGTGGGACTCATTCCCCAAACATCTTGCACCCAATCTTTAGGACGTTCCTTGTCAAAAATTAATCGTTCTAATAATTGCTTTGCTTCTTCTTTTGATACAGACATAATTATAATTTGAATCAGTGAAATTAATCTCAATAATTGTATAACAGAAGGAAGAATAAAGGGAGATGGGGGTATGGGGAGATGGGGAGATGGGGAGTGTGGGAAGAAATATATATCTTCAAATAACTATTCCCTATTCCCTTTTTCATCTAAATATTAGGTGGTAGATAACTTTTTTTGAGCTACAACCTAACTTAATAATTTTAAATAAATAAAACTTTTTGGCGTTGGTTATTTGAGGTATGATATCTTGTCCGCATAAGAGCGCTAACAAAAACTTTCTCTTCTACTACTCTTTCTTCTTATTTCTTCCCTCCTGACCCCTAAAGAATTAAGATTAATATCAAACACTAATTCAGCAACGCCAAATTTTTTAACAATTAACAATTACCACAATATTTATGAATATACCTAATTGGATTACCTTTTCCCGTCTTCTGGGAATACCTTTGATTCTTTACATTCTGAAAACTCCTACTAATCAGAATCTTTGGATCTGTTTCGTAATATTTTTAATTGCTTCAGTTACAGATTTTTTAGATGGTTATTTAGCACGAAAACTTAACCAAGTCAGCGACCTCGGTAAATTTTTAGATCCTTTAGCAGATAAATTATTAGTATTAGCACCTTTATTAGGATTAATTGAATTAGGAAAAGTACCAGCATGGGGAGTATTTTTAATTCTAGGTAGGGAGTTAACTATAGCTGGTTGGCGTGTTAATCAAACACAAATTTCAGGAGCTAATATTTGGGGAAAATTAAAAACAGTAAGTCAAATTATTGCTATTTCTTTGTTAATTGCCCCCTTACCTGAATTTTGGGCAACTCCGGCTATAATTATGTTTTGGATAGCTGTAGCTTTAACAATAGTTTCAGGAATAATTTACTTATGGCCTAATCAAGAAGTTAGTAATAGTTGAAGAAGGTTTTAGGTTGTAGGTTTTATATATAATCCGGTTATATAATATATATTGATAATTCTGTAATTACTTTAATATTCAATTTCCCCTACTTCTTTAAGAAGTCAGAAGGCGCGAAATTATATAGAATCTGGTTATATATTATATGTTGATAATTTCTTAAATTACTTCAATCTCCCCCACTCTCCCACTCCCCTACTCCCCTACTCCCCTACTCCCAAATATATGAATAGTTGAAGTATGTTTTAGGTAGTAGGTGCTAGAGTATAGCAATGTTAATTTTTGACTTTTTACTTTTGACTTAAAAAAAGAATCCGGTTATATAATGTATGTTGATAATTCTATAATTACTTCAATCTCTCCTAATTAATTTTTGACTTTTGACTTAAAAAGAGTGTAGCAATGTTAATTTTTGACTTTTGACTTTTAACTTAAAAAGTTAATTTTTGACTTTTGACTTAAAAAGTTAATTTTTGACTTTTGACTTAAAAAAAGAATCCGATTATATAATATATGTTGATAATTCTATAATTACTTCAATCTCTCCTAATTAATTTTTGACTTTTTACTTTTAATTTAAAAATACTGTAGTCATGTTAATTTTTGACTTTTTACTTTTAACTTAAAAAGACTGTAGCCATATTAATTTTTGACTTTTTACTTTTGACTTTTGACTTAAAATATTAACTTTTGACTTTTAACTTAAATAAATGAGTATATTCACACTTCAATCAGTAAAAAAAGACTTTGGCATCAAAGAAGTTTTAAGAGATGCTAACTTCAGTTTAGATGCTAATGACAAAGTTGGTTTAATTGGTACAAATGGTTCGGGAAAATCAACCCTATTAAAAATGATTGCTGGTTTAGAACCTATAGACGGTGGTCAAATTTTGATTAATCAAAATGCTAGAATTATTTATTTGCCACAACAACCAGATTTAGATGAAAATAACACCGTATTAGAACAAGTTTTTTCTGATAGTGGAGAACAAATGTTACTGGTACGAGAATATGAAGAATTATCGGAAAAATTAGCCCATCACCCTGAAGACGATCGACTAATGGCGCGTTTTTCTGAAGTAACTCACGCCATGGATAATACCAATGCTTGGGAATTAGAAACTAAGGCAAAAATTATCCTCACTAAATTAGGAATTCAAGATTTTGATGCCAAAGTTGGTAATTTATCTGGGGGTTATCGTAAACGTATTGCTTTAGCAGCAGCTTTACTTTCTGACCCTGATGTTTTGTTAATGGATGAGCCAACAAACCATCTAGATGCTATGTCTGTAGAATGGTTGCAAAGTTACTTAAATAGTTTTTCTGGAGGAATTTTATTAATTACTCACGACCGTTATTTTCTCGACAGAGTTACTAATAAAATTATTGAAATAGACCGGGGCGACCTTTTTACTTATACTGGAAATTATTCTTACTATTTAGAAAAGAAGGCTTTAGCTGAAGAATCAGTAGTTAGTTCTCAACGTAAACATCAAGGAATATTACGCCGGGAATTAGAATGGTTGAAGCGAGGACCTAAAGCTCGTAGCACTAAACAAAAAGCCAGGATTCAACGTATAGAAGAAATGCAAGGAACTGAGTTTAAACAAGCTTTAGGAAAAGTGGATATTTCTACTCCTGGTCGTCGAATTGGTAAAAAAGTTATTGAGTTAGAAAATGTTTGTAAATCCTACGATAGTAGAACTCTAATTAAAGATTTTACTTATGAATTTATTCCCGAAGATAGAGTCGGAATTATTGGTGGTAATGGGGTGGGAAAATCTACCCTGATGGATATTATTACAGGTAGAGTTAAACCTGATTCTGGCAAAGTAGAAATTGGTGGGACAATACATATAGGATATTTTGACCAACATTCAGAAAATTTGTTGGATGCTATGAATGAAAGTCAACGGGTAATTGATTATATTAAAGATGTGGCAGAGTATGTGGAAACTGCGGATGGTACTCAAATTAGTGCATCTCAAATGTTGGAAAAATTTCTGTTTCCTGGTAATCAACAATATGCTCCTGTATATAAACTTTCTGGAGGGGAAAAAAGACGATTATTTCTGTTGAAAGTATTGATGAGTGCGCCGAATGTTTTGATTTTGGATGAACCTACTAATGATTTAGATGTACAAACTTTGGCAGTTTTAGAAGAGTATCTGGAAGAGTTTAATGGTTGTGTAATAGTTGTTTCTCACGACCGTTATTTTCTTGACCGGACTGTAGATAGAATTTTTGCTTTTGAAGGAGTAGGAAATTTACGACAGTATCCAGGAAATTATTCTCTTTATATAGATTATAAAGAAGTAGAAGCAGCAACAAAAAAAGCTGTGGCAGTTGGAGAAAAGTCTAAGGAAATTTCAGTTAAGCAAAAAAAATCAGAAAGGGTTTCTTGGGATAAGAATAGGCAAAGAAAATTATCGTCAAAAGAAAAGCGAGAATATGAGAATTTAGAGAAAAAAATTGCTCAGTTAGAAGCGGAGAAGGCAAAGACTGAAAATGAACTTTATAATGCACCACCAGGAGAAGTAAGTGAAGTTCAAAAACTCCATGAAAAAGTAGAAAGTTTAGAAAAAGAAATAGATACTGCCACAGAAAGGTGGTTAGAGTTGGCAGAAATAAATTCTTAGAGGAATAGTTAAACTAATTAATAATTAATAATTAATAATTAGGGTTTGCTGAAAAAGTTTTATGAGTGAGGGGAAGAGTCAACCCACCCCTCGCCCCTCCTCCTCCCAGGAGGGGAAGTTAAGAGTTATAATAAATGGGAATTATAGAGGAGGTAGTCGGATATTTTTCCCCTTGATTTTTCTGTACTTGTCTACCCAAAATGCTAACTTTATTCTTCTAACTACTTCTTCAGCGCGGAAAAAATATATACCTAACCAGGGATATAAATGTGGTTTATCAGTCGGAAAATTCCGATAAACCAAATTCTCCTGACTTTCTTTAGCGCGGAAAAAATATATACCTACCACCTAGTACTTTCTTCTGATATTTTCCCGATTCTCCTCATATCCCCTTATCTGAAAATTATCTTTTTCTTTATCGGTTGAATTTTCTAATTCACCAGGGATATAAATATGGTTGATGAGTCTGAAAATTCCGATAGACCAAATTCTCCCGACTACTTCTTCAGTGCTGAAAAAATATGTACCTACCACCTAGTACTTTCTTCTGATATTTTCCCGATTCTCCTCATGTTGCCTTATCTGAAAATTATCTTTTTCTTTATCGGTTTAATGTTCTAGTTCACCCAGGATATAAATGTGGTTTATCAGTCGGAAAATTCCCACGAACCAAATTATCCTGACTACTTCTTCAGCGCTGAAAAAATATATACCTATTACCTAGCACCTTGTTCTGATATTTTCCCGACTTTCCTCATCTCCCCTTATCTGAAAATTATCTTTTTGTTTATCGGTTTAATGTTCTACTTTATCCGGAATATCAATGTAGTTTATCAGTCGGAAAATTCTGATAGACCAAATTTTTCTGACTACTTCTTCAGCGCTGAAAAAATATATACATATCACCTATCACCTTCTTCTAATATTTTCCCGACTCTCCTCATATCCCCTTATCTGAAAATTATCTTTTTCTTTATCGGTTTAATGTTCTAATTCACCAGGGATGTAAATATGGTTGATGAGTCGGAAAATTCCTATATACCAAATTCTCCTGACTACTTCAGCGCTGAAAAAATATATATCTACCATCTAAAACCTATCACCTAAAAACCTAAAACCTAAAACCTAAAACCTACCACCTAAATTATTAATTTGAGCTGCTTCTAAAATTAAACGTTGTTCCGCACGAGCAATTGAATTATAAGTTTTATCCACAGCATCAACATTCACAGAAATAGAAGTAATACCCCACCGGATTAAATTATCTATTATTTCTGGATATAAAGCAGGAGCATCACCACAAATAGAACAAGGAATACCAGAAGTTTTAGCCTGAGAAATTAATTGTTGAATGGCTCTCATTACTGCTGGTTGACGAGTATCAAAAGCACTTGCCATTTGTTCTTCTTCTCGATCTACACCTAACAATAATTGAGTTAAATCATTAGTACCAATAGCAATACCCCGAACTCCAGCTTTGACATATTCAGGTAGTAAGAATAAAACTGATGGTACTTCTGCCATAATCCAAATTTGGAAATGATTGGGTCGATTTTTCCATTGAGTTTGAATGCGATTCTGACAAAATTGAAATTCTTCTACAGAACGTACAAATGGTAAGATTAAATGAACGTTAGTATAACCCAATTCATATACTTGAGATAAAATATCTATTTCTAAATCTAGTAAACTTGGTTCTAGCATATAACTGAATGTACCATGTCGTCCTAGTATAGGATTAGAATAATTAGTCCGATGATTATGAAGATTTGCCTCGGTCTGGTTATCTTGGTTTCCAGAATAATTAGTTATAAATTCTTCTGGAGTTTTAGTAAATACTTTTTCCCCATCGCTAGAGTTAAATAATGCTAAATCAAGAGAACGATAAAAGACTGGTTTTGGAGTAAAAGCTGCGGCAAATTGACTAAGTTTCTTCACCATTAGACCGACTAATTCTGATTGACGGCCTTGTTGTATCCACCATAAAGGATGATGATTTTCTAATAGTTCAATAGCCATTAATTCTGAACGTAATAATCCTACTCCATCTATCAGTGAATCTTGAACTTTTTTAATTGAATTAATTTGACTGAGATTAACGAACAATTTAGTTCCTATTGGCAGTAATTTTTGATTTTTAAGAGAATTTTCTACTACTGGTATGTCAGGTTTATGAGGATAATATTTATCTTCTTTTGCCAGATATATTTGCCCATTATTGCCGTCAATTAATAAATAGTCACCTGTTTTAATTATATTGGTAGAATTAGTTGCTCCGACAATAGCAGGAATCCCAATTTCTCTAGCTAAAATTGCAGCATGACTTGTGATACCACCCTGTTCAGAAATAATTCCAGAAACTTTTTTCAGTAATGGTAAATAACTCGGAATAATTACAGGCACAACTAAAATTGCTCTGTCAGGAAATTCTTCTACTTCTGGAGGAATATTTTTAATAACTATAGCTTTAGCTGTTACTTTTCCTGATGATGCTACTATGCCTTTGATAATGGGATGTTCAGTATTAGGAATAGATATTGATTTTTCTTCTTTTGCTGATTGTGGCAATTTTGCCAAAGTTTTATCCTCTTGTGGAAATCTTTCAAAATCTGTGATTAAGAGTTCAATTTTTGCATCATTAGACCTTTGAGAAAAACTCCATTTTACTCCGAAATTAGTACCGATACTATTGACTATACCCTGAGTTAATTGAATTAATGATTGTAATTGCTTTTCCTCTAAAACAAATTCTTTTTGTATTTTTTCTGGCAATAAAAAAATTTGCAGTGCTGCTAAAGTTTTGGGAAAAGGAATTTGAGTATGATAATTTCCTTGCCATGTATCTGTATCGCTCACTTTAACAATTCTTGCATCAGGGTTATAAACGATAGTTTTATTACCTAATTTCTTGTTTTCTACGGTGCAATTTTCAGCAGAAATAATATAAGAATCAGGTATAACTTGTCCCAGTTCAATAGATACTCCTAAACCATGAGTTGCTTGAATTTCCCAACTATTAGTAAAAGCTTTAATATTTCCCGAAGCGATCGCTGACTGTATGGGTTGTACTATAACTACTGGTTGAAGTTGTGGAATTTCAACTTGCTGACTATGCCAATATAATAAACTTTTAGCATTAAATATTTCTGCCCAAGCTTGTTTAATTCCTGGGACAAACTCTTCCGGTATAGCTTGACAAATTATTGGTTCTAATATGCCTAAAGTTTTTAGGCGAGGAGATGCTAAGACAAGCTGAAAAATTAATACTTCGGCATTGAGATTTTTAATCGCAGACTCTAGAGATAAAAATAAGTCTGATGGTAAATCAGTAGATGCAATATTGTAGTTAATTGATTGAGAAATTTGTTGTAATTGCTGATAGTTATTGACATTAAAATGCAAGGCATAATTGGGGAATTCAAGTAATAATGGGTCAGACCAATCAATACATTGTAAAAATTGCCAAAAACTATTTGCCGGAATGACAAAACCAGAAACAATTGGATAACCTTGCTCCATGAGATGAGCTAAATAAAAAGCTCTTTCTCCCACTGTTTTCCAGTCTGAGGATTTAATTTTATCTAGCCAGTAAAACTTATGCACAAAACTATTGATTTGCTGACATCAAATGTTAAAAGTAATAGTAGTCTCTAGATTTACCTAGTTGCTCAGTATCCAACATCTTTTTACCTAACTCTAATTCTATAATTCTATCAGTAAATAATTTTGTATCAGAGTAATAGTAAATTATTAACAGATAAACATAAGAAACTATAGCAATCAGGAATCAGATGTGATAATTGAGGTGTTACTTTAAAGCATAGAATATAGTTATTCTTTATGTCTTCATTTCTTCCCTATTTCCTATTCCCTATTCCCTAAAACAAAAGTCTACAATATCTCACAACTAAAATTATATTGCTATATTTAATATTTTAGACTTTTTAAAGGTTTTCACAATGATTAAATTTCTCTGGAAAAAAATACTTAAACCATTTCTGAATATATTTCTTAAGTATAACTGTCCTCTTTGTCAGAGACCAGCAGACAGAGAGTTCTGTAAATATTGCGAAAGACAAGTTTGGCAATGTCAATTTCCTCATGGAGGACAAACATTTCCCGGAAAAATTCCAGTATTTATCTGGGGCGAGTATAAAGATAGTCTCAAACGAGCGATCGCTGCCATGAAATATCAGGATAACCCACAAATAGCAATACCTTTGGGACATTGGTTAGCGGATGGATGGTTAAATTCCCCAGTTTCCAAAAGGCAAGTAGGGACAACAACTCTTGACAAAATCGTCGTTGTACCCATTCCGATGCACAAAAAAAAGCTGAAAGAGCGAGGTTTTAATCAAGCGGAATTATTGGCAAAAAGCTTTTGTGAATTGACTGGTTTGCAGTTACGGCGAAATGGCCTGGAAAGAGTGAAGCAGACCCAAGCATTATTTGGTTTGTCCAGGGGAGAGAGGTTGAAAACGGTTAAGGATGCTTTTACTGTAGGGAAAGATTTCCGCAGGAGTCGTCCCCGTAGTTTAGTGTTGTTAGTAGATGATATTTATACAACAGGTGCAACGGTGAATTCTGCAATTAAGGTTTTGCAGAAAGCAGGTATTAAAGTTGTGGGAGTTTTAGCGATCGCGACTACTAGAAAACCAAGTCCTCATATCGTTTCACTAAAGTCAAAAGTCATAAGTCAGAAGTCAGAAGTTAAAAGTCAGAAGTGATATTTTAGGTACTTAAAACTTTTACTATACAGTAATTTCAGCTTATTATTTGACTTCATTTGACTTCATCAGTTACCAACTATTTGTGACATTTTTTAAGTGAATTGGTATCAGAAACCACGGTTATAGCGCTACGCGCAAGTCAAAAGTCAGAAGCTAGAAGTTATCCCTGACTAACTTTGAGCATTTATAAATGTCTGCACCCCATTTGCGTAGTGCTATAAAAAGTCAGAAAGTGGTGAAAAAACCTAGTCTCCAAAATCAGAATGAGGCTAAATATAGGGGGTGGTTTGAGTTAAGTTAGGTTGGAAATATTATGTTTATATTTACTAAGGAGGAGTTAGGAGGGAAGAAGAAGGAAGAGGAGAAGAAAGTTTTTCTAACTAATTAAATGGACAGAATATTAAACCTCGTTCTTAATGGTAAAGTCTTAAATCTTTGTAGTTCATTTACCTAAAAAAGGATATGAGTGTTTTTTAGAGAAAAAATTTTGACAATAAATAGGTAACTAACGAACCTTTTAGGGAGGTCGCACAGTTGTTATCTGCTGTAGTAAATATTTATCTAAATATTCTTGATATAAATATAGGAATCCTAAATTGGTTGTGAAAATTTTTATAATAGTTAATCTGAACTGAAAACTTTTAAAACTCTGTAGGTTGCCAATCCGAAGATTCTCCTACCTGACTCCTAACTGCCATCAAAATATTACAATTTAAATAGGATTGCTTATAGTCAATATTTACACAAAGACACAATCTTATAGCAATTTATCTAAAAACAATTATCTAAATCAAAAAAGTAGTTTTTAGGTAAGCATTCAGCAGTCAGCTATCAGCTTTATTACCTTTAGTGGGCAATTTAAGCTAGTTGTTCTTGTGCTTCAATTCTTTGCTTAAAATTGTAGTAGAAGTTAAGCAAATACTTGGTTCATTCATTAAAAAACTGTTTGCGTAGCATTCCGCAGGAAGAGCTGACCACTAATAGCTGAATGCTTACCTTTTTAGTTACTTACTTTTTTGATTTATTGATCAATCAAGAAAAAAATTAAGAGCGCACAATAGATCAGATATTATTTTCATCAAGCTGCTTTTTTATTAATTGATTTTTTACAAGATTTAACCACAGTCCATTTTCCTGTTGTCGGGTCACAATATACTTTAAAAGGGTTAGATTTAAGTGATTTATAACTATTTTTAGGCTCCATAGTGTACTCCTGATTTTTTGATATATATCACTACGCAAATAGGACACAGACTTTTCTCTGCTTCCTACTTCCGGACAACCAAAATTTTCGTCAAACGCCAAAAAATGTAGTGCTATATTATTATAGTTTCAAAAAAATTACTAATACTACATTTTTAAACAAAGAATTGAAGAATAAGACAATGAGCTTAAATTGTCCACTAAAGGTCATTTCAGTTATCAGTACCTCTGCAATAAGGAGGCAAGAAAATGCGGAATTCTCTTTTCTCTTGGTCGATTAGATATAGCGAGGAAACCTGCTCTTATCAGAGCTGCTCCGAATTGCGCCATCTCTCGACCGCTTTTTATCCCCTTAAAAGCGGAGACTTTAGACCACGATTTTTCAGTAATAAAGCTGATAGCTGATAGCTGATAGCTAACCGCTGAATGATGACATTAATACATTGTTCTGAAGTTAAGAATATTTGAAGTTTTTGGTGATTTAAAAATATGAGTAAAAAGCCTAGAAAATTAAAATTTTTTTTGACAACCACTCTAGTAATAGCATCGGTCGTTAGCTTTGATTTTTTGCAAGATCTATTCAAACCAAAACCAGTTGATGCTGCTGAAAGGATAGTATTTAAAGTTCCGAATTTCACAGATTTATATATGTCTGTAGATTCTCTAGAAGTCTTTGCTAAAGAAGGAATAATTAGTAATGATTTTGCCTTTTATGCTGCTTTTATGGAAGAAGAAGATTTGGCAAATTTGCAGAAAGTATTGCAAAAACGTTTTGACATTCCCCCTGAATTAATTTCTCGTCTGACAAATATGGCAATGGGAGAAGATTTTCTCAAATATTTTGGTCAGTTAGTACAAATTAACCCCGATATTAATGGTTATGATGCGATAAGAACAGCTTTAATAGAAGCTGCATCAGATCCAGAAGAAGGATTTACTATTATCAATGTTATTAAAAAATTTCCCGCAGAAACAATCAGAATAAGTACAAATTTTTTATCTGAGTTTTCTAATGAGTTAACTACTTTTAATGAGTATCGAGATACTTCAGTTACAGCAATTATTGAACAGACAGAAAAACAAGTTGCTACAGACCCAAAAATTGATTATTCTCAACTTGCAGATTTGAGTAAACCAGGTCCCTATAAAGTCATCAAAAAATCTATTAGTTTTGAAATAAGTGGTTTACGCCAAACTTACACAGGTTTAGCAGGTTCTTATAACCTTGAAGCTGATATTTATTTACCCGCAGGAATTTCTCAACCAGTACCATTAGTAGTCTATAGTCATGGTTTTGGAGCTGAGAAAAAAAGTATTCTTTTAGCAGAACATTTAGCATCTTATGGTATTGCATTAGCTGGTGTAGAACATTTAGGTAGTGACTTAGCATATCGCCAATCTTTTTTAAAAGGAGAAGTTGATATAGATATTAGTCCTATTGAATATCTTAGCCGACCATTAGACCTGAGTTATTTATTAGATGAACTGGAAAAGTTAGTTGAAACTGACCCTGACTGGAAATCGAAACTTGACCTAAATAAAGTAGGTGCATTGGGAAATTCTTTTGGTGCAACAACAGTCTTATCTTTAGGAGGTGCAAATATTAATTTGCCCAGATTAAATCAAGAATGTGACCCGGAAAATTTGAGTTTAAATATATCAGTATTATTGCAATGTCGTGCCAATTATTTACCTCCTTCAAACTATCAGTTAAGAGACCCTCGTATCAAAGCAGTTTTTGCTTACTTTCCTCTAACAAGTGTAGTTTTCGGACCTGAAGAAATGAGAAATATTTCTGTTCCTACTCTAATGATGGGAGGTAGTCACGATCTTCTCACCCCAGGAATAGAAGAAGATGTTCATCCTTTTATTTGGATGGATAACCCAGATAAATATTTAGCTTTTTTGATTCCGGGAACTCATTTTTCTACCAGCACTTTAATACCTGGTTTGCCTGAAATATTACAGGGACCAACACCAGAAGTAGGACAGTATTATCTCAAGAACTTGAGCGTAGCTTTCTTTAAAAAATATCTAGATAATCAATCAGAATATGAACCATATTTAACTGCTTCTTATGGGAAAGTTATGAATAAAGATTCCCTAAGTTTGAATTTAATTCAATCTTTAAAAGCACAACAATTAGAAACTGCTTATGGTAATTCTCCACCAAAACCGATCGTACCTCCAACTGTTACTGCTCAAGTTCCTAAAAGACAAGAAAGTATCTTAGAAGAAATTCAAAGAACTGGAGTAATGAAAGTAGCAATTAGAAGAGACGCTACTCCTTTTGGTTATGTAAATAATACCGGAGAATGGGCTGGTTATTGTGAAGATATAATTGATGTTTTTGCTCAAAAAATTGCTCAAGAATTGAAAATTTCCACTGGAGTTAAAGTAATAAAAATTCCATCGAATCTAGAAAATCGTTTTCAGTTAGTTCAGAATGGTAATGTACATTTAGAATGCGGTCCAAATACTATTAGAGATGATGTGATAAATGTGGCTTTTTCTAATCCTTTCTTTGTCACAGGAACGAATTTTCTAGTTGCTAAAGACACAGAAATAAATCCTAATAGCAATTTAGCAGGAGTTAAAACAGGTGTCTTGAGAAATACTACTACAGAAAAATTTATTCAAACAAAATATCCTGAAACTGAAGCAATTTATTTTGAAGGTAATACAGGGGTGAATCAAGCTGTAAAATCTTTAGCTAAAGGAGAAATTCAGGCTTTTGTTAATGATGGAATTTTATCTATCGGGGAAGTAGTCAGGCAAAATTTAGATATTAATAATTACAAGTTAGTTCCAGAAAAACCTTTAACCTGTGATTTTTATGGGATGATTATTCCGAATAATGACCCAGAATGGCAAAATAAACTTAACTCTTTTATTGATGGCGATAAATCTCAACCCATTGATGAAAAATGGTTCAAAAAGTTGTTTCCTTATCAGTTAGAAAATCTAGATTATTGCGTGAATCATAAAAAGTAATTTCAGTTATCAGTTATCAGTTATCAGTTATCAGTTATCAGGTAAGCATTTCCTCCGGAATGCTGCGCAAACAACAGTCATCCATCAGCTATCAGCTATTGCTTTTAGTTTAGGATAAAAGCTTTATTAATTGTCTTACTACAAAAGTTGCTTTCCTTACTCTTAAAGTCAGTTGTTAATTTAAATACTGTTCTTAAGGAGAGAATCTTGTTGCTGATAGCTGACAGCTAATATCAGTTTTATAAATCTTTGCTACAAATATTTAGGTTACTGCTTAGGAGTCAGGAGACAGGAGTCAGGAGTCGTATGGGGATAGGTTTGATACCATTTTTTATGTAGTAATTTATCTTTTTCGTCCAATAGATATTTTCTATAAATTACTTTAATATTGCTTACTATATGTAAAATTATTTTTTCAAAATGGTATAATATCTGAATGCTTACCTTATCAGTACCTCTGTAATAAGGAGGCTTGAAATATGGAATATTCTCTTTTCTCTTAGTTGACTGGATATGGCACCTAGCCATCCCTCAACCGCTTTTTATCCCCTTAAAAGGCTATGCTTTATAAACACCTTTCTTAACATAAAATTTGATAAAATAGACAAGTTATGTATTGGCATTTGAGAGGATTTTTGCGGATAAAAAGTGCATTGAAAAATACATTTTTTTGATAACTTAAGTAGGGCTTGCTGATTAAATATCAAAGCATTTACGGATATTGATTTTAGCATTTTTTTGTCGAAAAAAGTGCAAGCTTTTCAGTCTAAAAAGCTCAAAAAGATAGTATTTTGGGATGATTATGGCAGAAAAATCAAGGGACAATTTTTCTGACTACCTCCTAATTAATTCCCCTAATTCCTGAATTCTGAATTCTGAATTCTGAATTCTGAATTCTGAATTCTGACTCCTACCCCTACCACTTATACTTTATTCAGCAAACCCTAAGTAGTTTTGCTTACCTATCTATACTCTTTCTCCCTTCTCCCCTGCTCCTTACTCCCCTGCTCCCCACAAGGTTTTCAGAAGTTCCTTATCAGGGATAGCTTAAAAGGGGAGGTTTTAAACCTTAATTATTCGGTAAATGAGTAGCAAAATTAAGCCTGATTTTTCCATCAAACGTCAGAGAAAAACTAAAAAAAGGATGTTTTTATGGTTACTGTCCCTCGTCTTAGTAACCACATCACTTGTGCTAGTAAATTTCTCAGCTAAAGCAGCAGAACAGATTCATTTTAATTACGGTTTGCTGAAAATTTCTGTATCTCTCACTGCTTTAGAAACTTATGCTGAAACAGGTAAAGTTGAAGATGATTTAAAGTTATATTTCCTATTGATAGATGCAGAAAATCAGCAAAAACTGAGAAATGTACTCCAATTTAATCTGAATATTAATCCCATGCAACTTGCTCAAGGTTTGTATTCCCCTATGGGAGAAAAATTACTCCAATATTTAGGAGAAATGATTCAAACTCAAGGTAGAAATAATGGAGCGATCGCTCTGAGAGAGGCTTTAATTAAAACTGCGAAATCTCAAGATTTTACACCTATCAATGTTTTGCAAAACTTTCCGGGAGAAGTACAGTTTAATATTCGGAAAATTCTGGCAGTAAATCGAGAATTTTCTGCCTTACTTGAAGATACAGAAAAACTACTTAAAGAAGTTAAACAAATCACATTAACCGCTGCTTCTACAGAAGAAAAAATAGATTTTTCCACATTGCCAGACTTACGCCAACCAGGCAATATTTCCTTCTATCAAGAAACTCTAACCCTCAACGATAAAAGTCGTAACCGCCAATTTCTAATTAATCTTTATTTACCATCTAACCAAACACAAACTCAAACTATTCCACTAATTATTCTTTCCCCTGGTTTAGCAGCAAAACTTAGTCAATGGCAACATTTAGCCATACATTTAGCCTCTCATGGTTTTGCCGTAGCAAAAATACAACATCCAGGCAGTGACTTTAATCATTTTCAAGCTTTTCTAGAAGGAAAAGAAACAGAAATATTTCAACTCAGAGAATTTATTAATAGACCCCTAGATATTACCTATTTATTAGATGAACTTGAACGTCGCAATAAACTTCAATATCAAGGAAAACTAAACCTAAAAAATGTCGGCATGGCAGGTCAATCTTTTGGTGCTTATACAACATTAGCTTTAGCAGGAGCAAAAATTAATTTTGCACAACTAAAACAAGATTGTTTACCCCAAATTAAATCTTTAAATCCCTCCTTATTTTTACAATGTCGTGCTTTAGACTTACCTCAAAAAAATTATGATTTACGAGATAAAAGAATTAAGTCAGTATTAATTATAGACCCAGTAAATAGCAGTATATTTGGTAAATCTGGTTTAAGTCATATTAATATACCGATTTTGTGGGTTGCTGGTAGTGAAGACCAATTAACCCCCGTAGTAATAGAACAAGTTTATCCCTTTACTTGGTTGCCAGTAACAGAAAAGTATTTTATGTTGACAAAAGGAGCAAAACATCTAGATTTTAATATTACTGAAATTCAAAATGTAGAATCTGTAGATGATGATTCTTTAAATCAGTTAGTTAGTGCCAGTTCCCCAGTAATTAAATCTTATATTGATGCTTTTAGTTTTGCATTTTTTCAGACATATCTAGAGAATAATTCTGATTATTTAGATTATTTAAAATCTTCTTATGCTGTAGCTATTAGTGAAGAACCTTATACTCTTGGTTTTTTATCTGCTTCGACAGTAGAAAAGTTAATTCCAGCTTTAGTTAAAAATATTTTCTCCTAGTCTAACCTATATATATATCGTGGGAGATATTTTAGGTTTTGTGCTGGCCTTTCTAGTTGAGAAGTTAAAAGTTAGGACTCAGTACCTTCTGACTTTATCCAAAATCTAAAAACTAAGACGTTGTAGTTATAATGAAAAGCCAATCAAAATAGAGTCGGGCGATCGCTATATTCTGAGTTGGTCTCAAACCAAAAACTAAAACGTTGTAGTTTTTGCACTAGGAAAGACCGAAGTTGGAATCAACAAAAATATTGCCTTATATTCTGAGTCTGTTTCAAACCAAAAACTAAGACGTTATAGTTTTCGTACTACCGAAAGACCGAAGTTTGAATCAACAAAAATATTGCCTTATATTCTGAGTCTGTTTCAAACCAAAAACTAAGACGTTATAGTTTTCGTACTACCGAAAGACCGAAGTTTGAATCAACAAAAATATTGCCCTATATTCTGAGTCTGTTTCAAACCAAAAACTAAGACGTTATAGTTTTCGTACTACCGAAAGACCGAAGTTGGAATCAACAAAAATATTGCCTTATATTCTGAGTCTGTTTCAAACCAAAAACTAAGACGTTATAGTTTTCGTACTACCGAAAGACCGAAGTTGGAATCAACAAAAATATTGCCTTATATTCTGAGTCTGTTTCAAACCAAAAACTAAGACGTTATAGTTTTCGTACTACCGAAAGACCGAAGTTGGAATCAACAAAAATATTGCCTTATATTCTGAGTCTGTTTCAAACCAAAAACTAAGACGTTGTAGTTTTACGGACAAGGAAAGACAGAAGTTGGAATCAACAAAAATATTGCACTATATTCTGAGTCTGTCTCAAACCAAAAACTAAGACGTTATAGTTTTCGCACTACCGAAAGACCGAAGTTGGAATCAACAAAAATATTGCTCTATAGTTAACCCACCCCTCGCCCCTCCCCCTCCCAGGAGGGGAAGTAGGGAATTTGAGCTTCGCTCCAAAAATATTTCGCCTTAAAAGGTGGGGTTGCGCGACCCAATTATTTTGATAAATAAATACTTATTACCAACTCAAGAAATTTTTTTTTGAAAATTCAAATAATTTGAGTATATAGCAAGGAACCAGTTGGTTAGGACATAGATTAATGATGAACCTTCAAGAATTAAGAATTTAGAATTACCTCTCCTTTAAAACGGATAGGATTGACTAATCATGAAATTTTTTCTTCTCTTGGTCGATTGGATATGGTTAGGAAACCCATCCATCCCACCCTACGGGAAGCTCCGCTAACGACCGCTTTTTATCCCCTTAAAAGGGGAGGCTTTATACCACAATTTTTCGGTAAGACAGAGAAATACTCTTCCCACTGTTGCCTGTTGCCTTGCCCTATAAAACTCTTGAGTGGCCCAACACTTTGTTAAATTGAAAATTGAGATAATATTTCTGTTATATCCCCCTATATTTGGCTGCTGAAAATGTACACTCACTCCAATCAATTGCAAGTAGTTTTACCTAGCTTAAAAGAAGCAGGAATTACTCAACGAATAGCCTTGGGACATATCTACAAAATCAAATTCCTGAATAACGATTTATTAGTAATCTGCGCCAGTGGTGGTACTAGCTTATACGATATTAATAATTGGCAACGACTGTGGGATATCGACTCCCCGGCAAAATGTGGCACAATAAGTCACGATGGTACAACACTAGCATTAGGTTGGGGTCAAAAAATTTATATTTGGGATTTACGGCAAAGGCAACTTTTGCGACAACTGCAAATACAAACTGATGATGATATAACAATAACTTGTATTGCCATTAGTTCTCAAGGTCAGTTTCTTGCCTGTGGAGATAATAAAGGTACTGTCAGGTTTTGGAATTTAGCATCGACAACAGAGACTCCAGCGATACAATTATCTTATTCTGAAGAAGAGTTAGAAGTAGTGAGTGTAGCGATCGCCTCCCATGGTAAATTTCTAGCAGCTACATTTATAGATATAGGTGATCTTATAGTCTGGGAAATAACATCTGCAACTCAAGTAAAAACGATGGCAGGGGAAACAGACTTTCCCTCTAATTTTGTATTTTCTCGTCCAGACGGCAGATTAATTGTTTGCGGGAGTAATGGTTTACATATATGGGATATGGTAGCAGGAACCGAGTCAAAATTTCTTGACTCATGGCATAACAATGCTGCTATTAGCTCTGACAGTCGCCTCCTAGCTGCTGATAATCAAATCTGGGAGTTGGCATCGCAAAGAAACATAGTCACATTACCCGGTCATCCTAATTACATTGGTAGTATTGCCTTTAGTCCTAATAGTGAATTTTTGGCTGCTAGCAGTTACGATCGAGTAAATATTTTAGAAATTCCATCGGGAAAAACGATGACAGTGCTGGAAACTCAAACAAATTTTTTCATCAAAAAAGTGGCTTTTAGTTCTGATGGAAAATTTCTAGCTATTGTCAGTCGTAATCAAATCCAATTATGGAATATCCTTTCTGGAGAAAAGATCGAAACAATAGTCTCAGATATGGAGTGGGTGCAAACAGTTACATCTAATAACTCAGATGATTATTGTTTTGTTTTTGGCAGTAGTCTGATTTCTGATGGCAACTTTAATCAGATATGCTTGTGGAAAAATCAATCAAAAACTTATATTCAGATACCGCGAAATAGTTGCCCGAAAATTATTGCTATCAGTCCAGACCTAAAATTAGTAGCGTTTATTAATTCAGAACATCATCTAAATTTATGGGAAATTGCATCAAAGCAAGTAGTCAAAAGTTTTTTGGGACATACAGACTATATTCAAAGTGTTGTTTTTAGTTCTGACGGTAAGTTTATGGTCTCTGGTAGCGATGATGGTACTGTGAGGTTATGGGATATTGCTTCTGAGACAGAAATCAATATTTTGGAGAGTCGCGTTAATTGCATAAGTAATGTTGCGTTCAGTAACGATGGTCAGTTTCTAAGCTTTAGCAGTTGCGAGCAAGTGCATTTATGGAATATGGTATCTCAGGATGAAGTTACAATTTTAGAAGGATATGACAACTTAGTAGAGAGTGTTGCAATTAGTCCTGATAGTAGGTTTTTAGCTGCTGGAGATAGGGATGGTATTGTCAAGTTATGGGATACAAAATCAGCTACAGAAATTAAGGTATTGGCTGGACATACAGATACTGTGAATGATATTGCTTTTAGTCCAGACAGTAAATTGATTGCGACTGGGAGTGAGGATGGAACAGTGAGATTATGGCAAATTTAGAAGATATAGCAGAAGGAAGAAGGCGTTTGGTTATCTAGGAGAGAGGGGAGAAGAGACGTTGCATAATTGCGGGATGATAATCAGATTTGCACGTATCTGAAAATGTTGATAGATCAAAACAAATTTTTTGACACATATTAAAATCATCCTATGATGATGCAACGCCCAATTTTAATCTAAACCAAAATAAATTCTGACTTTAAACCTAAATGATAAGTAAGCTGTCTAATTTCTTGCTCGTATATAGGATTCATAATAATAATTATTTCTGGTTGATAATCTTTTAAAAATTCTGGAGAAACAATCTTTTGACCAGCTCCAGCAATATACATTCCTTGTTTGCGAGAATTTAGGTCTACAACATATTCAATATCATTATATTCTTTCAATAAATTTAAAAAAGTTACCGAAAAATTGGGTTTAAAGCCTCCCCCTAAAAGGGGGACTTTATGTTATGCTTAAAAAAGCGCAAAGGTATTCAACCGCTCTAAAAACCTATAGCTACCTAACTTGTAGCGTTTGCACCTTGAAAACTAGAGTTATGGGGTTTTGTACAGGAATGCTTGTACTTAGGAATTGCTCTAAGCAACAAGTATCAGAGAACCAAAGTTTTTTTAAGGTTTGAACTGTACCGTAGGGCATAGGTCCACAGGCTCTTGGAATAGAGCAAACGCGCAGGCGTGAGAACCATCTCTGGGTTAGGTGCCGCAAGGTGTTTAATTTAAGTGGACTCGTTGTTGGCGTAGCCTTGCGGAACGCAAACCAAGAATCCTGGTTTCAGGAGAATCTCCGCGCCTAACAGCCGGAGAGTATGTCAAACCTTTTGAACCAGCACCCCAAACTACTACTTTTTGATGTTTTTTAGTTATTTCATCAAATTTTTGTTGCCATTTGTTAATTAATTGATTAAAAAGATGATTAAATTTAACAGCTCCATCACCAATATTTTCCACCTCAGAAATTATTTGACTTTCTTCCTTTGCACTTGTTGTAGCAGGAACAGCTTCCAAACATAAAAATTGCCCCTCAAAAGTTTCATAAACATCTTTCTTTTTTCTTATTACTTCTTGCTTCTTCTTTCTTCCCTCCTGACTCGGTCCTCCTGACTCCTCCGTCGTTTATTTATCAGTATTCAACCGGACATGATATAATATCAAATCTGGTTAAACAGCCATAGAATGGTTAAGTTAGGAGTCCTCAGGAGTCAGGAGACAGGAGTCAGGAGGAGAAAGAATTACAAAGATGAGGGTAGTTATGACGATTGAAGATTTTTTTTATGTCCAATTAAACGGACATGATATAACCTCATATTTTGGCACAGTTATAGTTGAATTTATACTCAGCAGCAGTGAGCAAGTCTTTTTGAGCACTATAGCGCTGCGCGCAGGCAACAGGCAACAGCTCCGGAAGGCAATAGGGGGAATAAAAATCTGTTTGCGCAAGCATTCCGTAGGAATCATATAAGACTTTTAGCTATTGGACACCTCCTGTAATTTGTAAATATGCCAGCGCACATTGCTATATCAATACTTACTCAAGTTTTCTAACTTTTACATACTACATTTTGTCGTGCGGAATGTGGGATTTAAGGAACGTCCCTACTGTGGTCTACCGTGCAGGAAAACCGCTGTAATGCTGAGTGCTAGAGTTGGTAAACATACTGAGCAGTTCATTGAGGAATTGATCGTCAACACAGAAGGGAAAATTAACTCTAAACAATGGCATACTGATGATTGAGGAGGGTATGAAGGAGTTCTACCCCCATTGGTAGAACACATCATTGGTAAAGACCAGACACAGTAATTGGAAGGCACAAATGGAATTATCAGACAGCAGACTAGTCGATGGTATTGCCGACAGAATAAATTTGGCAAGCTCTGGCAACAAATGGAGGTAACAGTAAGCTTGGCGTTCGCGGAGCGTGGCGAAACGCTGTATCCCCTACTTCAATTGGATTTGGGTTCATAGTAGAAAGGATAGTACAGCAGCACAAAGGGCAGGATTAGCAGTTGCTCCTTGGAAGTGGAAAGACTTAATTGCTTTTCCCACACTTTGCGCTCTGCACTACCGAATATTTTTTCCAGACGGTATAAGCTACCAGCTAGTTAAAATATAATATCATCATCAAGTTCAAGGTCTTCATTTTTTTCTGGCTCATCTATGCCAATATTACTATCTTCAGACTCAAAAATCTGAGAGTTAACCGATAACTGAGAAGACTCTGATGCAGCAGATAAATCAGTTTTATCTGCTGATTTAATTAACTCTATATCTACTATTTCTCCCTGAAAAAAATCAGCTATTCGGCGAGTGGCAACTGCTACAGTTTGTCTTTCTTTTTCAGGAGATTTTTCCTGTTTCGCTACATTATCCAACTGTGGTTGAAACAAAGAAATATCTGGCATAGATCTGTTTTCTCTGTCCGATTTTATTGTATTAGATTTTTGGATTGTTTCTGGTTCATCTTCTATAACTTCATCATCAGAGTTAGAGGTTTCTTGATGTTTTTCATGGTTAGTTATGTTTCTTTCTCTTCTACTATTATTGGGATAAATATTTTCACTAACACTTTGATTTTTTCCCTTGGTATTTGTTACTTCTACTTTAACTTTTACCGCAGTCTTAAAAACCTTCTCAAACCCAGCTTCAATATTAGCAACTTTAGACATTACCATTTTCTGCCATTTATCAGAACTAACACCAATACGCGCTACTTGATTGTTAAACCCTAATAATATAACTTGAGGCTGAGGTTGAAGTAGTAACTGTTGGGTACTTAATTTAACTTCAGCAAGTACCCTTTGCCAAATTTCTTGTAAATCAACTTCTTTAGGATTAACATTAACAGCTTCCGAAGGAACTAAATTTTCCTCATTTTTTGATGCAGTCGGAATTTCTTTTACCTCCGATATTTTCTGTTTTGGAGGTGAATAAATAGGAGGCTTTGCTTGTGGTTGACTAGAACTTTTAGAAGTACTTTGAACCGAAATATTTTGACTTGTTTGTCTTTGAGGTAACTGTTCGACTATTACCCTCGAACTTGCCAATGCAGCAGGCAATAATCCCAACAAAGTGACCTCCAACCATAAACGAGGTTGAGTCGTATTTTTAATTTGTACTTCAGAAGTTTGTAAATGCTTTTGACCGGCTAAAATAGTGCTAATATCCCATGTTTGAGAAACTTGACAAAGTTGTTCCCAAGTAGATTTTGTCAACGCCACTAAATTTCCATTTGTCGGTGCAGTTTTTGCTATTAATAAATCTCGGTAAAATCCTGCTAAATTTTGTAATACAATAATCGGTTCTCGACCCCGATCCATTATTTGACGAGTACATTCCAAAACTTCCGTAGAATTATCAGAGGCGATCGCTTCTAAAAGTAACATTAAATCTCGCTCTGGCACTGCCCCTACCAAGTCCCATACTCGTTCAACTGTAATCTCACCTGCCAATAAACTCAACTGGTCTAACAAACTTTCTGCATCTCGCAGTCCACCTTGAGCAATTTGAGCTATCATTTGGACAGCTTCAGTGGTAATTTCAATTTTTTCTTCCGTAGCAATTTTTTGCAAGTGTCCAACCATCGCTTCTAGAGGAATTCTGCGAAAGTCAAACCTTTGACAACGGGAGATAATAGTCGGTAAAACTCTCTGAGGGTCTGTAGTTGCCAGAATAAAGACCACTCGGTTTGGTGGCTCTTCTAAAGTTTTGAGTAGAGCATTAAAAGCTGACACAGATAACATATGGACTTCATCGACCACATATACCTTATAACGACATTGAACAGGTGCAAACTGGGATCTTTCAATCAATTCCCGAATGTTGTCCACACCAGTATTGCTAGCTGCATCAATTTCTATTACGTCCAGAGTTGACCCTTTTGTAATACCTATACAAACATCACAAGTACCACAAGGACTGGGGGTAGGATGGTCATGGGAGAGACAGTTGAGAGATTTGGCAAAAATTCTGGCGCTGGAAGTTTTCCCTGTACCTCTCGGTCCTGTGAATAGATATGCTGGAGCTATTCGTTCAGTATGGATAGCATTTGTGAGGGTTTGGGCGATCGCTTCCTGACCCACTAAGTCAGCAAAAGTCTGAGGACGATATTTGTGATGGAGGGGTTTGTAGGCCACAATTCAGAAATAAGAATGATTTCGTATATTCTAGTTTGATTAAAGTAATCAGCAATACTAATTTCTTGTTTTTTTTCAGTATTTCTGCTGAAAATTTTGATGATATTTTAGTTATATTGTCTATGACAATTTATTCCTTTACAAAGGTTTTAACAATTTATGTATTTTCCCTAATTTATATAAAGTATAATATTTACTATTACTATTATAGAGTAGTAGTTCAAAGATTTTAAATATCTTACTTAATTTTTGTGCATAAATTAAATGTATGTCTAATTTCTAATATGATTCCTAAATGATGAGTTAACTTTTAGAAAAATTTTTTGAATAGCCTTGATTTTTTGAGTAATCTTGAAAAAGTTCTAACTTAATTTAGAATTGCCTATCAATTTCTATGAGGCTGGAAAATTGGCTAGCTGGTTTAGGATTTATTTTTGATTATTTAGACAATCAATCTTTACTTGACAATAAGCATTCAGCAGTCAGCTATTAGCTATCAGCTATTGCTTTTAGTTTACGATCAAAGCTTTATTAATTGTCTTACTACAAAAGTTATATCCCTTGCCCTTAAAGTCTATATTAATTTCAACACTGTCCTTAAGGAGAGATCCTTGTTGCTGAGAGCATACAGCTAATAGCTATTTGCACAGCATTCCGCAGGAAATGCTTACACTTTACAGAAAATCAAACAAAAAAACTCTAGATTTTATATGATACTTTGTGGATAAAATCAATCAAAAGCTAGTGGATAACCATGAGATATTATCAGAATTTAAGGCGGCCTAAAAACAGATAAAAATAAGACAAATTTATAGTTTATTTTCTGTAATATATTTAAAATTCAAATTATCAAGATGCTTACTATACCTGTAATTGTAGTAATTTTTAACCTGTTTATAGTTTTTTAGCCAATCAATAACTTCAACTATTTTCTACCAACTATAACCATCAGGTATTTATCCTGAAAATATTAACTCCCTGATTTTAACTTTAAATTTCTGTAAATTAATTGTCAAATTTTATTTAAAACCTATGTTAACACCAATTACTATTGTGGAACCAAGGTTAACCCAAGCTTCACCAGCACCACAAGTAACTTTGCAAAAATCAGAATATATTTGGATGGCTGCATCTGGACTACTATTACTATTAGTGATTATTATGGGTATATTCCACCAAGTAAAAATGAAGCAATTTAATAAAAAACTAAATATGGAAGGATTTAGAAATAAAGACCTGCGTAAAAAATATAAATTGGCTGTAGCAACTATCTCAAAAATGGAAAAAAATCCTGACCTAATCCATTCGCGAGAGTTTAACTTAGACTACTTAAGAATGCGGATGGTAGAGGAAGTTTTTCACTTTGCTATTGTCAATCAAATTAAGGTAAAAGTTAAACAACAAATTAGTATTGTATTGCGTCCTACTCCATTAGCAGCAGGAGAAAAAGGAAACCCAAGTGGGCGACAAATTGATTCTATGTTTGATGTAGAATATGATACTGGGGAACCAGGCAAAGATCTGAAAAAAAGAGTGTTATTTCGGGTGTCAATCAAACTAACAAAATTACCAACTCAGGCAACTTCTCAAACTATTAATCAAATTATTGATTGTTTAGAAACCTACCTTAGTCCTAGTGACGATCATGATAATTGGACTCCTACTATTCAAGGTCGAATTGTACATATTGATTGGGATCAAAAAGCAAAACCAACACCGATGTTGGTACTAGAGCAATCTAATGATGGAGTTCTATTTCGTACTAACCGACCAGCAGCAAGAAATGTTAGTCCACCTCCACCTCCACCTCCACCTCCACCTCCACCTCCACCTCCATTCAGATCAACTGTAAGTAAAAGAAATACTACTAAAGGAGCAAGAATGCAGGTATCTACAAAAGGGAAAATAAAAGGTGCAATTAAAAATAATGTTAAAAATACTAAAGGAGCAAGAATGCAGGTATCTGCAAAAAGGAAAACAAAAGGTGCAATTAAAGGTAGTGTATCAAGAAAGTGTGGAAATGATTCATAATGCCCATGTACGCGCATATAGAAACCTCACAAGTCAGTAGTGACGAATTTTGGTCATTTGTCCAAAAAAAAGCGAGTGCGTAATTCTGGGATCTCCCCAGAATGTAAGACGGACTCAAAACACAAAAACACTGTCAGATGAATGAATTGACACTCATGTGATTGTTGGATTGGGATGACTCAAGCATCCAGAACGTGGATTAATTTTGGCCACTCGTGTCAGCAAACACACTGACCAGTTCCGATACAGAATTAATCACCAACACAGAAGGGAAAACTAACTGACTGGCAGTGGCATACTGATGATTAGGGTGGGTATGAGCGAGTTTTGCCTCCAGAAGTAAAGCATATCAAGTTTAAAGACCAGACACAGCAGATAGGTAGGTGGCATCGCACCCCAGAATAAATTTGGTAAGGTCTGGGCACAGACAGAGATAACGGTTAGGTTAGCATTCGCGGAGCGTGGCATCAGCAGTATGGCCTACTTCAATTGGATTTGGGTTCATAGTCGCAAAGAAAATACTGCTGCACAAACAGCTGAGGAACGCGTTCGCGGAGCATTGCAGAGCGCAGTATCACTCCTTAGAGTTGGAACGACCTAATTACTTCTCCCACACTTTGCGCTCTGCACTACCCAATTAAAAATAATGCTAAAAATACTCAAATTCGGAAATAATTAAAGTCAGGAAAAAGGAACAAAGAAGAAGAAAAGCAGACTTCAGGAATCATGTAGTGTAGCGAAATGTTAATGAGTGGAAATTGACTAGTTTGATTTTATTGTGTTTAAATATGCCTAGCTTAACAGGTAAAAATCTTCAATTTTAACTATCAGGTTAGCAACATTTAATATCATGTCCGGTAGCATCGGTATTGTATAGCAAGAGTAGGGAACACCGGAGCTGGGAACAGGGAACAGTCAGGAATACTTAAGAGCAAGAAAAAAACTTAAATTTCCTGTAGATATTCACCTTTGGGTTTACACAAAGGATACCAGCGGACATGATATAACGAAGTCAGAAGTCAGAAGTCAGAAATCAGGAGTTATTTTTGTAACGGGGAATTTGAGCAAGGTTCCAAAAATATTTCGCCTTAAAAGGCGGGGTGGCGCGACCCAATTATATCATGTCCGGTAGCATCGGTATTGTATAGCAAGGGTAGGGAACACCGGAGCTGGGAACAGGGAACAGGGAACAGGCAAGAATACTTAAGAGCAAGAAAAAAACTTAAATTTCCTGTAGATATTCACCTTTGGGTTTACACGAACGATACCAGCGGACATGATATTATTTTGATAAAATGCGATAATTGCGAGTAAAAATAAATATAATTTTCTTCTTTTTACTAGCTAAATTTTGCAGAATTTAAACTATCATAATTTCAACTATATTTATACCAGATTTACTATCTAAAGCAACCGTGGGTTCATCTACTGCAATACTAACTTAGGTTTAATTATTAAAGCATGAGCGAGCTACCCTTTACTTTTGCTCGCCATATAAACTCTTAGGGTAGTAATGTACTCATTCTCCTAATCCTATTAATTCTAAAAATTTCTATGATTTGATGTACAGTTTCTGCCTAAAAAATTGGGTTTAAATTCTCAATACATTTGCACATTTTGCGTCGCATTTATAGCAGGGAACAGAGAACAGGGGTGTCACCCCGCGTCGGCGACAGACGCAAATGGTCAGAACCCGGTAAGGTTTCCTCGTCTGGAAATACTTTCAGCCGAAAAAGTGTTTCATTCTTATTTGAAATTACTATACAATTTAGATTAGCTACTGACTCTCGAATTTGTTGAGTTGTAGATATGTTTAATCGAAGGTCTCTACAATCTTTAATATATATTAAATACCATGTCCGGATGATTAAATATAGTAAAAATGTTATCCTCTAAATCTGGAAGAAATATCCCAAACTTCTGCTCCGTTTCCAGTGTTCCCTCTTGAATTTACACCTACCAACTAAGAACTTTATTCTCACTAATTAAGCGGACATGATATAACAAATCAAAAAAAATTATTCGCAATTTCTTTTGTAATCATTAATCAGGACTATCAAATAATACAGTTGTCAAATAATAATCTGTCCATTCAGGCCCAAAAGCTTTTTCCAAGACTCGGCGAGTTTTGTCGTTTTGTCTCTGCTGACTAGAGTAATGGCGTTGAGCTTTAAGAATCTCAAGTTGTTGTTCTGAGGTAACAGGTTTTTGGGCGATCGCTTGTTGGCAATGTATTTCTAGGTAAGATTCCACTATAGATAGAAATTTTTGTTCTTCGTCTAAATCACTAGGTCGTATGAATAGACAAAATTCTGAAAATATTTCGCCCCATTTAGGAAGTTGGCGAGGATAAGAAAATTCTTTTATTGGTAAGTTTTTAAGTTGGTAATTATAGACTTGTGGCAGTTTCCTTTCTTGATTGAGGGGTGATAGATCGACTACTGCTGCACTTATTTGACCTCTTGCTCCCACTAAATCTGTGCCAAATATAGGTAGGGCATAACTTGTTCTAGGAAACATTACGCAGTGTAATATATCTAAGCTTTGACCTACTTTGGCCAGTTCCAGATGTAGCTTGCGGAACTGGGAGGTTTGATAACATTTGTTTTCTATTGTTAGTTTTTCTCCTTCGAGACGGCCTTCTACATACCCTAGTTCTGCGGGTAGGTAATATGGTTGTAAGTCCAGGTAACGTTGCCAAATTGCTTCTATGGTATCTGCTAGTTGGCATATTAAGGGGTGCTGTTGTTCTCGTAGTGATGGAATTGATGTTTTTAACATTCTAGTTATAGGCCAATTAGGTGTAATTTTACTATCTTAGCTTTTTTAGATTTTAGATACTTACTTAATTAGTAGTTTGTATATTCATTAGAATCCCACAATTCTACCTCATTGTCTCAATAAAAATCAGAAATCGAAAGGATAAATTATTATAAATAGAAAGTGAGGTGAAAATTGATGGTGAACTTGGGAAGTATTTTCTTGTTTTCTGAATACTGCGATTGCTGTCTAGCATATAACGGTGTTCAAAGTTATTAATTTTTCAATTCTTAACACCATATATTGTTACTTTCCTAAATACTAAATTATCTCCTAATCAGAGTTTTACTTAGATTTTAATTATATAGTAAATATGACTAAAATTTAACCTATATTTACAATCTCAAAGGTATTGAAAAGCTATTCAGTGAAGTTTCGTTAAATTAACTTGCATAGTTGATTGATAGTGCTAAATTAAAAACATGAAGAAGCAAAAAGGCTTCTTTAGCAGATGTCAAAAGTTAAAATAATAACTTAGGAGGTAACAAAAAACTGTTTAACCTGTTCATCATCTGTTCATTTAGATTCCAACAGCTACCAACGGTGGTTGATATTTCCTCAAATATTTGTAGGGGAGCAATGAATTTGAATTTTTGAAAAATTCTAACTCTATTTAATATTGAATAATGTAGAGGAAATTACTCAGCCAAGGAGGAAAAAAAAAGCTGTTAAATTTTAAGTTAATCTCAATACAAAGTCGGAATAACACCCATCTAGAAAGCGAATACTTCCTAAAAATTTGGGATTAGTACAGTGAATTTAAAGCTGTGCATCCAAGACCTAAAGAGGAAAAAAGGAAGTAATAAAGTGAGTATAGGTGGGTGTTATTGTTTGAAAAGATTGACTTAAAAAAATAAAGTAAAGTTTCGTTAAATTGTCTTGTAATTATTAGTAACAGTGTTAGATTAGTAATTGAAGCAGCAAAGCTTCAAACATTCATAACCTCATCTTCTTCGATCAAAGAGTTATAACTTAATACTGAGTGTTAAGGTTTTGACCGAGAAACAGGTTGTTGTCAACCTTAATTGTTAGTTAAGTAGTTGACATTAAAAATAAGGAGGAAAAAAATACTGTTAACTCTAGTTATCTGTGTGATTCAACAACAGCAACTTCTTTGGCAGAAGCTGATAATTCCTCAAGTTGTAACGGTAAGGAAGTAAAGATTACTCAAGTTGAGATTTGAGTTAAACTTCATTTAAAATTCATTAAAACAGAGGAAATAATTTCAGGAACTCAGGAGGTTACAAAGCTGTTAAATCTACGAAAATCTGTCTCCTTAAATAATCAAAAACAACGCCAAAATAGAAAACTAATACTTCCTTAAATGGTAAAAGGGGAGCAATGTAACTAAGATTTATTTTATGACTTAGTGCAACTCCAGAAATAATCCAGAAATTGAAGGAAGTCACTGAGTGAGTAAGACTGAGGCGTTGTTTTTGTATGGGGAAAAAATTAAGTAGCGAGCGAGAAATAATATCAAATTCCCTTGAACAGTTATAAATAACGACGGAGGAGTCATAAGTAATAAGTTAGGAGTCAGGAGTCAGGTTTCAGGAAGAAAGAAGCTATCCCACTATTTTTAACAAGTTTATTTGTTTAAGTAAAATGTGTTTTAAAAGCTTGATTTTTCGTTTTTAACTATCAACATATTTAGAGTTTTTAGCAAAAGTATTATTAGTGGGATAGGTTAAAGAATGAAGAAAGAGTAGGAGGAGGAGAAAGTTTTTTTATCACTAATTAAACACACATAATATCAGATAAAATTAGGTTGAAGAACCTCACTTCAATTTAGTAGTCAGTAGAGAATGCTCAACCCTATTTTTTCTGAATCAAATTAGATTTTAAGACCTCACACTCTAAGCGATCACCATCTAAGTATTTATCTCCTTTTGAGCGACTTTTCATTGACTATATTTGATTATAACTTGTAAGTAAACCCCTAGCGAAGCTCTATATAATAACATTTGTGCGTTTCAGTCAGTGTAATTATGAGCAAAAGTAAAAGTAAACCTAAACCTTGGGATGAAAATTGGGAAAAATTTGAATATATTGGTGGTGGTGGTCAAGACAAAACTTTTTCAGGAAGATATTCCTCTCTACATGGTGACTGAATTGATAGAAGGAAGTAGATTAGAAAATTTTGTAGCAGAAGGTGTAATGAATATCTTTGATGCTGTACATTTTACACTCAAATTATTAGATATTTTTGAATATTTTCATCAAAGGAATATAATTATATAGAGATATTAAGCCTGACAATATTATTATTATAAACATTGAAGTGAAGTTATGCAACCGGATTTGATATTACGGCTCAAAACGAAACAGATAAAACCCTCAAAAAACAGCTCAATTGGCACGACTGTAAATTTCGATAAATCAATAATATTTAGGTTTTTAAATGAAGTTGAACTTGTTTAGCACCATTGAGAAATAGAAGCTCTCTAATACCAAGGGTGAAAAAAGAATGCTTTTGTTAGGTGAAACTTCAATTATTAAGTTTAGGTGAAACTTCAATTATTAAGTAATTAACACAGGTGGAATCACATTTTTGATAATGATTAGTCAGTAGCGTATTAATAATTCTGATGTTTACTTCTCTGTACGGGCGAACGGCCGTTCGCCCCCTACTACCCTACTCCCCTACTCAAGAAAATGTAGCAAACATTTATTACCCTTGGTATAATACTTATCATCTAACACCAGGGAAACAAGTTTATAAATCAACTTTTAGCGATCGCCACCCCTAGAAAATTTACATATAGTGTAAACAAGAAATTAATCACACCAAATGTAGAAAAAATGAGATTTAGTCTACCATAGGAAGCTCAATAATTGGCGTTGTCAGATTAAAAGATGAATTATAGGGACAGGGTGGGAACAGGGACCTCTTTAAACTTAAGGTAATGAATCAGTAGTCAATTGAGTGCTTTAACATTTCAACAGACTTGGAATAGCACAAGGTTTTGCTATCTAACATAGCTCAGTAATGACGTAGCGCGTGTATTTTCTCCCTCTACACCAGTCATGTAAGTCTTGCTCACAATCTGATCTCCTGCCGGAATAAATTTGCTATAAACTGGATTACCATTCCTCACCCAAAAGTAATATCAAATCCGTTTAATTGGACATAAAAAAAATCTTCAATCGCCATAACTACGTTTATCTTTGTAATTCTTTCTCCTCCTGAGGAGGTCCGACTGACTCCTGAGGACTCCTAACTTAACCATTCTATGGCTGTTTAACCGGATTTGATATAACATTTCCACCAGGAAATAGTCTGCCATAGTACCATAAATGTTTCTGCACTATGGTTACCTACTACCCAACCTAAAATCCCGGTGGGAAAATGGTCTACAGCAGCTCCTGTGCCAGATTTGATTTTTTTTTCCGACAAAGGTTTCTAGTTGATCCAATTCTCCGACCTCTGGCATAGTTTCTGCCTCATAGGCATCTGGTAGAAGTGTTCCCACAAGTTTGACCCCATCAATAATCGTTGTGCGTGAAACTCCTGTAATTCTCTCTATGGCACGAAAACCCATGCCATTAACATACACTTTCCAGCAGTTGCGCTTGGCATCATCACTATATCCGTATGGGTTGATATTCTGGGATCAATTGACGGCCACACTTGACACAGATATAATTTTGCTTACCTTTTCACGTGACCATTTTTATGGATGTGGTGACTGTGGCATTCTGGACATTCCATGACATCTCTCCTTGAACTCTAGACGCTGATCATTCTCTGAATTATCTTCTTTTCTGACAACGCCCAATAATTTATATTTGCAGATAGAAACCTAAGCACAATAGTTATTTTTTTGTGCTAATGTAAAATGTGAAAAATATAACCAGACTAATATAGTTGTTTTCTAAAAAGTAACGTAGAAAAGAAAGCAAAAACTAGGGTGAATTAACATCAACCAAATTAGTTAAAACAAAACTCAGTGAAACATTATTTTAGTCAGGACTTACGCAAATTTACCTTGAAAGCGCCATATGTAGGGGCGCAATTCGGAGCTTTGCGGAGCGCAAATGGCATTCGCCCTCATTAGATTTAGTGTCTGTGCGTAAGTCCTGTTAATAAATCTTGACAACTAAAAGTGCGATAACAAAATGATTCCTCAAAAATTGCAACTAAAAAATTTCCTCAGCTATCAGGAAGCAACTCTAGATTTTACAGGTCTGCATACTGCCTGTATTTGCGGACCAAATGGTGCAGGAAAATCTTCTCTACTGGAAGCGATCGCCTGGTCGGTGTGGGGAAATAGTCGCGCCGCTACTGAAGATGATATTATCAGTCTGGGAGAAAAAGAAGTACGGGTAGACTTCACCTTTAGCAGCAACGGTAATGTTTACCGTGTTATTCGTGGTCGTCGTCGGGGAAGTTCAGCTACTCTAGAATTTCAAATTAGCACTGGTTCCCGGTTTAAAAGTCTGACTCAAAAAGGTGTCCGTGCAACCCAACAAACTATTATCCAACATCTCAAACTCGACTACGACACATTCGTGAACTCAGCATATCTGCGTCAAGGTAGAGCAGATGAATTTATGCTCAAACGTCCTAATGAACGGAAAGAAATTCTTGCCAACCTCCTCAAACTTGACCAATATGACACCCTTGGGGAAAAAGCTAAAGATACTGCTAGGCAGTTCAAAGCAAAAGTGGAATTACTTGAACAGACCTTAGAAGTAAACCAAAAACAACTCGAACAAAAAGAAGCGATCGCTAAACAACAGACTCATCTCCAAACTACCCTTACTCAACTCCAGCAACAACAAGAATGTGATAAAGAACGACTCAAACAACTGCAAATTCAACAAAACCATCGTCAAACCTGGGAAAAACTACTGCACGGACAACAACAACAATATGACAAACTGGTGCAAGAATGTTATCGCCTCCAACAGGAACTCAAAACTACCCAACAACAACAAGACGAACTATTAGCAGTTTTGCAACAGGAAAATGAAATTAAAGCTGGATATGCTCATTTCCAAAACTTGCAAACTACCGAAGAGAATTTATCTGCAAAATTTAGAACCCATCAAAATGCTCTGAACCAGCGTCAACAACTCCAGGAAAAACAACGTCAACAACTGCAAGAAGTACAAAACAAAATTCAGCAACATCAAGCACAGTTAAATTCTCTCAAACAACAGGAACAAGAAAATTTAGATATTTTGAGCAAACGTGCTGATATTGAAACTGCTCTGGAACAACTACAAACTGCCAGAACAAAATTAAATGAACTAGACAAATTACAGGTGGAAGTTACCCCACTACAACAACAACGCCAAAAATTACAAACTGAACTGGAACGGGAGCAAGCACGTTTGAGCGCTCGTTTGGAAGAACTCAATTCTAGAGTGCAGCAACTCAGAAAAACTCAACGGCAAAAGCAACCTCAACTACAGACAGCATTACAGGAAGTAGTAGAAGAAATTTCTAAATTAGATAATAAGCGAGTTTATCTGCGACGGGTACAGGAAAAAGGACAGGAAAGACATCATTTTCTCGAACGTTTAGTTCGCAATAAAAAAGACTACGAAACTAGACTTACCGAGTTAGATCAAAAGTTGAAATTATTAAATAAAGGTACCGATAATATTGAAATAGGAGTGACAGAGTACCCACCTTGTCCATTATGCGATCGCCCTTTGGATGAACATCACTGGAATTTAGTTGTGAACAAACATCAGAGTCAGCAAAAGGAAATTAGAGATTTATTATGGGTTACACGGGAACAACTAGCTATTTCTGAGCGGGAAATTCAGGTTTTGAGAACAGAATATCGGCAAATAGAAGGAGAGTTAGAGAAATATGATGAGTTACGGGAATGTCGAGGTAGTTTACAAGCGCAGTTGGATAATATTGGTAAAGATGAAACCTTGTTGCAAGAGTTAGTAAAAGAAGTAGCAGAAGTAGAGCGATCGCTACAGACAGGAGATTTTGCAGTTAATTTATATGCTGAAATTAGCATTTTAGAGGAAAAAATTCAACAGCTTAATTATGATGACCGGAGTCATAGTTTAGCTAGACAAGAAGAGAAGAAATTAAGGTGGGCAGAAATTAAGTATGGGCAGATAAAAGATGCAGAGACAAAGTTGGGGAAAATTAGGGTTCATCTGCCAGAAATTGAAGGGCAAATAGTTAGTTTAAAACAGGAGTTGGAGCAGCAAAAACAAACTTCTCAAGTACAACAGCAAATTATTGTGATTGAGAGAGAAATTGCTGAAATTGGATATGATTTAGAAGAGCATAATTGTGTGAGGTCTGAATTGAGAAAGACACAATTTTGGTTAACTCGTATCGAAAAATTATGTCAGGCTCAAAAACAATATCCCCACCTACTAAAACGAATTAATGAATTGAAGGAAGTTATAGAAAATCAGCAACAAGATTTAGCAGGAATTAAAAGCCAGATTTTTACTTTAAATCAACAGTTAGAACAAACTCCTGATGCGGATGAAAAGATTCTATTTTTAGATAAAAAAATTCAAGACCGTCGTCGGCAGTTAGATGAACAGTTGGGAAGTTTAGGAAAAGTAGAACAGCAGTTACAACATTTAGAGAAATTGAAAGTTCAAACCAGTCAACAATTGGAACAATTAAAAACTGCTAAACGGCAATATCGAGTTTATCAAGAATTATCTTTAGCTTTTGGCAAAAAAGGTATTCAGGCGCTAATGATTGAAAATATTTTGCCACAGTTAGAGGCTGAAACAAATCAGATTTTGGCAAAATTAAGTGGTAATCAATTACATATTCAATTCGTGACTCAAAAAGCCACAAAAGGAAGTAAAAAAAATAGTAAATGGATAGATACATTAGATATTTTAATTGCAGATACTCAAGGAACAAGACCTTATGAAACTTATTCCGGTGGAGAAGCTTTTCGAGTTAACTTTGCCATTCGTTTAGCATTGTCAAAATTATTAGCACAACGTTCTGGAACTGCATTACAACTGCTGATTATTGATGAAGGATTTGGCACTCAAGATGCCGAGGGATGCGACAGATTAATTGCAGCTATTAATGCCATTTCTTCTGATTTTTCCTGTATTTTAACTGTGACTCATATTCCTCATTTTAAAGAAGCTTTTCAGGCACGAATAGAAGTTAGTAAAACCCCTCAAGGTTCTCAAATTATGTTATCTGTTTAAAGAAGGAAGAAGAAAGAAGGAAGAGGGAAGAAGCAAGAAGGGATTCATTAATTGATAATGGATATAGGACTTTTAGCTATTAGACATCTCCAAAAATAAAAAATAAAATCAATTCTCACACAAAAATTATCAATTCTTTCTCCCTACTGCCTACTGCCTACTGCCTACTGCCTCTTTTCTGGAGATGTCTATTAGACACCTCCTGCAATTTGACTGATATCATGTCCGATAGCATCAATATTGTATAGCAAAGGTAGGGAACAGGGAACAAGGAACAGTCAGGAATACCTAAAAGCAAGAAAAAAATTTAAATTTACTATAGATATTCACCTTTGGGTTTACACAAACGTGCCCCATCGGACATGATATAATTATCCATTATCAATCAATGAAAAGAGGTCTAGTTTTTGCCAAATACGCCAGATACTTATGGCAGAAGCATTCAGTTAGGTGCTTCTCGTCGTCGTCTTGAAGATGCTAGAGTGCTGCATAGTCAAAAACGATGGAATGGTGCTATTTATATGGGTGGTTATGCTGTTGAATGCGCTCTAAAATCTCTCATTTGTTATCAGGAACCTACAAATAATTTTAAGGATACAAAAGTATTTAAACAGGGATTAAAAGGTTCAGATTTACATAGTTTGATAAAGTTATTAGATGCTTTACCAAATATACAAAGAGTCATTGAATCTCCACAAATAAATAACCCTTACAGACAAGCATGGATAACAGTTACATCATTATGGAAAAATGATGAATTACGATACTCAAATAGAATGGGCGATGAAACTGAAGCTAACAAATTTATTAATGCAGTCGAAATACTACATAGATATTTATTAAGCAAACAAGGAGAAAGCCAATGACAGATAGAAAAGCATTAATGCAGCAAATTCAAGAACACTTAAATCAAAGTTTATTACCTGAAGATTCACAGGTTAAAGTCAAGGTAAAAAGAACCTCAATAGGTTGGCTGAAAATTCTAATTATTACCAGTTTATTTCAGGAACAATCTTTAGAAGAACGCGAACAAAAGATTGATGAAATATTAGTGGGTATAGACTTTCATTTAAGCAAATACCCTATTTTAAGTTACGACTTATTAACTCCTGAAGAAGCAACAGAGCAACCTCCTGAATATACTCAACTTCAGTTACCTTTATGGTCAGATATTTTAATGTCACCAGAACCAGAGGAACCAAAAGAATCAGATGAAGAAGATGTTTTTGAGACTCCTTTAATAGCAACTTTTTATTCTTTTAGAGGAGGAGTTGGTCGTTCTACTGCACTAGGTTTAGTTGCCGGAATATTAGCTACTGAAAAAAAACGTCGAGTAGTAATAGTAGATTTTGATTTAGAAGCACCAGGAATTTCAATTTTATTGGAGTCAGATATTGAGCAAATTGATAGAGAAAATTATGGTGTATTAGATTATTTGTACCAACGTTTTCTAACTCCAAAAGAAAATTTTCCTCCTATTGAAAGTTGTATTTATCAAGTAGAATTAAAAGCCCGTGGCGAACTATTTTTAGTTCCGGTTGGAGAATATAATGAAAATTATATTCATCGTTTAGCTGAACTAGACCGGGGAACTTTACAGGCTTTTTATCGCAGAGAAAATAATCCTGTTGAACAGCTAATTGAAGATATTAAAGAGCAACTAAATCCTGATGTAATTCTAATTGATGCTCGTCCTGGATTTAATGATACTAGCGCTATTGCTTTATTAGATTTAGCCGATTTGGGAATTATCTGTTTTTCACCCACTGACCAAAGTTTTAAAGGATTAAGTTGGATTGTACAAACTGTTAGTAAACAATGCCAATATCGAGGCAAACCAGATTTACGTTTTGTACTGACACCTATGCCTGCTGTTGCTGCAGAACAACGTCAAATTTGGATAAGTAAAGTTGAAGATTGGATAGAGGAAAATTGGGGGTTATCAAGTGGTATAACAGTCGGCGAACTTTACTATGAAATTAACTACAATCCTAACATTAGCACTTTGTCAAGTCTCGTTAATAATTTACCTAAAAGTTTGCTAGATAATTATCTCCCAATTGCAGAAGTAATTGATGCTAGTTTACCAGATGTTCAACTTGGCATTACAACTGACTCTATTGTTCAGAAACCTACCAAAACAACTATTTTATATGAGTTGAATTTTGTAGCAGCAACAGCACAAGAAATAGAACCAGAAAAAATTCCAGAAATATTTCAACGTACAGAAGATTTCCCTAAATTTTTAAGTGATAAAAATTGGCTAATTCGAGGTGCTAAAGGTACAGGAAAAAGTATATTATTTAGATTGTTTGTAGAGCAGCCAGAAGAAGCTAAAAAACTAGCTAGTTATTATTTAGATATCAGCAATGTTAATTTTGTTGCTGGACATGGTAAACCTACAATCAAAAGCTCTATTTTAGAGGGTGGTGCTCTAGGTAGTTATGAACGTGAGGTGGGCAATGATTACTGGAAAGATTTTTGGTTAAACTATGCTTTATTGCAATTATGCTTTTCTTTGCCAGAGTTACATTCACTCCCTAATATTGATGACAATTTAAAAGCATTAATAACTACTGAGAAACCTAGAAGTGCTGATATAGTTTCATGGTTAGTTGAACAAGCAAAATCTTCAACAGCTAGTCTCGAAACTTTTGATCAAATACAAGATATTAACTCATGGTTGCAACAAAATAACCGACGAGTTTGGCTACTCTATGATGAGTTAGATGTAGGGTTTGGTTCTAATCAAAAAGACTATCAACGGCGAAGGAAAGCATTAGAAGCTTTGCTCGCTTGGTGGTTAGAAAGTGGCATTGATCTTAAATATATTGTGCCTAAGATATTTTTACGAGAGGACATTTGGAATCAACTTAACTTTACTAACAAAGGACATTACGTCAGTGGGCGATCGCTTGAGTTAAAGTGGGAAGAAGCCGATCTATGGAGACTTATACTACGCCAATTTATGAATAATTCTCGCAGTCTTAAGCAAACTATTAATGAGGAATTAGGAGTAAAACTTGAACGACTTGAGAACATTGAGTTAGAGCAATTACGCAAAAGTCTTTTTCCTTTGTGGGGAGAAAAGATGGGTAGTGGTAACAAGAGTTACATTCACAACTGGGTACGCAAACGAACTGCTGACAGTCAAGATAACCGCTTTCCCCGAAGCTTGATATTGCTTTTAGAGGAAGCAGTCAAAATAGAGAAATCTCAGTCAAGAGAATATACTACTGATGAAAGAATTTTGCGCCCAAAGTCTTTAATTGATGCTTTACCAGAAGTATCTAAGCAGCGTGTCAATGAAGTGCGTAACGAATATCCTGAACTGGAAAAATTATTGGATAAACTCCAAGGTGAACGCTCCCCCATTGATGAAAATCGACTAACACAAATATGGGAAATTGAAGGTACAGAGTTAACTACTCGTCTTAAGGAAATGATTGATGCAGGTATTTTCCAAGAATATTTGCGCCGTAAAGATCCCTCCCAAACTGCTCGTGTTTATAGTGTTGCTGAATTATATTTGTCTGGACTGGGTATGACTCGCAAGGGACAACGTTAGGTAAAAAATCTAATGAATAATGGATAATGAAAACTATAGCGCTCAGGAATGATTTATGAGATGTTTAAGAACAATTAAGATAAATCAACATTTTTTTATATTACGTCACTCCCCCAGAATTACAACTAAAATCTTACAACTGAAATATGATTGCTATATTTCTAATTATCCATTGCTAACATAGTTTCTTTCCACTCATAACTTTGTACTGTCCAGTTATTAATTATTATGTCCCGTATCAGAGCACCTAAACTACCCCAAAATTATCCCTGGCTAAATACAGACAAACCCCTATCCCTCGAATCTCTAAAAGGACGAGTGGTTATCCTCGACTTCTGGACTTACTGTTGCATCAATTGCCTCCACGTTCTGCCAGACCTAAAATTCCTAGAACAAAAATATCCAGATAGCCTAACTATTATCGGCATCCACTCAGCAAAATTCGAGAATGAGAAAGATGTGGAAAATGTCCGTCAAGCTATCCTCCGCTACGACATTGGACATCCCGTGTTAGTAGACAGTGGCTCGAGAGTTTGGCAACAATATGCTGTTCGTGCATGGCCGACTTTCAAAATTATCGATCCAGAAGGGTATATAGTGGGGTCTGTTTCTGGTGAAGGTAAACGTGATGTCTTGGATGAAATTATTGGTAAGTTGATAGAAGAACATCAAGACAAAGGTACTATTAATTTTAGTGAAGTTAGCTCAATTCTAGAAAAACAAAAGCAACCTTTGACTACACCTTTAGCTTTTCCGGGTAAAGTTCTCGCTGATAGTGATACTAATCAATTATTTGTCGCTGACTCAGGACATCATCGTATTGTTGTTAGTACTCTTGAGGGAGAGGTTCTACACATTATTGGTAGTGGGAAAGCAGGATTAATTGATGGTTCATTTTATGAAGCTCAATTTTTTGCTCCCCAAGGTATGACTTTTGATGCCAAGAATCAAATTTTATATGTTGCCGATACAGAAAATCATGCTTTACGCAAAATTGATTTTACAACTCAGCAGGTGGAAACTATTGCAGGTACTGGAGAAAAAAGTTCTCAAATTTCACCTCATAGTGGAGTTGCTAGAGAAACTAGACTTAATTCACCTTGGGATGTGGACAAGATAGGCGATCGCATTTTTATTGCTATGGCAGGTTCCCATCAAATTTGGCTGTTGCAACTGGATACTGGGATGATTAGCACTTATGCAGGGACTGGTGCAGAAGCTTGTGTAGATGGCTCTCTGACAGAATCTGCTTTTGCTCAACCTAGCGGTATTAGTACGGATGGCAATGAATTATTTGTGGCTGACAGTGAAATTAGTTCTATTCGAGCAGTAGGTATTAATGAGCATCCGAAAGTGCGGACTATTTGTGGTAGTGGAGGACTATTTGGCTTTGGCGACAAAGATGGCCGAGGTCCAGAAGTTTTGCTACAGCATTGTTTGGGAATAGAATATACCCAAAATTATGTCTGGGTTGCTGATACCTATAATCACAAAATTAAGCGGGTAGAATATCACGCAGGTTTATGCCTTACCATGTTGGGAGATGGCACCGCCGGTCATCAAGATGGACAAGGTATTAATTGTCAATTTTTTGAGCCATCAGGATTAAGTGCGATCGCGCAACATTTATTTATTGCAGATACAAATAATTGTATTATCCGTAAGGTTGAGCTAGATACCTTGGAAGTCACAACCGTAAATTTTCCTGGTTTGTGCGCTCCTGATGTCTGTTTACCTAGTTAGGGTTTGCGCTCAAAAGTCTTGTAGTAGAGGTAGGAGACAACCCACCCCTCGCCCCTCCCCCTCCCAGGAGGGGAGAAATGGATCGGGAGCGAGAAGGTAGGAGTAATATCAAATCCGGTTGAACACTTATTATATAGTTCGGGGGAGTAGAGGAGTAGGGGAGTAGGGGAGATTGAAGGCTTTAAGTATAGTTATAAACATATACTATATAACCGGATTCTATATAACGCCTACAACCTACAACCTAAAAACTGTATTATCACTAATTAAGCGGACATGATATAACAATTGTAAGAATGATTTTTCTGCCCAACTATGAGCCTAAAATACGCTCCATGCATGAGTATGAAGAGCTGAAAACCAGACACTTTTTTCGACCCCAAAAAGGCACTTGTCTTTATATGTCAATGCTTTTAGATTTAATCAGCAAGCCGTAGTTAGTGAATTGTTAGTATACAAGCATTACCAGCAACTAAAAAATTCATCTTAGCTGCTGGAATGTCATAGGTTGTTTCATACTATAGCACTACAAGAATTGGTTAGAGGTCGTTTGTAAAGAATTATGAAGTGTTTTTACCCCTGGCAAATTGGGTATTTCAGCCTATAAATCTGGGATAAATAACCAAGTTGTTACAGTTTAAAGGTCAATCATTGTATACTACAAAACTTTACAAACAGTCTCTTAGGACATTTTTCAATGCTAAAACCCTTTGACAGTTTGCTATTCCCTGTTCCCTATTCCCTAGCGCGTAGCACTATAAATTTGAAAAGTTTTACTACCAAACGCTAAAAAAATCTAACATTTAAAATCTAGAATTAACACCTTCCAACAACTTAATAATTTTTTCCACATCATTAAATTCCCCAACAATTCTCCGCACAGGTAGAGGCCAAACCCTAATCAGCGTAGGAGTAGCAGTAATTTGATCTGCTTCAGCTTGTTCCGGATTTTGCAACACATCTATTACCTTTAAAGTATAAGGATGAGAAAGAGACTTTTCTAATATTTGGTGCAGACTCTTGAGAGTCCGCTCAGTGCCAATATTGTTACCCGATACAAATAAGCGAAGAACAGACCCTTGAACTTTTGGTTTTTCTAGTTGTAGGTCGAGACTGGAGGTCAAAAATTTCTCTGGAGTTGAATCCAGATTAACCTCTTGCTGCTCAAGATGTACAACAAGGTCATGATTTTCCCAGAGTTGAGAAAACTGGTCGTAATAACTAGCAATTACCATTGGATTACAAAATTCCTCTGACCAAGGAGCAGGTTGCCAAATCAAGTCATCAGTCTTAAAAATGGCATTAAGTAATATCTGATATCTTAAGACTGGAGCATAAGCTTCAGCAGAAACTTGGACTTTTTGAGTGCGATGGTCTAACCATTTATCAATAGTTGCAGTGTATCCTGGTATTAAGAAATGAGGTGGTTCTGATAACCCCAATATTTCTTGTAGCTCTACACAGAGGTGTAGATGCCATCGATTTTGTTTACTTGGGTCTATACAATAAATTAAATCTCCCCCAGGTGTAAACAAGGCAATACCCTTGAACAACAGGGGAAATTTTACTGGAGCTGGTTTCAAGAAAATCAATTAGGATCGACTACAGACTTTTGAGTTTTTCCATTAAACTCAACTGCTTAAGGCATTAGCTTAACTTAAAACTGTAACCTTAACTTATACTCTAGTTCATCCTGAGAACTTAAAATTTAAAACTTCACAATCTTTTTAAATTCTACCTCGTAACATCATAGCCATTTCATTTGGGTAAGGAGATTGATCTATTGCTGTTTCTTCTGTAATTCGACCTTCTTGGTAAAGCTCAAACAAAGACCTATTCATAGTAATCATACCTTCATAAGTATCTTTGAGCATAATTTGGTTAATGTCTTCATACTGGTCTTTAATAATATATTCCTTAATTACATCAGTATTAATCAAAATGTCATGGAAAGCTGCCCGCTTACCATCAGTAGTTTTGCACAACAACTGAGCAATAATTGCTACCAGAATTTCTGAAAGAGCTAATTTAATCGCTGGTTGCTCCTCAGCAGAAAACATATCCAAAATACGAGTCAGAGTCTTGATGGCACTGTTGGTGTGCAATGTTCCCATCACCAAATGTCCTGTAGAAGCAGCTTTAATTGCAATTCCCACCGTTTCCTTATCTCGAATTTCCCCTACTAACATTAAGTCAGGGTCTTGACGGAGAGCACCTTTAAGAGCATTGAAGAATTTTAGAGTATGTCTACCTACTTCCCGGTGCTTGATCAAACATTTTCGGCTTTCATGGACAAATTCTACAGGGTCTTCGATAGTGATGACATGATAAGGAAAAGTATTGTTCATATAATCAATCATCGCCGCCATGGTGGTGGACTTACCACAACCTGTAGGTCCGGTCACCAAAATTAACCCTTTATGGTAATGGCAGACTTTCTTCAAGACTCCTGGCAATTTAAGTTGTTCCATAGTTAGGATTTTAGATCCAATCAGTCGTAAAACCATCCCTGGACCTGCAAGAGAGTCAAACAAGCTAATCCTAATCCTGACAAAACCTAAGTCCGCAGCACCATCAAAGTCAAGATTTTCTTGGAATCGACGAATTTCTTCATCTGTAAGAATTTCTCGCAACCAAAACATAAAGGTGTTCAAGTCAGTTTCTGGATATTCAAGCGGTAGAAGGTCTCCAAGTTTGCGGAACCGTGGTATTTCTTTCACCCCTAAATGAACATCTGAAACACCTTCTTGATTAGCTCGCCGGACAATATCTGTCAGCGGAATTTGTCCATAACCCAGTTGTGGACTACCAGGAGTTGCTATTTGAGGTACTGGTGCTGTTTCCGTTGGAGGAATTAGTTGTTGAGAAACAGGTGTTGATGATGCTGGAGGATCGGCAGAAGTTGGAGGAGATGTTGGCGGTCTTCTTGCTGCTGGTGGACTAGGTGGAGCTGGGGGACGCGGTAAACCACGGCCTCCTGGAGGACGAGGAGCTGGGGGACGAGGTGGTGGTGTTTGTGTCATAGTTGCATTACCTTGCTGAATTCGGATATTGCAGTCAACAAATATATTCTAATTCTAATGGCAAGTTAAAATGGGTAGTATTTAAAATATTTAATTATTTTTTGGATACCAACAACATTAGGCTTAAAAAGGTTTATTGCCTACTTAAATTTATTGTTAAGTCTTACTTTTTTAAATTGCTATTACTAGAGTATTATTTGACTTTTTAAGACTTCAATAATGATCGGTAAATTTAATTTAATTCCTTATTTTTGGCTGTAAAATACTTGTATTATTTATCTTTATCCCTTATGGGTTTAATAACCCATCATCACCTGTGGTGCAAATGCGGTTGCTGGGGTTAGAATCCCCATAGACCACATTTTTATGACTCCTGTACGTCACCAATCCGACGGCTCCCCTACCTGACTCCTTCTTCAAACCTGATTTTTTTTAAATTTCACTTAATTGCAATTTTGTCTTATTTTGATCTTCATACCATTTCTCAATCTCAAGTTCTTAATTATACATCCATTTTCAGATACTTCTATTCTATTTTTTAGATATTTATTAGCAGGTTGATTTTGAAGTTTAGTAGATTGAGGTTTGTTCAGTTTTAATATATTGTTTGCTTCATGATCTGAGAATTTTTGATTTTGAGTATAATTTTTTGACAAAGAAGGATACTCAAAAGATATTATTAAAAATATAGGTATAACAGAAATCAAACCGAGTTGTTTTAATAATAAAATAGTCATACTACCTCATTTCTTAAATCTGCTACTGTAAATGTCAGGTTGCTTGAGCGACAGACTCAAAATATTAATGGCTTTGAGTAATAATTACTAGCCTGATTTGAGAGAATATGTGAAAAGTATTTACAGCTTTTTTCACTTTAAGGAAAATAACCTTTGCATTGCTACTTTTAAGCTAGAATATATACTTTGCCCAAATAAAAAGCTGTATTTATATAGAGTAGCTTAACTATCTTTTCACCAGGTTGGAACTATTCAAAAAGAGAGGCCGGATAAGTAGACAATTTTTGTATACATCACTAACAACTTTATATAATACATCTCCTAAAAAAACAGACTATTGTTAAAAATTTTTGTGAGATATTGTCAATTAACTCAGTATTTAAAGATGTTATTTATCACTCATCAGTTAACAGTTAATATTTTTAACAGGTTAATACCCCCACGTTTCTGCTTGAAAAGTGCGTGCTGCACCTTTGTGGCGGGTTGCTCATTTTCCATCATACACCTGAATTCCGCAGTTCCTCCCCAGAATGCTAATTAAATAATTGTTAACTGTTCACTGATTCAAATGGTAGCTACACCAACAAATCAAGATTTTCCTAAATGTTGTTCTATTTTGTCTTCCTTGATGACTATACTTAATCAGTTTGCCTATCCTCTCAGATCTATTTTAGATTTACTTTCTGATGATCCCTTACTTAGTATATCAAATCCAACAAATCCAATTTCGCTAAATATAGAATTTTCCCAAAAAAATGTTAGTTTTAGAGGAAATTACTGGAAAAATTTAGTAGGACTTTACCTCTATCCATAAACTTTTTTATCAAGATCAAAATTTAATCTTTTTTCCTTTTGGTTGCTGATATAGCAATCCTATTTTATTCGTGTCAAAAATCTTACTGCTTTTTAGGGAACACTTAACTGGGAACAGAGAACAGGTAAGAGTTTCAGTTTTTTTATTTACTTTTTGATTTGTCACGATCTATTTAGGATTGCTATATCGATCTTTAAGTTAGTATATGAAGAACAAATTACAACAATTTTTTGATCTTCTCACTCCTCTACTGCAAGATATAGCGTAAATATTTTTTGTGGTTTTTTCTATTGATTAGCAATATTTAATAGGTTATATCATGTCCGCTTAATGAGCTTTCAAAAAAGTTTATTCTGCCCTATCCTTCTTGACTCTATTCTTTTTCCTGACCTCTAATCACTTCATGTATAAAAATTCAACTGCATCTCAGATTAATTATCAGTAATAATCTATCAAAGATAAATAATTAAAAGTATGAAGTAAATTAATATATCGATAAAAACTGATTTAGAGATATGTTAAAATTATACAAAATAGTGAAAATATCAAAAAAAGGAGATATCATTGATTATGGCGAGGCAAAATATCAAGTTTTGGGGACTTTTGGCTTTAGCTACATCCCCAATTATTGTAACTTTTTCAGGCGTGCAGTTAGTACAAGCACAGTCAACCGCAGAATTGTTGATTAGTGTAGAATTTCCTTCTGGGCCACAAAGAGCAAGCTCAGGAAGAACAAGAGGTGGGGGTACTCGCGCTCCAGAATCCTACTGTACTCCTGGTCAAACCAAATTGACAGCCTTAATGCCAGGAGATAATGTCGGAACAACAGTTGCCGATCATCCCAAGTTTTTCGTGTATGTTCCCGAACACAAAGCAGAGTCAGCAGAATTTGAAGTATTTGATAAATCAGGTAAGAGCATCTATTTAACTAAATTAGATATTTCCGAGACTTCTGGTATTGTGAAACTTGCCCTGCCAAAAAATGTAAGTTTGACAACTAATAAAGAATATACTTGGAGATTTGCTATGATTTGCGATGAATGGGATCACAGTGCTAACGAATCTGTTGAAGGAATTGTCAAAAAAGTAGAAATCAGTTCAGACTTAGAAAATAGCTTAAAAAATGCTAGTCCCCTTGAACAAGCAGAAATATATGCAAAAGCAAAGATTTGGAATGAAACGATCGCTACCGTGGCCGAGTTACGCAATTCTTACCCAACAGAGTGGGAAGAATTACTCACATCAGTAGGATTACACGAGATTGCTTCTGAACCCTTTGCACCCTGCTGTCAAGTAGAAGAATAAATTAAGTTAGCATTGAAATAGCTGTCAGTAACTAAGTTGAGTCTGGTAAACTACTCTCACATTGATTTCATGGTAAAGGTGGGCAGATAGATCTGTTTTTTTTTACCCTCCCCCAAAAACTTTTAATTTCTACAGAGCAGCTTACACCAATGTTATGGAATAAATGCAAGAATTTTTTTTATCAGTGGTATGGTGTATGGATTACCGCCCCCACCGTAACAGGGTTAGTAATTATACTACGTTTTCTTGGCTTACTACAAGCTTGGGAATGGGCAACTTATGACCAATATATGCGATTACGGCCTTTGGAGAGTCCAGACAATCGCATTGTGATTGTAGGTATTAATGAAGATGATGTCAGAGCAGTCGGGCAGCCAATTTTTCCTGACGCTATTTACGCTAAATTGCTGAATAAATTAAAAGCAATGGAGCCAAAAGTTATTGGTTTAGACATTTATCGAGACTTACCTGTAGAACCTGGCCATCAGGACTTAGTGAAAGTATTCCAGTCTACCTCCAACTTGGTAGGAATTAAAAAAGTAGTGGGGGAAAGGCAAAATGACGTATTAGAAGCACCACCAGCTCTGGAAACTAATCATCAAGCAGGTGCTAATGATGTAAAGGTAGACCCAGATAAAAAAATTCGACGAGGCTATTTATATATCACGCTACAAAACGGAGAAAATGTCTGGAGTTTTGCTTCTCATATTGCTTTGCGTTATTTAGATACTCTTGATATTAGTCTAGAGAAAATTGATGGTGACAAATTTCTGCTAGGAAAGACAATAATAGAGCCATTTGAAGCCAATGATGGTGGTTATATTAGAGCAGATGCAGGTGGTTATCTAATGCTTTTAAACTACCGGGGTCCGAGTCGTTACTTTGAGATTGTTTCCATGATGGATATTCTTGAAGACAGAGTGCCTGCTGATTGGGGTCGCGATCGCATCATCTTGATTGGAGCAGTCAGTGAAGGCTTTAATGATTTATTTTCTACTCCCTACAGTAGTAACTTAATTAAAACTCTAGAACCCATGAGCGGGGTAGAAGTTCATGCTAATCTAATCAGTCAACTAATTAGTTCTGCTATGGATGGTCGTTCTCTGATTCAGATTTGGGGGGAACCTCTTGAGTGGGCGTGGATTTTATTCTGGTCTTTGGTGGGAGCAGCTACAACTTGGAAATGGCGTACTGCTGGTGGTGTTAGCTATTTTTCTATTTGGAAAGTCTTGACAATGTTCGCTTCAGGTATAGTCTTATTCGCTAGCACCTATACTGCTTTTGTATGGAATTGGTGGTTGCCAGTAATTCCTGCGTTTTTAGGTCTGACTGGATCAGCAGTTACAATTACAACTTATATTGCTCGTACTGCACAAGATATTCGCAAAACTTTTGGTCGTTATTTAACTGATGAAGTAGTGGCTACTTTATTAGAAAGTCCAGGAGGATTAAAGCTAGGAGGTGAACGCCGAAACATCACAATTTTAACTTCTGATTTAAGAGGATTTACTGCCACATCAGAACGTATAACACCAGAAGAAGTTGTGAAAATTCTTAACTTTTATCTGGGATATATGGCAGATGTAATTACTAAGTATCAGGGAACTATTGATGAGTTTATGGGGGATGGAATTTTGGTTTTATTCGGTGCCCCTATAACTAGAGAAGACGACCCGGTAAGAGCTGTTGCTTGTGCTATTGATATGCAATTAGCTATGGAACCTGTGAATAAACAGATGAAAGAATGGGGTTTACCGCCATTAGAAATGGGAATTGGTATTAATACTGGAGAGGTTGTTGTTGGTAATATTGGCTCTGATAAACGAACAAAATATGGTGTGGTAGGCAGTCAGGTAAATTTAACTTATCGGATTGAATCTTATACTACAGGTGGTCAAATTTTAATTTCTGAGACAACCTTAAAAAATGTGGGACCGATAATTAAAATTAATGATGAAAAAGAAGTAATGCCAAAAGGAGTTAAAAAACCAATTACGATTTATGATGTTGCTGGTATTGATGGTAAATATAATTTATTTTTGACAAAAGAAGAAGAACATTATCTCCCACTCACAGAAACAATATCTCTAAATTATGTAGTATTAGATGGCAAAAATGTCGGTGATTGTTTGCAAAAAGGAAGCTTAATCAAATTATCAGAAAAAGAAGCAGAAATTCAGGTTGTGCAAACACGAGATCATCTTCCACCAGCTTTGATTAATATTAAGCTTAATTTTATCTGGGATGGAAAAGAAAGTGAGGATGTTTATGGCAAAGTTTTAGAGAAATCAGGAGAAAATGGTAATTTTTATATTCGTTTTACGGCTAAACCTCCAAATGTTTCTGCTAAATTAGAATCTTTGTATAAATCGCTGCAAAGTTAGTGGTTAATTTTTAGTAGTATTAAGTCTGATTGATGAGTTTTGATAGTTCAAATATTTGGTATGATGTCATTTTAGGTAAAACACCGCTTTGTTACACAAAAGATGACTATAAAAAAACTATAAAGAATAAAGATAGTTCAATAATTAATAATTATTGAAGAAGGAGACAGGAGACAGGAGACAGGAGACAGGAGACAGGAGACAGGAGGAAAATTACATGGGGATTCTAACCCCAAGTAATTTTGAACACCGTGTAGACGGTGGGGTATTAAACCCACAAAGAAAATGATAATTAATAATTAATACCTCTTCTTAAAAAGAAGAGGATTGGTTAAAAGGAATTTTTTTGTTCTCTTGGTCGATTGGATATGGCGTACTTCCGAATGCTCCGCATTCATGTCGGCGACAGCCGTTAATGTAGTTGTGCGCTAGCTAAACGACCGCTTTTTCTTCTTGAAAGGAGAGGCTTTAAACCTTAATTTTTCGGTAATATATGTTAGAGTTAACAAAAAAAGCACCAAGTTATCAAAAAACAGCAAGTGTAATTATACCCACCCGAAACGAAGCTGGTACTATTGAAGATTGCATTACTAAAATGCCAAAACTAGGCAAACATACAGAAATTATATTTATTGAGGGTAATTCCTCAGACAATACTTGGGAAGAAATTAAGAGAGTTAAGAGTTTATATGAGGAGCAATGGGATATCAAAATATGTCAACAGAATGGTAAAGGAAAAGGCGATGCTGTTCGTCAGGGTTTTAACATGGCAACAGGTGATGTTCTGATTATTCTAGATTCTGACTTAACTGTTCAACCAAAAGAATTAACCAAATTTTTCGAGGCGATCGCTTCAGGTGATTGCCAATTAGCGAATGGATCGCGACTTACCCATTCAGTATCATTGAAAGCGATGCCATTGGTGAATCAACTTGCTAATCGCTTTTTTGCTAAACTGTTATCAATTGTATTGGGAGTTGAAATTAAGGATGCCCTTTGTGGAACTAAAGCTATTACCAAAGAAAACTATCTCCAGATAGTTGCTAATTGGCAAAACTTTGGTAAATACGATCCTTTTGGGGATTTTGATTTGCTCATTGGGAGCAAAAAATTTGGCTTAACTATTCAGGATGTTCCTGTAGAATATTTACCAAGAACTTATGGGAAATCAAATCTTAAACATATCCAAGGCGGTTTCCAACTTTTAAAAATGATTTTATATACTGCTTCAGAGGTTAGGAGGTGAGAAATTAATGCAATAATGCAATTTTTTCAGAAATTTTTAGTATTTATCTATAGCCTAGTTAATAATACTGGTTTACTAAGAAATCTATAGACTTGATTTTCTCTAAAAGCTGATAGCTGTTTGCGTTTGCGTAGCATGACCTAGGAAAGTATTCCGGAACGGAAATGCTAAAAACTAATACCTATTTAAGTAGGGCTTGCTGATTAATTCTCGCGCGTATTGAAAGATAAAGGCTCTAGCCTTTTTGGGTTGGAGAAAGTACCAGCTTTTCAGTGGAAAGAGCTGCAAAAAGCTAGTATTTTGGGCTGATTATGGCAGAAAAATCTATGGACAGTTTTTCCGACGACTTCCTCTATAATTCCCATTTCTCCTGTACATCGCTAATCCGACGGCTCCCTTAACTGATATCAAATCCGGTTGAATAGTACTTATATATAGTTTGGGCAGTAGGGGAGATTGAATATTGAAGTCTTATCGAGAATTATGAACACATATTATCAAAATAATATGGGTCTAAAACCCCGCCTTTTAAGGCGCAATATTTTTGGAGCGAAGCTCAAATCCCCTACTTCCCCTCCACGGTCGGGGTTAGGGGTGGGTTAACTTCTGACTTCTGACTTCGTTAAATCACCAGATTCTATATCATCCAAAAATTTCAATAACTATAACGTTGTAGTTAAGGGTCAGACCCCTCATAATAACTATAACGTTGCAGTTAAGGGTCAGACCCCTCATAATAACTATAACGTTGCAGTTAAGGGTCAGACCCCTCATAATAACTATAACGTTGCAGTTAAGGGTCAGACCCCTCATTTAGTCTCCAAACCCTCATATAAAATCAGGTTAAACACTTAATTATATATTTGAGGGGGATGGGAAGATAGGATATAGGAGGAGATTGGATATTGAAGTCTAGATAAAATTATGAACATATATTATGTAACCGGATTCTATATGACTCCTGACTCCTACCCTTACCAAAAGATTTTATTCAGAAAACCCTAAGTAGTAATATTTTGGTGTCACTCATGTAGATAAATGACCAAATTCCCATGCCTGAGCAGCCACGACCCATAGTAATTATCGGTGCTGGTGGCATTGTATCCGATGCTCACCTACCAGCATATCAGATCGCTGGTTTTAAGGTAGCAGGAATTACCGATATTAAGCAGGAGAAAGCAGTCTCGCTAGCTCAAAAATTCTCCATTCCTAATGTTTACGCTAGTGTTGAACAAGCTGTAGCTCATGCTCCAGCAAACACAGTCTTTGATATTGCTGTACCAGCTTCGGCTTTACCGGGACTGCTGCCCAAGTTTCCGCGAGGAGCTGGGATATTGATCCAAAAGCCCATGGGCGAGGATCTAGCTCAGGCACGTCAGTTATTAAGTATCTGTCGTGAACGGGAGTACACTGCGGCGGTTAATTTTCAGTTGCGCACGGCACCGCCTGTGATAGCAGCTCGCCATCTGATCGAAGAAGGTAACCTGGGCGAACTTAACGACATTGAGATGCGAGTCACAGTTTACACCCCCTGGCATTTATGGGACTTCTTGGAAAAGTGCCAGCGAGTGGAAATTCTTTACCACAGCATCCATTATATCGACCTGATCCGCTCATTCTTGGGAGACCCCAAGGGGGTTTACGCAAAAACAGTAAAGCATCCTAAGATGATGAAAATGTCCTCAGTGCGCACGACCTTAATGTTGGACTATGGCGAATTTGTCCGGGCGACTATCAATACCAACCACTGTCATGAGTTTGGTCTGAAACATCAGGAATCATATTTGAAATTCGAGGGCTCCCAAGGAGCGATCAAGATCCACTTGGGCGTGCTGATGGATTATCCCAAGGGAACTAACGATGAATTTGAAGTTTGCCTGTTGCGGGGGGAGCAGGAAGCGGAGTGGCAAAGCTACGAGATTCGCGGGTCGTGGTTCCCAGAAGCTTTTATTGGTTCCATGTCCAGTCTGATGCGCAAGTTGGAAGACCCATCTCGCCCCTTGCCTACTTCGGTGGAAGATGCCTTCGTCACCATGTCCTGCGTCGAAGCAGCCTACCAGTCCAGCGAGGGAGGTGGGGTTCCTCTTCACTGAAGTCAAAAGTCAAAAGTCAAAAGTCAAAAGTCAAAAGTAAGATTTTATAGATTCAAATACCGTTTCACGGAAGTCAAAATTCGTAGGGGCGAATGGCCATTTGCTGACGCAAAGCTGCCGCTAACGCCCGTACAAAAGCGAGTGCGTAATTCTGAGGTTTCCTCAGAATGTAAGACGCACTCAAGACAGTCAAAAGTAAGATTTTATAGACTCAGAACTTTGACACTACAGCTACTTCAGGAAAGTATTTCACATCTTTAAAGTGAATTGGTATAACGTGTCATTGGAGAAAAATATTGAAAGGCTTAACCGAAAAAGTGGGTCTGAAGCCTTCCCCTTTCAGAGGGACTTTTGCTAAGATTTCTGTAGGATGATATTAATTAACGAATGGTAATTTTACCAAAAAATAAGGTCTAAAGCTTCCCCTTTTAAGGGGATGAAAAAATTAAGTTTCCGTATTTCAAGCCTCTGGGTTTCCTAGGTCATGCTGCGCAAACAGCCAGAGGTACTGATAACTGATAATTGATAACTGATAACTGAAATGACATGGTGAGACTTGCAACTGAGAAAAAAATCACAATTGCCCGATTGATTAGTAATTTGATTGTTGGGGTGAGGGCAATCTTTGGGCTTTCATCTATTACTAAAGTATATCGTCGAGGTTTACGTTGGTCTCTTGATTTAAAAGAGGGTATCGATCTTGCGATTTATTTAGGAGTTTACGAACCAGAAACAATCAAGGAACTAAAGCGTATTGTCAAACCGGGAGATGTTGTTGTGGATATCGGTGCTAACATCGGCGCACTAACCCTTCCCTTAGCTCAATATGTGGGAGTTGATGGATGTGTTATTGCTTTTGAACCAACCTCATGGGCCTATGGTAAGTTACAGAATAACTTATCTTTAAACCCTCATTTGCTTAATCGGGTTAAGACTGAGCAGATGATGTTACTAGAGGAGGAAAAAGAACTGCCATCTTTTGTGTATTCGAGCTGGAATCTGTCGGCGAGCGAGGACAAACTGACGCACCCACAACACAAAGGAAGATTAATGACTACTGATGGGGGTCAAGGGATATCACTTGATGGATATTTCGAGAAGAATCCCCACAATAAAGTCGATCTGATTAAATTAGATGTGGATGGCTATGAACTAGCTGTTCTCAAAGGTGCAAGGAAACTGCTTTTACGAGATTCCCCCAAGATAATTCTTGAGATGGCTCGTCAGAATGAGGAAGAGGAAAAACAATTAGAGAAATTGCTTGCTGAGTTAAAAGACGCTCAATATCGACTGGTACATTTAACCGCTAAATATCCAATTATGATGACAAAGGAGGCGATCGAAAAATTATGTCCTCCTGGTGGAAGTATAAATGTTCTCGCACTTCCTCAATAAAACCATTCCAAATCTAATTTTGGATATCTTTATTAATATCATGTCCGGATAATTAGCGATCAAAAAACTTGCTTCTCCTAAGACCTTAAAACTTTCTCCTCTTCCCTCCTGACTTCTGACTCCTGAGGACTGACTCCTCCCTACTTATTTATAACTATTCAACCGGACATAATATAACAGGAAATCTAATGGATATTTTGGGGATAGAAAAACTACTATACTTGATTTTTGTCATTACCATCGTTTTAGTGACTCTATGTTCTCTGGCAAGTTATTTAGGGAAGTTTCATTTTCTGCTCGAACTAACCTGCCATTTTAAAATCCAATATACATTTCTTAGCTTGTTGGGGATCTCGTTTTTTTTATGGGTTGGCAATTATCTCTGGTTGCTGATTAGTTTATTCTGCCTGACGATTAATTTGTTAGAAGTAATCCCGTTTTATATTTCCCGAAATATAATCAAAGATGGGAGCGTTCAAAAAATCAGATTTTTGGAAGCGAATGTCTTCTATATGAACCAACAGTATGAGCGATTAATCTCTGAAGTCAAAGAAGAAAATCCCGATGTAGCCATATTTATAGAAGTGACTGATGCTTGGGCAGAAAAATTAGAACTTTTACAACAAGATTATTCTTATTGGGTGATTCATCAAGATCCACAAATTGCTTTCGGTAAAAATATAAATTTGGGAATAGCAGTTTATAGTAAGATACCTCTAAAAAATACATCGATACAAGATTTAGGAGGAGGAAGAAAAACCGTAAGTACCCAAGTTGAGATTCAGGGAAAAACTCTCTCAATATTAGCAACCCATCCTACTTGGAGTATTGGAAAATATAAGTTTAATTTGAGGAATAAACAACTATCAGAAATTGCCAGTTATGTAGCAAGTCAGAAAAGCTCAATTGTAGTCATTGGGGATTTGAATATAACGATGTGGTCTCCATATTACAAAGAGTTGATTCGTAATTCTGGACTGTATAATGCACGAACAGGCTTTGGTATGATTCCCACTTGGCCAAGCTTCATCCCGTTATTATCTATTCCAATAGACCATTGTTTGGTAAGTCAAAATATTAGGGTTGTCAAAATAAAAAGTGGTAAAAATATAGGTTCAGATCATTTACCTTTAATCACAGATTTAATCATTACTGGTAACAGAATATAAATTTGGTAGTCCTGTATTTTGTTCAAGTACAAATCGTGGCATTATATTAAAATAATCCCTAAAATTTGGCAATTTTGACTCAAATCTAACTTTTGAATTTTGACTTTTGAATTTTGACTTTTAAACTATGGTGCATCCAAAAGAAATATACGACTTATTATTAGATTACGGCAACACAAGTACTCCAATCAAAGAAATATTAATTGGTTTAACCTGGACTTTGTGCGAAACAGAAGGCATTGGTTTATGTATGAGTCCAGGTACAGTTACACGCACATTACCTTGGTCAGGAACTCTGGTAAATAAACCTGTGAAAGAGTTGGCATCCTGGTTACGCTCTTGGAATAGCTTTGAGGCAACTGTGGGAATGGCAGCTATTAATGCTGAGATAAATGGGCAATCTCGACTTCCGACTCAAGCGGAACCCTTATCTCCATACGGACCAGGAAATTTGGCAGTATTTGAATATTTTCTACCAATGATTCGGGGAAAAAAAGTTGTTATTATTGGTAGGTATCCTCGGTTGTCTCGTTATGAGAATGAGATGGAAATAACTGTCATCGAACGGCAACCGGGAGCAGATGATCTTCCCGACACTGCATCAGAATATTTATTACCGGAGGCGGAATGGGTGTTTTTGACAGCGACTTCTATTGCTAATAAGACCTTTCCTCGGTTAGTGGAGTTGGCAAAAAATTCTCAGTTAGTTTTGATGGGTCCGACTATGCCTTGGTTAGCAGAGTTAAAGGAATTTGGGATTGATTATTTGGCAGGAGTTACTGTTAGTAATGCTGAAGTTTTAAGACAAACTGTTGCGGAAGGGGGTGGGGTAAGAATTTTTGAAACAGGCGTGCAATATCATGTATTGAAGTTGTAGTATAGGAGGCAACAGCGGTGCGACCCCCCGTCGGTAGCAGACGCAAGGGAAGGTGGATCAAGAGAGGGAACAGTTCAAGGTAGTGGTGCATAGTAATGGTAGAGAGAGCGTGGGGAGTGTGGGGAGATGGGGAGTGTGGGAAGAAATTAAAAAATATGGCGTTGGTGATTTGAGGTATGATATCATGTCCAGATAATTAGGGATAGAACTCCGTTCCGCGCTCTGCGTTAACGTGCTTTGTGCGCCAGCAAACAAAAAACATTCTCCTTCTGTTCCTCTTTACTTCTTCTTTCTTCCCTCCTGACTCCTAAGTAATGCGCGATTAATATCATACACGCGCTTCACCAACACCAAAAATATATATCTTCACCATTACGCGAGTAGAACTACCCAGTTCAAATAAAAACACTATAAGAGCTTTATTATAACTAATTAGGGTTTGCTGAAAAAGTCTTATGGGTGAGGGTAGGAGTCAGGAATCAGGAGTCAAGAGTCAGGACAAATGAGAATTACAGAGGATGTAGTTGGAAGAATTATCCCTTAATTTTTCTGACCTTGTCTGCACAAAATGCTAATATGCATGAGGTTTCTTGACCGAAAAGCTGGCACTTTTTTTCAACCTAATATCATGTCCGGATAATTAGTTATAAAAAAACTTTCTCCTTCTTCTCCTGTTGTTCTTCTTTATTACCTCTTTTCTCCTGACTCCTGACTCCTGACTCCTGACTCCTCCGTAGTTATTTATTTATCACTGTTTAACCGGACATGATATAAGAAGGCTGAAACCTTTATATGCCAATGCTTTTATAGTTCATCAGCAACCCCTAATTAAATGGACATAATATTAGGTTCATAAACTAAATTTCCTGCTAAATAAGTAGCTTTAACTACTCGTTCATCTCCCAAAATAATCAGGGTAAATAATTCATCAATAATGTCAGTTAATAAATCGGAATTATTTCGAGAATTCCGCAACTTTAACAACGGAGTTACTCTGGTATCTAGCACAACTAAATCTGCTTCTTTCCCTACATCAAAATTGCCAATTTTATCTTCCAGGGATAGAGACTTTGCTCCTCCTAAAGTAGCCAGATAAAAAGCTTTTAAAGAAGATAAATTGTTCTCTTGTAATTGAGATACTTTATAAGCGTCGTTCATAGTTTGAAATATTGAAAAGCTAGTGCCACCTCCCACATCTGTACCTAAACCAACTTTCACTGGAGTTTGTTGAGATTTTGCTGTGTGTAGTTGGAATAAACCACTGCCTAAAAATAGATTTGAAGTCGGACAAAATGCAATAGTTGAACCTGCTTGTGAGAGTCGATTAAATTCAGAATCACTGAGATAAATACCGTGGGCAAAAATTGATTTATTACTAACTAAACCAAACTTTTCATAAACATCTAAGTAGTCTTTACTATTAGGAAAAAGCTGGGCAACTTTCTCAGTTTCAGATTTTTGTTCAGATAAATGTGTATGTACATACACATCTGGAAATTCTTGTTTGAGAACTCCAGCTAGATGTAGTTGTTCTGGGGTAGAAGTAATGGCAAATCTCGGAGTAATGGCGTATAGAAGTCTGCCTTTACCATGCCATTTTTTAATCAAATTTTTGCTATCTTCGTAGCTAGTTTCTGGAGTATCCAACAAATAATCTGGAGCATTCCGATCCATGAGCATTTTACCAGCAATTATCCGCATATTTCGTAGTTCTGCTACTTCAAATAAGGCATCAACTGACTGAGGATAAACTGTGGTTAAAACTAAAGCACTTGTCGTGGCATTTTTTAGTAGTTGATCTAGAAAAAAGGATGCTATTTGTTGAGCGTAGGTTTGATCTTTAAATTTTCCTTCTGCTGGGAAAGTGTATTTATCTAACCATTCCAAAAGTTGTTTACTAGAGGAGGCAATTATTTCTGTTTGGGGATAATGGATATGAATATCGATAAATCCTGGTAAAATTAGCATTCCTGGATAAGAAATAATAGGAATTTCAGGATATTTAGGCTTTAATTTGTCGTAGTTTCCTAGTTCTTGAATTATGCCTCTGGAGATAATCATTAAACCATCATGAATATAACGAACGGTTTCTAATTCTGGATAGTAAAACGGATCTGCAACAAAATCTAGGAATGAACCCCTGATGGCTGAGATGTTAATATTTTGATTCATTTTTATCTGATATTTTGGTAAGAGTATATATGAAGAAAATGGGTTGATAAGCTTGAGTTAAGTTTGCAAGGAAGAAGGAAAAAGGGTTTAGTTAGAGCTTGCTGATTAAATCTCAAAGTTTTTACAGATAAAGGTTTTAGCCTTCACGGCAGCTATGATTTTCTTCTAAAATTCTGTCTCCTGTCTCCTGACTCCTTCTCCTATACTACATTTTGTGGTGCGGAATGTGGGTTGATCCTTTATCTCACAATAGTTTTGAAATGCTTGTCACCCCTTGAGAAGAGCATCTTAGTTTTGTGCGATACATGAGATAATAAAATGAAGTAAATAAAATCAGGGCAAACAATCCAGCCGAAACTACGGATGTTGTGAGCGGAATCAACAATAAAGAAGTCAACAATTCAATTCCAATTAAACTAATCAAAATCCAAACCACCATTTGACGTTCCATCAGACTACAAAGAATTGCTCCTGTTGGCGCACCAACTACCACAACCGGAACCGCCGCTAACCAATAATTACTGACGGGAGTAACAAAATCCCCCAGGATAAAGTTATGAATTAAAAAGCCTGTGACGGCATTAATTGCCATCAAAATCACTGAAGTAGGAGTGCTAACTTTCTCACACAAACCAAATAGTAACACCATTACAGAGTAGGCAAAAACATCCATTCCACTTCCGACTAAACCGCTAATCATACCACCCATTAATCCGACGACTAGAGATAAAATTTTTTCTCGTTTACCCCAGTGTTCAATAGTAAATTTCCGTTCATTCTTAGTTAAATTTAAGTGAATTAAAATGAGGGCAAAACTGCCAATCATCATTGTAAATGAAATTTTTATGACTTCGGGAGGAAGTAAAGGAGCCAGAAAAGCTGTTCCCATAAAAATACCTGGAATTCCCCCTAAACTCACCCAACGAATTAACTTCCATTCTACTTGAGTTTTCATAGCCACAATCGTAAAAGATGCGGCACTCATGCCAATACTTTGAATGGCTAAAGAAAAGAGTTTTGCATCAGGGGGAGAGACGTGAAGCCACTTTGTTAAAGCTGGAAAAGCAACTGCGCCTCCTCCCATACTTGTCGCTCCTGCAACCATGGAACCAAAGACCATTGTGAAGGCAAATTCCCAATGTTCAATCAGGTTATAAATAGCTCGACTAGGTTCAAGAATAATCAGCCAGCTTGTCCAAACTGTGAGTACACACAATAGACTATAACGAATGGAACGTTGGGATAAAATCAACTGAAATAATGAATACATAAACTTTAAACTATTGAAGATTATTTTTTTATAAAAAAGCTAATTTTATCAGCTTTTTGATTGCGGCTTTGATCAAATATAATTAATATCCCTTAAGTTGATTATTAGTAAACAAATTGATATAATATCATCCTAGGTTAAATACTTATACTTTGGCAGAGGAAAGGCAGAGGGCAGAAGGCAGAAGGCAGAAGGAAGAGAGCAAAGTTTGAAGTGAAGAAGTTTTTATAACTAATCATCCGAACATGATATAACAGGGATTAAAAATCCTCATATTTTATTACTGATTTAAAAAACAGTCAAAAAAAACAACTCGTGAGTTGAGTTTTATCAGTTGTAAAAATTTTGCAAATCAGTTTATCCTCAAAAAGTGATGGGTTGTTGATATTTGATGAATAGTGTTTTTCAATAGACATCTCCAGAGATGTCTGGAATCATAAAATTACATAATGCATAATATTTCTGTTGAAATAGCACCAGACATCTCTATCTATTGTGATGAACTTAGAAAGGAAGAGGTCCAGGAACTTGAATTCCTTTCTGAACCGCAGGACGTTCTGCAATTTGATCGTGCCATGCGATTAAGCAGGAAAACTGATCGAAGCCAAATCCCATACGTTTAGCAGTATAAACCCAACCCCAATGGGCAATATCTACAATAGAGTATTCATCACCGCAGAGATATTTTTGCTGCTTCAAACGTTGTTCAAGGACACCATACAGCCTTTCAGTTTCTTTGGTATAGCGTTCAATTGCGTAAGGGATTTTTTCAGGAGCAAACAAGGCAAAGTGCGCTCGTTGTCCGAACATTGGTCCAATAGAAGCCGCTTGGAAAAACAACCATTGAATTGCTTCCCAACGACCTTGAGTTGATTGTGATACTAACCGTCCAGTTTTATCTGCAAGATAGAGTAAAATTGCACAGGATTCAAATACCGTTTGTCCAGTTTCTTGATCTACAATTACTGGAACTTTAGCATTAGGATTGAGTGCAACAAATTCTTCTTTGAATTGTTCTCCCTCATAAACATTTATATGCTTTACAGTGTAAGGGAGTTCAAGTTCTTCCAAACAAATAGAAATTTTGTGACCGTTTGGGGTATTGTGTGTGTACAGTTCAATCATTGAAGACTCCTAGGTTGAGCAGTGAAATTTTCAGTTAACTTGATGTGAAAGCCCCCTAAATCCCCCAATTTAGGGGGACTTTTAGAAGCAAGTTGACTCTTATTCCCCCCAAATTTGGGGGTCTAGGGGGGCAAAATGTCAGTATTCCGGATAATTTATCTTGTTTTTTTTGATAAGTTATTACTCAAAAATAATAATGCCAATACAATCACCAATCCGGAATTAAAAATTGAAGGTTCAGGTACAGATTGACGGGGATATTCTTGAGTTGCTTCGACAATACTCAGCACTTCAGAAACCTCAGAAAGAGATTTCTGAGCCTGATTTGCAAATAAATTATGAGAACGGACAGTAGGATGAATCGGATTCCAGAATACAAATTCATCAGGATTGGTTGCATTCGTATCTAAAAAAGCCTCTGTGACATTAGAAAACCCAAAGTTAGCTGGATTTTCTATAGCTTGATTCAGGGCTGAATACATATCAACCTGAATAATATTGATATCTGAATTTTGTTCAACTTCTTCTAAAGCTGTTTGCAACGCTGCATTATGATCTTGAGTAACTTGTGCCAGTCTTTGCTGAACTTCAGGAGAACCATTAACAGCAAGGGGAATTGCACCTAAATCAAAAAGATTAGGTATCATAATATTTTTTGCCCCTGCATCGGCTAATTTATCAATTGTTGTTAATAAGTTGGTAATGGGTGTATCAACTTCCGTTAGACTTAAACCCACATAATCATTACCGCCTCCCCAAACCATATAAAGTGCATCGGGATCGGCAACAGGATTTTCGGCGACAAAATCATCAATTTGTGTTTGGATTCCGGGTAAAGGCAGTAGGTTATCGGGTAAAACATCTGTTCTCGGATTGAGAACATTATCGGTTCCTGTCGTTGCACCTCCATAGGCGACATTATTTTCAGGATTTATCTCTAAACCCAACTCAGGGATTAAAGTTTCAATCCAAATTATCCCATTGGTAAAACGTCCTTCAAAATTTGGAAATTCTGGAAAAATACCGTTAGTCAGTTCAAACAAATTCCCATCATCAGAAAAACTATCTCCAAAGACATAAACATCGCTAAAAAGTTTGCCGGGAAGATCACCCTGATATTGACCAACTGTTAGGTAATGATCGAGGGGACTGTTGGCAGTACCATTTGCGATCGCATCAGCCACTTCTGGATATTGAGAAAGATAAAAATCTTCATCAAAGATTTGATCGATAGTGATGCTCATCAAAAATTTCTCCTTGTCCTAGTTGAGTTATCAATTTAAGTCCTGGAGCAGGATTTTTTCCACTCCAGTTTTTATTTTCTGAGATTAAAAAAGTCTGACGCTAAACTTCTGTTTATACAGTTTTAGAAGACTTTGTTTTAGATGAATTAAACATGAAACTACGTTCTACATTCCATTGATTTGACTTGCGATTTTTGAGCATTAAACCTGCACCGATTGTACCAAAAGCTAACAAACCAACAGGGAAAGAAGACTCAGGGATTGATCTTGTCCTAATAATAGCCTGGTCTGCTAGCAGACCAATAGAAGCTCCACCCGTAGGATTTTTTAAGAATAAGTCAATGGTGTTAATGTCATTAGGTAGGGGAATATTTACCCTTTGAAAACTCTCGCCAATACCAAACTCAATTGGGATTTCAGTTCCAGTACCTAGAAAAATGCTACCACCAACAATATCCTCAACAGCACCAGTGCGGATTACATCTACTGTTGCGACAGAAGACCCTTCCTCAGTGAAGAATTGATTACCGGCAAACTCTAGTGAGCTAGGAAATATAAGCCCGTTTGCTGGGGCGGCTTCCAAAAGTTCTTCAGGATTTACAGGAGGTTGATTAAATGGATCTGTTACGGGCTGACCGACTTCCCGGAAAAAGTCTTCAACTCCTGTAGGTTCATAATAAATGAGTAGCCTCGCCAAATCTGATGTCTGATTTCGGAAGGCGTGCTTGCCATTTTCGGGGCCAAAAATAAGCGTTTCAGGTGGTGTCAGTGCTGTTTGGTCTTCTAATTGAAACTCTAAAGTACCATCCAGCATGAAAAACCACTCAGCTTCATTTTCATGGAAGTGTAATGGAGTACCACCACCAGGGACAACAACCACATCTAATAGGGTGTATTGTTCATTAGTGGTCTCGCCTGTTTCAACAAAGGAAATTCGTCCACCTGCAACCCATGCAGTTTCTAAATCTTGGTAGAATAAAGATGTCGCTGAGATATCATCTAACCCGGCTACATAATCAGTGATAGCCGTGGGAATGGGGCCATTCAAAAAATCATAGATATCAATCGGGCTAGATGTTTCTGTCGAGCTAGATGTTTCTGTTGAGGAATCCTGTTGTTCATGCTCATGGAAATGTAAACCAACGTGAGCTTGTGCGGGGAAACTGATTCCTAAAGCTAATAGAAATGAGCTAGCGACGTAAAATGCGGTAGACTTAGTTTTTGTATTCATTAATAAAAATAGTTGCTGGAGACCCACACTATAAAGTGTGTTTTAGTGTTGGGAGGAAAGCAACCAGCATATAAATTACTTTCCCCTAAAATTTGAGAACAAACTTAATTGATCGCCCGAAGTGCACCATTAAACTTTTTACATCTAGTAGTCAACTCAGAAGTATCAAACAATGACAATTGAATTGGGCTATCTAAGTTCCCTCTTTTCTGGAGATGTCTAATGATTTACTGATTTACGATTTTTATTCAACAGAGCGCCTGCACTGCAAGCCATGAGTAGTAAACCAGAAATCAAAGAAGGCTCAGGAATATTTACATTGTCTTGATCATCTGGAGTACCAAATGTCATAACAAAATCTTCTAATTTAGAGGGATTATCAGTCGTAAATAGTAGAGTGCGAGCGGAAAATGTTTCAAAGTTACTAAAACTGTACTTGCTTCCTTCTGGCAAGTAAATAAAGGTATCCGGATCGGCACTAAAGGATTGATCGGCAACATTAATAGTTAGCTCTCCATCCAACGTGTAGAGTGCTAAATCGGTTGGAGCTGTTAATAATTCTTCAATCCCTGAGTTTTGTTCGGGAATAAAGACATCAAATAATGAGAGCAGTCCTTCCGTTTGATTCAGGTTAGCAACCTGTGTATAATTACTTCCACCTAACCAAAAAGAATTCGGATTCGGATCAGGGAGTAACAGAGGAAAATCATCCGGAGAATACCCATCAATTAAGGTGTAAGTATTATCCTCACCCAAGGTGAAAAGGGCTTTATTTTGTAGGAGTGCAATACTGGTATCAATCGGATCAACTAAGGTCAGTTCAAAGTTCTGATTTTCTGCACCTTCAATACCAGTAATCTCTAAGTTTTGAATTCGTTCTCCATCCCCAAAGGTAACAGGAATTTCAGCAACAGTTGAGTCATCTTCAGGATTACTAACAATCAGTGTCGCACTCGCTTCTCCATCAGCTTCACCCGGACGAATTACAACAAGTTCAGGATCACCCTCTTGCGTAATTCCAAATTGAGGGGGAGTAATGAGTAATGAGTCAGGTGCCACTACCCCAAAATCCCTCAACAGTTGGAAGCCACCCTCTAATAATTCAGGTGTTGGAAGTTGAGGAAAAGGTGGATTATCAGAGGTTCCCGGTTGACCCAAAAGTTCAAATAGGCCATCAATTCCAGCCGGGATTACAAACTCTATGTGACGGGCAGGTTCTTCACCCGCATTAACAAAAGCATGGAGAACATCTTTCGGTTTAGAAATGAAGGTTCCAGGTGTCGCAGTAAAGAGTTGGTCTTCAAGTTGATAGGTTATTTCTCCCTCAAGAACGTAGACAAACTCATCTTCAAGGGTGTGATAGTGAGGTAGTGGTCCACCCGGTAAGGTAATGAAATCAAAAAGTGCTAACTGACCATCAGTATTGTCACCAATTTCAACAAACTCTGCGTTGTCACTGAATAGCCAAAAGCCCGGACGGTCTACATCAGGTAATACAACTGGAGTGTCACCATTTGCTGTGATTTCAAGAGTATTTGAAGCTTCAGTAGCATTGGTCGGAATGGTAAAAGAAGAAACATTTGAGGAATCCTGTTGTCCATGCTCATGGAAATCAAAACCAAAGTGAGCTTCTGCTGGAAAACTGATTCCCAAAATTAATAGAAATGAACTAGCGACGTAAAATGCGGTAGACTTAGTACTGGCATTCATGGGTATACCTGCTAAAAATTTTGACAATGTAATGGTCTGAAATTCCCTGGTCTCCCAAGGAATCTCGAAAATTATACAATACCAACGTAGTTTCGGGCAAAATTCTTAGCAAATGTTGATGAAGTTGTTAATTGAGAGAGCTTAGATTCACTGAGTTTACGTCGAAAACGTACATCCTCTAAATCCTCTCCTTCCGGTGAGTGCAACATTGTTAACAAGCTGTAGGAGAATTCTTGAGCACGCCAGATGTAGGGCAAGCGAATTTCGGAGTAGCGGTTTAGATAAGAAAGATCGTGGTTTTCGAGATAGTAGCTAATCAATGTCTCTGCTAAAACTCCCGCATCTTGCACCGCTAAATTTAAGCCTTTTCCACCCATTGGGGTAATAATATGAGCTGCATCTCCTGCTAATAATAATCGTTGATAACCCATGGGTTCCATCACATAATTCCGCAGCTCCATAATACGCTTTTGAAAGATTTCGCCTTCATTTAACGGACATCCTTCTTTAGCAAGCCGCTGGTGTAAATTAGCCCAGATGTGCTCATCTGACCAATCTTCTAAAGTATCGGTGCTGGGAATTTGAAGGTAATAGCGAGAAATCTTGCTATTGCGAAGCATATGAGCTGCAAAACCATCTGGATGTACACCATAAAGAGTATACTGGGCTGAAGGGGGAGCGTAGGCTAAAATTGCTAACCAGCGATAGTTGTATTGTTTGCTGTAAATCTCTACAGCTTCAGGGGGAACAGATTGACGAGCTAACCCATGATAACCATCACATCCAGCTACAAAATCCGCTTGAATCGTTACAGTTTTTTGACTATCTAAATCATAACATTCAACTTCGACTTTGTCATCACTTTGAACAATCTTTTTTCCTTCATGATGAAAAAGTAACTTACCACCATCCTTGATATATTTTTCAATCAAATCATCGTTGAGATCACTTTGAGGATAAACATAATGAACATCTCCTCCACTTAAGCTTCCATATTCAAAAGTTAGGCTTTTATCAGGATAGCGAAACTCACAAGAACCGTGAGTATAAGCATTTTTCAGCAGGGTATCCGCCAGGTCATTTTTTTTAAGGACTTGAACTGTTGTACTTTCAATCACTCCGGCTCGTCCTCTGGCATAAATTTCTTCACGATTATACTTATCAATCACAATACAATCGATTCCATTTCTGAGCAAAATATTGCCGAGAACAATACCAGCTGGACCGCAACCAAGAATACAGACTGAGGTTTTTAACTGTGTGGTCTTTGTCATCGTAAACTCCTAATTTTGGTCAATCTTTTGGAAAAGAGGTGGGTATTTCACTCACCTCATTGATGATAGAAAATGAATCCTTAAACCGTAACAGGTTGCTTAACAACTGAAGGGAAGTGAATCTTTTTTCGGAGTTGTTGAGTCATTGGATGCAAGTCACGGGGTTGAGTTCTGGGGCGGAATAATCCATCCTTTTCCCATCGGTGTTCATTGAGGCTAATTGCCCAAGCATTTAACCAGGCAGACTCCGGAAAATCAGCTAATTTTTCAGGCATTGTATCTTCAAGTGCCATGCGAAAAATAACCTGGGCAAGTTCCTCAAACATTTCCAAACTAGCAATATGATCATCAATGAGTTGCTGTTCCGTTTTATTGGATTGTAAATTCCGCGATCGCAATTGCTTGATGAAATCCATTTCTAAGTAATCAAGATACTCATAAGTTCCCCGATTTTGCGAGAGTTCTGCCCAGTCTATAAACAACTTTTGCATCCGGTGAGCTAACAGAAAAAATCGACCTGAACCTTGACGAATTTTTGCCCGTTTTTCAGAGTCAAGGAAAATCGAATTAAACATCAGAGGCGCACTAAATGCCCAGCCAGATAGGGTATCCCAAATCACCTTAATTGCCATTACCAAATCTTTATCAAAGCAGGAGTAAACCTTATGGATATTATCTTTTACCCCTTCAGCATAGGTGAGTAAAAATCGATTGGCTTCCGCGACTATTTCTGAAGTCAACTTATCTTGCAAATCCGCTTCAATCATCTGAGTGACGAGAGAATTTCCAAATCCAATTAGGTCAGTACCAGGAGAATAGAAGGGATCGGGAAATACTCCAGCTTCACCAACACAAGCCCAACGATTATTTGAAAAAATTTGTTTAGAGGAATAGCTATAGTGAGGCATCTTCATAAATTTTTGAGTTGAAATCCCTTGAAGATGATTAGCTAAAGTAGGTTCATAGGTTTGGAGCCAATTAAATGTTTTTTCCTCAGTGTTATGTTGTTTGAAAGGATGAACCGTTTCATCAGTGACAATCCCAATACTGGTATAGTTATTGGGGAGGGGAATCATCCAAATCCAGTAGCCTTTTCCACACAAGTGATTGGTTGAATAATATCGTTGATTTCCCGGGACACGCTCATGCCAGTTTTGGTTACTTTTGGGAACAAAATCACTGACATCAACCCGTTCATTGACCCAGAACCAAACCGCACTATGTTTAGAACTATTTCGTTGAGCTAAACCCAGTTTTTTCTGCAAAAATCTACGACGACCCATCGCATCAATAACCCATTTAGCTTGAATGGTATTCTTTTGCTTCGTGTCATCTTGAGTGTAAACAATTTCATGGAAGTCTTGATTATTTTCAGATAGGATCATATCAAGAACCTTGCAATTTTCTAAAAATTCAATTCCTGCTTCGATGTTTAAGTTTCGCAGATCATTTTCAAACTTACCTCGGTCAATTTGATAGGAGGAAGGAGAATGAAATTTAGATAGTCCGAGTTCAGGACGTTCTTCAAATTTACCTTGAGCATCACCTAAGAAGAAACGCAGTCCCAACTTTGGCATATGATTCAGTTTGAAATAACCATCACCAAATTGGAGTGTTTCAGCCAGATAATAGGAACCCACTTCAACCGTTGATTCTCCAACTTTAAAAGCACCTTCAGGTAGAGGTCGAGCCAAACGATCTAGGACAATAATAGAAAGATCGGGCATTGTTAACTTCAACTGTCTAGCTAAAGTAGAACCCGCTAAACCACCACCGCAAATTGCTACATCATAAGTCATTGTATTCATTGTGAAATCTCCTGCTGTATTGAGAGTAAACATTATTTCGGTTAACATTAATTCAAGGAAAAGTGAGACTAACCTAAGCAAGCTTTTAAAATCTCAGCTAAGACCTGTACATTTGGTCGATCAAAAATTGAATAATGGTCTCCCGGTACATCGTAAATTTCTAATTTATCCCTAGAAAAATTACTCCAACCATGTTCAGGATCACGAGTTTCCCAATCTGCTTGATTCGGTAAATAAAACTTGTTGAATTTAGCAGATTTTTTAGCCCGAAACAGGGTAATTTTACCGGAATAAACTTGTGGTGAATAAACCCACTTTGCCTGCATATTCGCCTCAGCTACGATCGCACGACTGAGATGATGAGGTAGAGGTTTTCCTAAACCTAGATAAAGCTGGCAAAGGATTGCTTGCAGTTGGCGTTGAGTAACGTCTTTGAGTTCCTCAAATAGTGACTTGGATAGTCCCAATTGGGATAAGTATTTGAAGTAGTGTTGGTTTCGGAATACAAGGCGAGGAAAAGCACTTTTATTGAAAGTGTCAAACATCACCAGTAATGCCACCTTTTCTCCTTGTTGTTGAAGTTGTTGTGCCATCTCAAAAGCAATCGTACCTCCCATAGAGTTTCCCCCTAGAAAATAGGGACCATGGGGTTGAACACTGCGAATTTCTTGAAGATAATTAGTCGCCATTGCTTCGATTGTAAAGTCAGGCATTTGTTTGCCATCTAACCCTTTAACTTGCAATCCATAAAACGGTTGTTCTGAACCTAGAGATTTGGCTAATTCTCGTAAATTCAATACATTTCCTTGTTGTCCATGAATGCAGAAGAAAGGGGGTTTAGAACCACGAGGTTGAAGTGGAACTAATGAAGACCAAGGGAGAGAAGATTCGTTTTCAGCAAGAATTTCGGCTAGTTGTTCAATGGTTGGAGATTTTAGTAGTGTTGCCAAAGGTAACGTTTTACCAAAGGTTTGTTCAATTTGAGTAAACAAACTCATCGCCATTAAGGACTGTCCACCTAAATCAAAGAAGTTATCTCGAATTCCAATGGATTCAATTCCTAATACTTTACTCCATAATTGAACGAGTTTGAGTTCAGTTGAATTGCGGGGTGCAAGATAAGCAGGTTTAGAATAATTACTGGGTGGTTTTAATGTAGATTGATTGGCTCGTTTCTCCTCTAATTGTTGTTGTTCAGTTGCGCTCAAAGGGAGTAAATCCAAGATAGACTGCTCTGGATTGATTAAAATGTTTTCCAGAATAGTACGATAATGCTCCTGCATTTTAGCAATGGTTGCTTCCTCAAATAAATCAGCATTGTATTTGAATATAGCAGCAAAAGTATCACCTTCTGGAATCAGATAGAGATAGAGGTCAAAATCCGCTGTTCCGCTATCAAGATTAAAGGTTTCGACATTTAAATCGGGTAAGTTTAAGGTATGAATTGTTGTATTTTGCAGTGCAAACATCACCTTAGATAGAGGAGTTTGCAGTAAATTTAGAGCGTTAATAATTTCTTGAATGGGTAAATCTTGATAAGCGTAACCTCCGGAAACAACCTGACGAACTTGACTCAAAAACTCCCGAAACGTTTGGTTTACGTTCAACTGTGTCCGTAGAATCAGTAAGTTCGCAAAGTAACCGATTAATCCCTTTGTTTCTTTCCGACTCCGATTCGCAATTGGACTACATACAAAAAAATCGTCTTGGTCAGAGTAGCGATATAATAGCACATTAAATGCAGCTAATAACGTTGCAAATAATGTTGCTCCTTGTTTTCGACTGAAGCTTTTAAGTTGAGTCGTGAGTTCAACAGAAAGTAACTGTTTATTGTAGGCACTAGAATGGGTAGGATTAGTCGGATAAGGATAGTCAGTTGGCAGCTTTAAGGCTTGTAAATTATCGCCAAGTTGTTGCTTCCAATAGTTTAGCAAAGTCTCTTTAAACTCACCTTGAATACATTGACGTTGCCAAACCGAAAAGTCCGCATACTGCACTGGAAGTTCTGGTAGTGGTGAAGATTGACCGAGAGAAAATGCTTCGTAGAGTGTTGATAACTCCTGAAATAAAACTCCTTTTGACCAAGCATCGACGATAATATGGTGAACATTCAGTAACAGAAAATAATCCTGTTCATCAAGTTGAAAAAGTGTTCCTCGAAACAGAGGCAGTTGAGTCAATTCAATCGGTTGCTCAATATCTCCCTTCACTAATTCCATTACCTTATTTTCCCGTTGTTTTTGAGGGAAGTTCTGTAAATTAATTACAGATAAACGAAAGGAAAAAGAGGAGTGAATGACTTGAGTTGGTTGACCTTCAACTAAGGTAAAAGTCGTTCGCAAAGCCTCGTGACGTTGAATAAGTTCATTCAGACTTTGCTCTAAAGCTAATGGATTAAGTGAACCGGAAATGCGAAACCCAAATGGCATATTATAAGCAGCAGCTTTACTTGGTTCCAACTGTTGTAAAAACCATAACCGCTCTTGAGGAAAAGAGAGAGGAAGTGGATTTTCTCGGGAAACAGAGACTAAGGGTGGAGCTTGATTTTGTAAGCTAATGACCGTTCTCATTGCTTCCCATAGCTCCTTTTTAGCAGCCACTGATTGAGTTGAATTATTGGTAACTGGAGAAGTTTTCTGTTGTTTTTTGTTTAATGTTTCGAGTGACATATTATATCATGTCTGGTTGAATAATTACACTTTGGAGGAAGGAAGGCAGAAAGCAGGAGGCAGAAGGGAAGAAAGCTATGGGTAGGGTGTGTTAGCGGTAGCGTAACGCACCGAAACCCTAAATAGATTGTTAAAATTTAACAACTTTTCTTTTCTTCAATCATCTCCACAATTGTTGAGATATTTTGAAAGTTCTCAAAACTAATCTCACTCACATCTAACTCAATTTCAAAATTCTCTTGCAAGCTATGGGTAGGGTGTGTTAGCGGTAGCGTAACGCACCGAAACCCTAAATAGATTGTTAAAATTTAACAACTTTTCTTTTCTTCAATCATCTCCACAATTGTTGAGATATTTTGAAAGTTCTCAAAACTAATCTCACTCACATCTAACTCAATTTCAAAAGTCTCTTGCAAGTTAGAAATTAGAGTCATCGTGTTAATTGAATCTAGACCCAAGTTGAAGATATCTACATCGTCTTGCAACTCTTCTAAGGTCACATCGGGTAGAACTTCCAAAACTAACCCTTGAACTTGTTCTTGAATTCTTGTAGTTGTAATCATGGTATTATGCTCGTTAAAAAATTAGTATTTGGACTGTGATGATATCGGTTTAAACTAATTCCTTTCTCAGAATTTTTCCGAGTGGACTTTTGGGAATATCTGGGCGAAATTCAATGATTTTGGGAACTTTAAACTCCGCAAGACGCTGCTTACAAAATGAAAGAATCTCTTGGTCGTCAAAATTTTTTCGACTTTTTTTGACAATTACAGCTTTAACCAATTCGCCAGCATAAGATCCTTTTACACCAACAACAACAGCTTCTTTAATGTGAGGATGATTCATCAAAATATCTTCTACTTCTATCGGGTCAACTTTGCGACCTCCGGTATCAATGAGCAGCTTCTTGCGACCAGTAATATACACTCGACCCCACTCATCTTTTTTCCCTAAATCACCTGTATAGAAACATCCTTCCTTAAAGACTTGTTGATTCAGTTCTGGCTGATTAATATAACCTTGAGTTAGAGAGCGACTTTTGATCACAACTTCTCCACTCATTCCCATGGGTTGCTCATTTCCACTTTCATTAACAATTTTGAGTTCAACATTATTGAGCGGAAATCCAACAGAGTGATAAATTTTGTTGATGTCTTCCTCTAAATTAATTGCCACAGATCCAGCCTCAGTACAGCCATAAAGCTGTCGAATAGGAATCTTAAATCGCTGCCAAAACTTATCAAAAATGTCTTTGGATAAAAAGTTTCCGGCTGAAAAGCATAATCTCAAACTAGATAGGTTCACCAAGGTTTTTGTTCGAGTTTCTGCTAAAGCATTGAAGATATAAGGTACTGCCGGAAAGATGGTAATCTTCTCCGTTTTAATCAGTTCAAAAATTCGGGGGCACCGGAAGACAAAGGGAACCTCAACAGGTGTACCATCCTTCTGCAAAACCTGTTCTAAAATAACTAAGGTTGCACCATTACAAGTGGCTGCGAGGAGACAATTTCCTAACCCATGAGCATGATACATCGGAACTGCACAAAGAATATTATCTGAGGGCTGAATTTGGGTGGTTTCTGCGAAGTTTTTTACCTCATGGCAAAGACTCGCCTGGGTGCGTGCAATTCGTTTTGGTTTCCCCGTTGAACCGGATGAATATTGATACAGAAGATCAGAAGAAAGAGCTTTTTCTGAATAGTCTTGATGTTGAAATTTTCCTGGCAGAATTAGATGGTATATATAGTGGCTTTCGGGATAAACACCATCCACAACAATCAACTCAATTTTTCGGTCAATATTTGCAATAATATCCTGACAAATTTTGGCACGTTTGAGGTCAGTAATTACTGCTTTTGCCTTGCTATCCCTGAGACAATAACTCAGTTCTTCGGCTTTGAATAAATGATTGAGAGGCAGAACAATTCCCTGTAACTGAGCAACAGCATAGAAGCTATAAACAAACTCAGGACAGTTGGGTAAAACGAAAGCGACACAATCACCTTTGCCGATTTCTAGAGAACTTAATCCCTCACTTAATCCTTGAACTTTGAAGTTAAGTTGCTCATAACTAATTCGGGACTCATTATAGACAATTGCTGTATGTTTGGGAAAGGAATGAGCCGCTTCTTTCAACTGTTTAATAATCATAATTTTACCTCTATTGTGCCACTTGAACAACCGATGCTATTAGACATCTCTTCCAAAAGAGGGAGTAGGGAGTAGGGAGTAGTGGGAAAGAATTGATAATTTCTTTACGATAGTTGATTTTCTTTTTTATTATTGGAGATGTCTATTAGAAATTTCGCCTAAAACTATTTTCCGGAAACTTCTCTGTAATCATCATGGTGTACTGATGATTGGAGATGACGCAGTAGCTTCTATACAGGAGATTGTCTTTGGGTTGAATCTGGAAATAATCTGCTAAATCCCCTGCATGTTCTTTGCCAAGTTCGACATTTTCTTTGAAGATTTCCACTTTGTTCTCGATCCAGAGTTTCCCAATGGGAGTTTTGGTCTGTAACAGTTGGTTTCGCATTTTTTCATTCAGTCTGTCGAGAACTAAAATTGAATCCGCATAGACATAGTTGCGGTCACTCATCTTACCTTGAAGTAGCACTTTGCGAGCGATAACTTCTGTGCCTTTTTTGAGGTTCATCGGCACGATGTCTTCTTCAAGTTGAATCTCGTCTTCAAACAGCTTTTTGATTTTGATTGCTTCCCCCGAGTAAGCTTCAATCATATCTGTAACAGTGCCGTTTGTTGTGAGTAATATTCGCTGAAATGGGCTGAGTAATACAGGTTCGATGTAATTCCGCTTTCGCGGAAAGTGTTGGGAAAAAATTGGTCTTAAGACTAGGGTTTGAGCGTTCATATGCATTATTTTTCTAGAATTGGCTAAAAAGACATGTTTGATCAGATATTGTGAGTTGAATCAATCTAAGTTAGCCTTCAATTTTTCCTTCAACTCACAACAAAATTTAAACAATGGCACTTAATTTTTTGGTGGCTTGAGGGGATGAAGGGGCGAGGGCTAACTTTTCTGGCCAACGACCCACTGTTTTACCAATAACTGTCATTTCTTGCATCAGGTCTTGATAGCGATGAGGTGTCAAGGATTGAGGACCATCAGACAGAGCTTGGGAAGGGTTGGGATGAACTTCTATCATCAGAGCATCAGCTCCTGCTGCAATTGAAGCCATTGCCATTGCCGGGACGTATTCGGCTTTACCTGTCCCGTGACTGGGGTCAATCATAATGGGAAGGTGAGTCAGTGTCCGCAAGACAGGAATCACGGATAAATCGAGGGTATTCCGGGTATATTTGCGGTCATGGGTGCGAATTCCCCGTTCACACAAAATAACATTGGGATTTCCCGCTGCTAAAATATATTCAGCCGCCATTAACCATTCCTCAATGGTTGCTGACATTCCCCGCTTCAGCAGAACCGGTTTCTCTTGAGCACCAACTTTTTTTAATAGAGAAAAGTTCTGCATATTACGAGCACCAACTTGGATAATATCTGCAACAGCTGCTATCTTTTCGATGTCGGATGCATCCATTACCTCGGTGATAATTCCCAAGCCAGTTTCTTGACGTGCAATGGCTAGCAATTCCAAACCACTCTCACCATGTCCTTGAAAAGCATAAGGAGAAGTCCGAGGTTTGTAAGCTCCACCACGTAGGAAATGAGCACCTGCTGCTTTAACTTGTTGGGCGGTTTCGACAATCATCTGTTCATTTTCAACCGAACAAGGACCGGCAGTTTGAACGATGGGACTGTGTTCGCCAAAAGTAACAGAACCGTTCGGTGTCTCAACAATAATTTCACTGGGTTCACCATGTCGGAAGTCTCGACTTGCGCGTTTAAAGGGATGTTCAACTCGTGAGACTTTTTCAATAAAAGGACTGACAGCTTGAATTTTTAAGGGATCGAGTTCAGCCGTTTCACCGACTAAACCAATAACCACTCGGTGTTTGCCGATGATTTTTTCGACGCTGACTTTGTATTGGGACAGTTCGTCTTTAATGTGTTCAATTTCGACTGTCGGAGTGGCTGCTTTGAGGACAATTATCATGCTTTATTTCCGTTGAGATTGGGTTTGCTGAACAGAATGATGGAGAAAGGTTTGAGATAGCAGATGTGGGTTAAACTAACATCTCTATTTCTGTCCCTGCCACCAGTTCTATTTCTATATCTGTAAATGGCTTAAAACTAGAGAAACTGTAATAACGAATTTACGTCATTTGAGCTAGTATTAATCTCAGGAATCAAGTTGTTTCCTGTAACTGTAAAGATGCGTATATCTGGTCTAAGTTAGGTTATGCATTTTTGAGAAGTTGGCTTCAAACTAGGGAAACTATAATTAAGTACCAAGTTTTCTGCATTTACTAAGCTGAAAAGGAATTTACGCCATTTCACCTAGTATTAATCTCAGGAATCAAGTTGTTTCCTGTAACTGTAAAGATGCGTATATCTGGTCTAAGTTAGGTTATGCAGAGAGTGAAAAAAATCGGGGGAGCATTGACTTAATCAAAGAATAACGATATAATACGTTAAAAAGTGGCTCTATTAGACAGTCTGGGTTCACTCATACATGAAATCCATCAGAACCAAACTCAAATTAAATAATAAGCAAAAAACTCTGATGGCTCAACACGCGGGTTATAGCAGATGGTGTTATAATTGGGGGTTAAGTTTGTGGAATGCGGCTTACAGGGATGGTTATAAACCTAATGCCCGTAAACTCAGAAAGGTTTTTACTAATCAGACAAAACCTCTTGAACCCTGAATGAAAAGCTGATCATCTAAAGTTTATCAATACGCTTTTCCTACGGAATGCTGCGCAAACATCAGTTTAGGTGAAGCGTTTAAAAGATTCTTTTCCTGCGGAATGCTTCCCTACGGGATGCTACGCAAACGCAAACAAGGATTGAGTAAATATCCAAGGTTTAAGAAAAAAGGTAAACATGATAGTTTTCCAACGGAATGCTACGCAAACACAATTGATAATTGTGGAAAGCTAATAGAATTAAACGGATGGAACCATAAATTACCTTTTATTAGTATTGTCAAAACTTACGAACCTATTGAGGCAACAACTCAAAAAATAACTATTAGTAGACAGGCGTCAGATTGGTATCTTAGCTGTAGCTATGAATTTACTCCAAAATTAACACAAAAAACTACTGACGCGTCAAGCTGAAAATAATGTATTAAATTTTTTAGTAGGCGTTGCTGAATTAGGGGATGAATATTAAGTGGGGTGGGATCCTGCCCGTCCGAAAATATAAGGAACGGGCAAGATACCCATTCCACAGAACTATTAAAATCATCCCGCATTTATGCAAAGCCAATTTTTTAGTATAATTCTTACTATGACTAAGGTTTGGAGAATTTTCCTAAAACACTATTTCAAGCTTGACGCGCTACTAGGAGGGGTTATATCATGTCCGGATAATCAGTTATAAAAAAACCTTCTCCCTTTTAACTTTTCTTTCCCTTCTGCATTCTGCCTTCTGCCTTCTACCCTCTGCCTTCCCTCCTCCAAGGCGTTGCACAGCGACGAATGATTTGAGATTTTTGATTGAATTGGATTGTGGATTAATCAATTGCTAGAATGATTAATTAATGGTTATTTTTAGTCAAAGTCTAAACTAATTTTTGGCAATATCATTCCAGAATGTGCAACCCCCCTCCAAAGTATCACTATTCAAGCGGACATGATATTAGGGATGGGTCTCCATCTCCCACACTCAAGAAAACATAGAAAAATTTTTGAGATTTGGTATTACTCTCAGCGCTTCCCTACTCTTTGAATAACCAGTATTTAACCGGACATAATATTTTTCCTAAAAAGACTATTTTTTGTTCGATTTATTTGTTAATATTTAGGATAGTATTCAGCTATTATGGCTGAACCTTGCTCAAAATATTTAATTCATTATGGGTTAACAATCGTGGGATTCAAAATTGGTTTGTTGGGATTAGGTACAGTCGGTATAGGGACAGCAAAAATTTTGCTATCCCCAGAAGGTCGTCATCCTTTAATTCAGGAACTGGAAATACATCGAGTGGGAGTGCGCGATATCTCCAAAACCAGAGATATTAATCTACCTTCAGATATTTTAACAACAGATTTAGAAGCGATCGCTACTGACCCACAGATAGATATTATAGTAGAACTTATCGGTGGGTTGGAACCCGCAAGAAGCCTAATGCTCAAAGCTATTGCCCATGGCAAACACGTCGTCACCGCCAATAAAGCTGTGATCTCTCGCTATGGTCCAGAAATTTTTGAAGCAGCGAATGAAAAAGGTGTTTATGTCATGTTAGAAGCAGCAGTGGGTGGCGGTATCCCTGTTATTCAACCCCTCAAAGAATCTTTGGGAGTTAATCGCATTCATTCGGTTATCGGTATCATTAACGGGACAACTAATTACATCCTCACCAGAATGCAAAAAGAGGGAGCAGACTTTGCAGATGTTCTTGCCGATGCTCAAAATTTAGGTTATGCAGAAGCTGACCCCACTGCAGATGTAGATGGGTTAGATGCCAAAGATAAAATCGCAATTTTGGCTTCTCTTGCTTTCGGTGGTCTAATTAAATTAGAAGATATTCATTGCGAAGGTATTCGTCAAGTAACGGCAGCTGATATTGCTTATGCTGACAGACTAGACTTTGTCATCAAATTATTAGCGATCGCCAAATGCGACCCCAACAATACCAACCCCACCACAGACGAATTACAACTGAGAGTACATCCTACCCTCGTGCCAAAAACTCACCCCCTCGCAAGTATTAATGATGTTTATAACGCTATCCTGGTAGAAGGAGAACCCATTGGACAAGTAATGTTTTTCGGGCCGGGTGCAGGTTCAGGTCCCACAGCAAGTGCAGTTGTTTCCGACATTATGAGTATCGCTGCCATCCTCAAAACAGAAACTGAACCTATTGCTCACCCATTGTTAAGTTGTACTCATCAACATTATTGTGAAACAGCATCAATGGCAGAACTTGTTACCAGATTTTATGCCCGCTTCCTGACAAAAGACCACCCTGGTGTTATTGGTAAACTGGGTACTTTTTTTGGCAGTCATGATGTCAGTTTAGAATCTGTAGTGCAAACAGGAGTACATGATCGACTTGCAGAAATAGTGGTTGTCACCCATGATGTAAAAGAAGGTAACTTCCGGCAAGCATTAGAGGAAATTCAATCATTAGATGTTATTGATAGTATTCCTAGTGTATTGAGGGTGTTGTAGAAATAAAAAAAATCCGATGGCAATTAAACATCAACGCCCGAAAAAATTAACTTCAACAGGACTCACGCATAACCACCATTTGTAGGGGGCTAACGGTCGTTAGCCCCCTACAAATGGTGTATAATTTCGTATGCGTGCGGGCTTTGTTGCACAAATAGAGCAAATAGGGTAAAAATAACAGTGCGTGGTACAACAAACCGAAACTAAGATTAGATATGAGTAATATAGAATCCGGTTAATTAGACATTGCAAGTAACGGTTGACGATCACCAGTGGAACTGAGTTACTGCCCGCAAGATTTCTGGTTGTTTGATGAGCTGGTAACAGCGATGGCAGGTAGACGACTGATTAGTTAAAATATAGATCAGTTATACTTGATCATAACACCTAATTTGACTGGAACTAAACTTTCTTTATATTCTCTTTATGAATCAATGTGATTGATGTTGTTAAATCCTGATAGTCAGAGAATTTGACATCACATTTTCCACAGAGCTTCCCAAATTCACAACTTGCAGATCCCTAATGTTTACGTTTAGCGGCAAGCCTATCTTTACCAAAAATCATCCAATAAACTTGATCTTTTCCAATTTTTGTATTCTTTCGTCATCATCAGGAGTTTCATCCGGTATATCTAAGGGGTTTACACCCCCTGTCATGTCAATAATTTGTTTCAGAGTATATGGCTTATGCTGCTTCATAAAACCGATATAAAACGTCACATAGAGTGATATTCTACTGTTTACTTCCTGCTTTCCTACGGAATGCTACGCAAACCACCGGAACTGTCGGCAGCACTCCGTCCACAGGCATTCACGATCAAGCCGACCGCATTTCGCAAATTGATACTTGCGTTTAAATCTCTATCTATTGACAAGCCACAGTCAGGGCAATCATACGTTCTCAGGCTTAACGGCATATCTTGGACGTGACCACACCTGCAACAAGTCTTTGATGATGGAAAAAATCTATCTACTACTACTAACTCTGAACAGTACCATTGGCATTTATATTCTAGCTGTCGCCTGAACTCGTAAAATCCTTGGTTTGCACCCACCCCTCTAGCTCCCCTCCAGGGAGGGGATGGGGGTGGGTTATGGTTAGATAACATTCCACTAACGTTCAAATCTTCTATGACAATTGTGCCGTGGTTTTTGGCTTGCGTATGTTGTCAATTTATGAAGTGCATCTTTGCGGATGTTCGCTACTCGCCTATGCAGCCTAGCTATCTTAAGTTGTGCTCCCCATCTTCGTCAAGAAAGAAACGAGACACCTCAGGCTGATCGATGGTATCCAGGTATTCCTTCAAGCCTGCATTGATGCTTGCTTGTGTTGTAGATACAACAAATTCGTATTTATATCTGTCGGATGAAAGGTATGATTCGTTAGCTACCACAGTCCATTAGGAGTAAAATTGCTATTAAATTTTAATACAAAATGGGCAGTAGTTTTAAGAGGCATTAGTCGAACAGTGAATTTGGCCTATAATACGGTAGATTAGTTTAGTGAGAGCTGCCTCTCAAAAAGCGAGTGCCTAATTCTTGGGCCTCCCCAGAATGTAAGACCCACTCAAGACACAAAAAAACTCTCTCATACCAGAATATTTAATCAAGAATAAGCGATGGCAAACTTCAAAAATTTGTCTACTTGACTAAAATAAGAAAAAATTATATAGTTTTACACTAAATTTATAGTAATGTTGAAAAGCTTTCTATAACTCGACCGTTAATACAAAGTCATTAACTCCACTCTCTCAAATGTCACAACAATCTTCCGAAGGACCTTTACTAGATATTACTGTCGAAGAACTAGCAGACCGGTTAACAGATGGTATTCCTGAAAATTTACAATTAGTTGATGTTCGGGAAGATCGAGAAGTAGAAATAGCTTCTATCAAAGGTTTTAAAGTTTTATCTTTAAGTAAATTTTCTGAATGGTCAGACCAAATTCATGTCCATTTAGACCATGAGAAAGAAACTCTAGTCTTGTGTCATCATGGTATACGTTCAGCTCAAATGTGCCAATGGTTGAAGAGTCAGGGTTTTACAAATGTGAAAAATATTATTGGTGGTATTGATGCCTACTCAATGGTAGTAGATAAAAGTATACTTCGCTATTAGTCAGAATTCGGAACTTTTCATTTCCGGCAAACTTTAGTTACCTAAGAGCTGATTTATCATTTTCTTTGTGGGTTTAATACCCCACCGTCAACGGGGGTGTTCACGCATTACTTGGGGGAGCGAATCCCCATGTAATTTTCCTCCTGTCTCCTGTCTCCTGTCTCCTGTCTCCTGTCTCCTGTCTCCTGTCTCCTTCTTCAAAAAGTAAATATTAAGAGGCTGAATTTCTTACAGGACAAAGGTTTTACCGATTGTAGGCCAGTAAAGTAGAAATTTATGAGACCTAGATAGCATAAGAGTTTTCCTGCGGAATGCTGCGCAAACAGCTCAGTTAATAAATCAGCTCTAACATAAAATATTGCAAATTTTATATTTGCTACGGTTGGAAGATTTTAGATCAAATCCGCTCGGGTTCAGTATAAAAAAAATGTTCCATTTTCAGCCATTGCCAAATATTTCTTTATTTCCCCACATTCACCTCCTGAGAGGGGTTGGGGGTAGGTCCCCACACTATGAATCTAATTACACCAATGTTACCGGATTTGATATAAAGTTCTCAATTACAGGAGATTTCAGGTAAATGATATACACAGAAGAATGGTAAAGTATTTGTAGTGTAGGCATCTTGCCTGCGACTGGTGTACCTTACTAATCTGAAATAGGCTGTATCTTGAGAAGAGAATTTTTATTACGTCTAATTAATGAGACTTGATATTTAGACAGAGAAATATTTTTCGTTGTTGCTTGTTGACTCACAGGAGTGCGCTACCAGATACTAGCTTGGTTTGCTCAGATGCCCACAGGTGGCGCTTCCTTCCCATCTTTATTGTTGACACGGAGTTGCACCGCTGTTCCCTGCTATATCTACAAACTAAGATAAATATGAGTAGATAATAACGAAGTATAAGTTATATAAAGAAAAATAACTTTGGTGTTATGATTAACTAACATCATATTTTTTGCTATTGTCTGGCACTTTACCTAATATACTTTCTCTACGTCCATGTCACTGCAAGTTAATCTTAATAATCGTCATCAACATATACTATGGGCAACAGTTCGTCATTATATTGCAACGGCAGAACCAGTTGGCTCCAAATCTCTAGCAGAAGAGTACAATCTCAGTGTTAGTCCAGCGACAATTCGCACTGGGATGAGCTTTCTGGAAAAAATAGGACTTTTATATCAACCTCATACTTCAGCTGGAAGAGTTCCTTCGGACTCAGGATACCGAATATATGTTGACCAATTAATGAAACCTTCAGAAACTCTGGCTTTTGAAGTTGAAGAACTTTTACAAAAACAATTGAATTTGCCAGAAAGTCGCCTAGAGGCCCTACTTCAAGGATCGGCTCAAATTTTGGCTACTCTAAGTGGTTATATTACCCTAGTGACAATGCCCCAAACTGCCACCGCTAAGTTACGACATCTACAACTGGTACAAGTGGAAGCAGAAAAAATCATGCTAATTGTGGTAACAAATACCTATGAAACTCAGTCTCTGATGATGGACTTGAGGGCTGTAAATCAGAAAAAACATGGCAAAGATTTACCAGAGAATTCTGTACTGCCTGACCCAGAAGATATTGACAGAGAGTTACAAATATTATCAAATTTTTTGAATAGCCAACTACGAGGACGAGCAATAGGAGAATTATCTTCATTAGATTGGACGGAGCTAGACCGGGAGTTTGAGAAGTATGCTGAGTCAATCAAAAATCTGTTGGAAAGTTTAGCTCTCCGTTGTCAGACACCAGAGTACACTAGGATTCTGATTAGTGGCATAGCAGAAGTATTGCGTTTACCAGAATTCTCTAAAATGCAACAGGTTCAAACTATTATTCAACTATTAGAAGAAGAACAGGAGCAGTTGTGGCCTTTAATATTTGAAGTTCCCAGTACAGATAACCAGGTGACAGTAAGAATAGGTTCGGAAAATCCTCTAGAACCCATCCAAGGTTGTGCCCTGATTTCTGCAACTTATGGGAATGGGACAACTCCACTGGGAAGTGTAGGAGTTTTGGGGCCAACGAGAATGGTTTATGAGAATGCGATCGCCATAGTTAAATCTACAGCAGATTTTCTCTCAGAAGCTATTGGAGGAAGTTAGAAGTCAGAAGTCAAAAGTTAGAAGTCAAAAGTTAGGAGTAAGTAGGGAAGAAAGTTTTTTGTTTAGCTGGCGCACAACACACGTTAACGCTACGCGACAGGTGAGGTGCAGCATTCCGTACCGAAAACGTGGAGCGCAGAATTGAGTTCTATCAGTAATTATCCGGACAAGATATCATACCTCAAATCACCAGCGCCATTATTCGTAGCATTCTTTTTTTATTTTTATAATCATGTCCGGATAATAGCACGATAAAAAAACTTTCTCCCTTCTAATATCAAATCCGCTCGGGTTCGGTATAAAAAAAATTTTCATCTTCATCCAATAGCAAATGTTTCGCGCATTCTCTTCCCTCCTGAGGAGGTCCTTCCCCTCCTGGGAGGGGGAGGGGGGAGGGGTGGGTTGACTCCTGACTCCTAAATTAACTATCTAATTACAGCGATGCTACCGGATTTGATATAACCTTTTCTTTCCTCCTGATTCCTGACTTCTAAATTTTAACTTCTAACTTCTCACTTTTAACTTTTGACTTTTGACTTTTGACTTCTATAACCAATTCCCTACTAAAACAAAAGTTGACCAAAAGTAGGGATGCTCAAATTCTGAATTTACCTCTCTTATTTGAGCGTCTCGTAAAATTTTTCGTTGCGCTCGACGTAAAGCTTCTGCTTTAGTGATTGTTGAGTCGGTCAACTGTTCATATAAATTTTTCATCAACACAGCAGTTGCTTCATCACTCACATACCACAGACTAGCAATGGTACTTCTTGCTCCTGCTCTGACTGCAACTCCCGCTAACCCCAATGTTGCTCGCTCATCTCCAGTTGCAGTACGACAAGCACTCAATACTAATAATTCTACAGGACGCGTTTGTTGAACGCCAGATTTAATCATACTTCGTAACTCTTCAACATTAATCCTATCATCCCAGGTCAGAATAAATGTATCTTCAACATTAGAACTAAATTCGCCATGGGTTGCAATGTGAATTACTTGGTAAGGAGTATCAGCGACTTCGGTATTAGCTTCATTTTCTGTAAACAACTCATTTAGCAAAATCTCACTAGAAGCTTGAGCTTGAATATCTTTTAACTCTTGTCTCACATTTGGCAGTGGTGGAAAACCTTGACGACTTTCAGTTATTCCCATTCCCAGTACTTCCAGTTTTTTTCGTGCTAGTGGTTTAGGATCGATTAATTCTAGACTAGGAGCGATCGCCACATTATAGTTCTGAATTACATATTCCTTACTATCATCATTATAAAGACTAGCTAAAGGAATACTTCGCAACCTTCCTTCTAATACAAATACTAAGGTTTTTATCTGACTATCTCGCAATAACTCTTCAGCAGGATAAATTAGCCATTGATAAATTTCTGCCGCAGGTTCCAAATAGTTTTCAATAAAAATTCGCTTTTGCGGAAATGTGAGAGCTGTTAGCATAGTTTCAATTTTTGAGTCTACTTCCGCTCTTGATATATTAGTGCTGTAATAAACCAAAGGTTTTTCTGGTATGGCTAATATTACTGCCAAGCGATCGCGCAAAATTATTGTATAAAAAATAGCTGCATTTTTGTCTACGCGGTCTACTTCTACAGGTTTAGTATCTAAACAAGCATTACGAAAAAAATTATCTAGTTCAGCTAACTGCAAAGCTTCAATTACTTGTCGTGCTTGTTTCAAATTTTTTTGATTAATATCTTGTTTTCCAGGTGTAGAAGGTTCTAAAAGTAACTCTACTAATTCACGATAAATTGGTTCTACACTATCCCTAAAATCAAACTTTAATTCTGAACTAACAGCAACTATATCACTCCGCAAAGCTTGGAGATTTTTTACTGATTGAGAATAAGCTAGTATCGCTTCGTTTTTATTTCCTGTAACTGTTAAAATCCGACCTAATTGCCATTCCCACTGATAAGAAATATCAGCAGCATTAATACTTTGAGCCAAAATTAAAGCTTTTTCTGTTAACTCTCTAGCCTCATTCCATTGCTGATTATGTTCATATAAAGTTCCCAAAGTTCCTAAACCATAAGATTCTGCCCTTGCATCTTCTAAACTTCTTGCTTGTTGTACTGCTGTAACTAAGTAATCAGCAATTTTTGCTGGTGGATATAATGGTTTATTACTGTCATTTGCGAAAACTTCTTTTCTTAATTCTATTAAATTCTGAGCCAGATTAATTCTGGCATAAATACCTGGCTGAGAAGCAGATAATTGGTTTAACAAATCATCTATATTTGTGACTAATTCTGTTGCCGTTAAATATTGCTTTTGTTCTACAGATAAATTTAACTGATTGAGCATTGCTTGAGTTTTAATTTCTACTATAGGTGATTCCTGAATAGCTCGTTGATAGAATAAATTAGCAGCTTGGGGATTATCTAAAAGGATAGCTGTATTACCTAAACTAATTAAAATTATCGCTATTTCTTCTGTTGCTTGTAAATTTTCTGCTATGACTAAACTAGACTCTAAAACTTTTTGAGATTCTGATAGTTGACCTATTCCTCGAAGCACATCACCCAAACTTTGTAGTGCTTTTGCTTTAATTATTGTATCTGGTTGTTCTTCCAGATTTTGTTTAGCTCTTGTTAATTGTTTAAATGCTTGAGAATATAAACCCAAAGCTTGTAAAGCCTGAGCTTGATTAATTCCACTACGAGTAAACCCTAAATAATCGTCAATTTTTTCATAAATTTGACTGGCTTCTTTCCAAGTATCTAAAGCTACTTCTGCTTGACCAATAGATAATTTTAACTGACCTTTTACTTCTAGAACGCTAGCTGTAATTTTTTCAGTTTTTTGAAGATTTGATGTTTGTTGGATTAAATTTAAACAATTATTTAAAGCTGCTTCAGCATCTTGCCATTTTCCTAGTTTGAGATAAACTAAACCTAAATTTCTTAGCGCTCTGATCTGACTATAATTATCTCCTTGAGTGGCATAATTATTAATAGCTACTTCTAACAGAGGTATACTTGCAGAAAAATCTCCTTTTTCAAAAAGTTTTTGTGCTTGTAGTTCTAAATTACTAGCTGATATGGTCAATGCTTGAGTTAGTACATCCCCATTTATTTTACTTTTTTTAACTAGATTATTATTTAGGTAAACTGCCTGAACTTGCTTTACTTGAATACCTAAAATTAAGGCAGAAGGCAGAAGGCAGAAGGCAGAAGAAATAAGAAAGACTTTAAGCATATATTTGCTACAAAATAATTTAGAATTTAGAATTTAGAATTTAGAATTACCTATTCTTATAAAGAATATCATGTTCGGATAATCAGTTACAAATATAGCAATCAGGAATCAGATGTGAGAATTGAGGTTTTCCTTTAAAGCATAGAATATAGCAGTTTTCTTATTCTTATACCAATTTGAAAAAAGAATGCTACAAAAATGTAGACATCGATCGGATATGCTTAAAAATAGCTAGTATAATTTATTAAAGTCTCCAATATTTCACAACTCAAATCATATTGCTATAAAATTTAATAATTGACAGTATCAACTGTACCAAATAAATACTGAAATTATCTTTATTTTTATCCAATATTTCCTCTTTTTCTCCTTTCTTCTCTCCTGACTCCTGACTCCTGACTCCTGACTCCTCACAACAGGTATTTATAAGTATTCAACCGAACATGATATAAGAGGATTTATACCTGAATTTTTCGGTAAAGCATAAAATTTTATGAAAGTATTTTTTGAGGAAAAGTATTATCTTAATTTTTGAGAAAATTAGTATATAGCAAAGAACGAATTGGTGTTTGACTTATGCTGATGATAAACCTTAGACAGAGAAATGTTTTTCCTACTGTTGCTCGTTGCCTGTTGCTTTTTGCCTATTCCCTGTTCCCTGCTATAGTATTTTTTTTCGAGCAAAATATAATCAATTATCTAATATTATATTTTTTATAGCTTAAAAATTTGTGAACATTTAATTAATTAATAAATAATTATGGCTTACTGATAAAATATCAAACCATTGACAAGTAAAGGTTTGAGTATTCTTTAATTCCCAAAAAGTGCACTGGTTTTAATCTAAAACCCTCAAAAAGTTAACATAAAAGGCAAACTAAGGAAAGAACAATCTTGGGACAATTCTTACTCCTACCTCCTCGCTCATTTCCCGTTTCTCCTGTCTCCTGTCTCCTGTCTCCTACCTCTACCAAAAGACTTTACCATGCGCAAACCCTAATTAGAAAGCTCTGTATTTCAGATAAAAATATATCCCTTCTTCCTGTAATGAATCTCCATTTGTCTCTATATCTACAAAAGGTATTCCCCAATCTAATTGAGCCGAAAAACGAGTTCCTACTTGAATTCTTAAACCCACACCTACAGAAGATAAAGTTTCCTCTACTAATTCAACTTCATTACTATTCCAAACAGTACCAAAATCAACAAAAGGAGTTAATTGTAAAGTAGCATCCAAGTCTCGCACCCGCAGAATAGGAAACCGAAACTCACTAGAAATAAACAAACCATTATCACCAAGTAAAGCATCTTGACGATATCCCCTCACACTTAATCCACCTCCCAAGCTAAACTGTTCTTGGGGAAACAAACTTCTAGGTGCTAATTGAATATCTGACCGAATTAAAAAAACTGTATCTGGTGCAAATAAACGTAAATATTGTGCTTGTCCCCGCCAAGAAAAATATCTCCCATCTGGAGCATTACTATTAACAGTAGCATCAAAAGCATTTATTCCTAGAGAAAATTCTGACCGTGCCACAAACACATCATTAGTACTCCTAGAAGTATATTCCTGAAAAAAACGAACTGAAGAAATTCTAATCTCCCCATCATTTGGATCGGGAAAAGGGTCATCGGAAAGAGTAGTTTTTGATTCTTCTACAGAACCCATTAAACCCAGAGCAATTTCTTTACTAAGAGTTTGATAAATAGGTTGGCGAAAACTCATCTCATAAGTACGAGAATTTGTTTCAATATCTAGTTCATTAAAAGGATCTTCAATAATTTCACTACTGGTGCGACGATGACGTAAACTAATAGTCCCATTTTTAGAATTAATGGGGATAGTATAACTAAAGTCATCAAGAGTATCACTACCATCTGTATTGTAATAAGTCGCATTCAGGCGATCGCCAAACCCAGTCAAATTACTATGAGAAAGTTGAACTTGGCGACGAACAGTACCCACACTAGGAGAACGTAAATTATCAGCAGAAAGTTGAGCAAAAAAAGCAGGTGCTTCTTCCACCTCAACCTCTAACCTACTCAAACCAGGACGAGAACCTGCTGTTAAATTAGCAGATAATCTCTCAACTAAAGGGTCAAGCTGAAGTAACTGTAAAGATTGAAATAAATCATCTTGATTTAAAGGTGTTTTAATACCAGATTCAATTCGACTGCGAATATAACCAGAATTAAGTCGTTTTAACCCCGAAATTTCAATTACTTCAACTATCCCTTCTATCACTTCTATTGTAACTGTACCATCTTGCAAAGTTTGTGGGGGAATAAATGCCCCAGAAGTAACATATCCTCGATCGAAATATAGCTGAGTTACTGCTGTTTGTGCTTCTAGTAATTCGGCAAAAGAAATAGGACGATCTGTAAAAGGTTCAAGAATTTCCGCCAATTCTGTGGAACTAAAAACCGTACTACCAACAACTACAAATTGGGTTACTGTAATTTGACCTGGAATTTGCAGAGGAGGTGACTGGGGAGATAGAGATGGTACTGGTGGAGGTTGGAGCAAATCATCTGGTGGAGGTAATGGTTCTACATCTGGTATGGGTTGAGGGTTAGGGTTAACTGGCCTGGGAGTTGTTTGAGCAGTGGCAGGTTCAGAAGCAGAAAGATAAGACAAAGAAATCAGAATTATTATCCAGACAATCATAACTTTTTTTCGAGGTTGAGGTCCTGCCTAAGCAAATAATAAAATTTGGTCATTGAAATAATAAATTTTTTTTTATAGTGTCCTTTCATGGCTTAGTGTTAAGACCCAACTTGAAGAAGGAGACAGGAGACAGGAGACAGGAGACAGGAGACAGGAGGAAAATTACATGGGGATTCGCTCCCCCAAGTAATGCGTGAACACCCCCGTTGACGGTGGGGTATTAAACCCACAAAGAAAATGATAAAATACCCAACATAATTTTATAAGGGCGTGGAATAGACTTGTCGCTTTATAACTTAAAAATTCCCCAAAAACCTTGTTCTGTAAGGATTGTAGTTATTGGATGGCAAAAATGCTGGGAATTATTGCTCTGTCTAGGTTAGAGTGATTTTTTCCCTTTATTTAGCGACAACTCTAATGTCTCACCCATCATTAGGCTATTTTATCCATAGTTATACTTCTTTTTTTTCTATTTCCCTAATATTCAACCGAGAAAATAATGATCAAATTTGCCAACTTAGAGACGGTTGATTGATAGAAAAAGTAGAGTATGTGGCGATACCATTTATTATGTATTCAAGCATTTATGGAAGTTTGGCCATCACACACTGTAACAATGGAGTGTGTTATACCAAATTAATAAATTTTTGCTACAAAGAAATAGGTTATTTCTTAGGAATAAACCCACCTCTAACCTTTCTCAGGAGGGGAAGTCAGGAGTCATAATAAATAGCTTTGATACCATTTATTAGGTCATAATTGATATTTTTACTCCAAGGGACATCTCCTATAAAGTCATTTAATTGTTCTGATTATTCGTAAAATTATTTTTCCAAATTGATATTACTCCCTTCCCGCTATAAGATTACCTAACAATTGACTAAGGCATAAATATGGTGAATTATATTTTGAATTTGTTGTGCTGTTTGAAGCTGATTGAATTCAAAGTATTTTTCATGCCTTATATTGAATTTGTTCCATATTTACACCCAAGGGAAGATGATGCAGCAGTTTCATTGTTAACAGATAAATAATATATTCAGCTAGATTAAAATTAGGAGAATAACTCGGAGTATCAATAAAATCTACCACAATTTGATTTGACATTTTGGGTTCCACAAGATGTGCAAGTAATTGAGTTCTCATTTTCTTTTTATCTGTGGAATTTTTATCTCAAATAATAGTCAGTTGATCAAATCCATTTTTGACACAAAAAAGACACAGTTGTCAAAAATAATCTGAAACATCCTCCGATGAGCGATTTTTCTTTTAACTGGAAATACTCTTGACCTGTCAAAGTATCTACGGCAATCATCCCGTTCAATTTCTTTCTCTTTCCTTTCTGATTACTGAGTACTTTTGACCCTGTGTTCTTTTCTGCCCATCCGTAAAAAATACTGGGACGTTCATCAACAGCAAATTCGTCAAAAAATACTATTTTTTTCTTTTTCTTCTTGAGAAGAGAGTTTTTTTTTAAGTTTGATATCAATGTTTTTTGCTCTTCTTTGTGAGCATTAGCATCATCTCTATGTGCTTTTGGATTTGACTTATTTAACTCCTTGAGTATTTCATAGATTCTGGTTATTTTTAACTTCACTTCCCATCTTGACTCGAGCACAGTACTAATAATTTGGCCTGTCCATATATTTCTATCTATGCCATAGTTTCTGGGTAATTCTTCCCTAAACATTCTTTTTAATTCTTGTTTTTGTTCTCAATTTAATCTTGAAGATACTTGATGACAAATTGGTTTGGTTAATTCATTTAACCCTGCTTCCAGAAATTTATCTATCCAAGTTGATCAAGTTTTGTAATTACAATTTAATAATTCTGATACTTCTATTCTACTTTTTCCCTCATATAGGTATCTAATTGCTAGTAATCTTTTCCTTAAATACTGTTTTTGATGTTTGTAGTATAGTTTTGGCCATAAATCCCAATCCAGTTGGCGAACTGACAAGTCAGCGCAAGCTATCGCTTCACCTAAATGTCCTATTTTTCAGTAATTTATATCATGTCCGGATAATTAGTGATAAAAAAACTTTCTCCTTCTTCATTCTTTCTACCCTCCTGTCTCCTGTCTCCTGTCTCCTGACTCCTTCGTCGTTTATTTATAACTGTTCAACCGGACATGATATTAGTCATCATCAACCCTGAATTAAAATAATGTAGTTTTGATGATGATCAAATAGGTAATCTTTTGGCGGGAAGGGAGTAATATATTTTCAATGCCTGTTGGATTTGTGAAGTAGACGCTGCGACCTTCCCCAACATTAAATTCCTGAAAACTATGAAATAAATTTGCACCTCTAATTACTCCACCTTCTATCTGTTCTTTTAATTGATCGATACTGTTAATAACTTAATTTTCTTTGCCTAATGTTTGATCTGGAATGATTTGAGAATTAACAGATTTTTGAGAAAAAAATATAGCCAGAAATAGAATGGTACTAGAGGTAGTATTTATCCAGTTATATCAAATCCGCTCGGGTTCGGTATAAAAAAATTTTTCATCTTCATCCAAGAGCAAATGTTTCGCGCATTCTCTTCCCCCCTGACTCCTGACTCCTGACTCCTGACTCCTAGATTAACTATCTAATTACACCGATGCTACCGGATTTGATATTATCAGAAAAATTTAAGTTCATATTCGCTATCAAAAATAAGAGCAAATAATTAATCAGAAAAAGTTCCAAATGCCACAGGTGAAAATAGATAACAACTAGGATGAATTAACTGTAAACCACCTGAGTTGACAGTAGTTACAGTAGTAGTGAGTATAATAGTACCACTTTCAGTCATGACCCAACCCTGAGCTTGACGAATTTCTGGCAACTTCTCGACTTCTGAGCGATGGTAGACTACAACAGGTTGTTTATCATCTCTCATCACACCACTTGTATACCCGGATGTTTCTGTTTCCCATTCGACCATTCCTCTTAATACTGTTAATGGTTGAGTTGGATCTGGTGGTAGACCACCTCGACCTGTAATTACAAAGGAACTACCTTCTTTTTGAGCTTGAGTTGGGGCACATATATTGTTGGCCACTAATGATTGAGGGTCTATGACTGTAGCAGATAATCTGATCATTCCTTGAGTGGGGTCTACTTGAGTATTAATATCTACTGTGCCGTCAATGCCCAAAGTTGAGGTGGCAGTAATTTTGCTACTAGCGTCAAGAAACACCCCTTCTGCATTAATAGAAATATTACCACCTCGACCCTCTATGGCATTGGCGCTAATATTACTATTGTCCGAACTAACAATAAATTGTGCATCAATATTAATATCTCCACCTGTGGCAGACTCTGTAGCGTTGGTAGTAATTGCACTATTATTTTCTAGGTTAATATCTGAAACTTGTATAGTAATGTTACCCTGGTTTCCAGCTGTAGTTTCCGCACTCAGAGTACCATTGTTGAGTTCAATGGATGGAGCATTAATATTGAGGGAACCTGCCACCCCATTACCAGAACTACTAACGGTAACGATCGCTTGGTCTTCCACTCTTAAATTCGGTGTATTAATATTGATAGACCCAGCATTGCCATTACCAAGGGTGCGAGCAGTAATAGTGCTGGAGTCACCAGAAATTGAATTTACTCCAGATAGAGTAATATTTTCTGTGGCACTGACCGTCAAATTTCCTGCTTTGCCGTCTCCAAAGGTACTAGCGCTGACTTCAGCTCCATCTAGAATTGTCAAGTGTTCTGTTTCTATGAATGCGTTGCCTCCATCTCCACTACCTACTCCCAGAGACAAATTTCTTAAGTCTTCTACACTAGCAAGAATACTGCTAGGAAGTTCACCATTTTCAGCACGACCAACGAGTTCAATTTCTGTTGCTCTTACTTTTAAGTCTCCACTATCTCCTACACCAGATGTACCTGTTCTGACTTGAGCACCATTTCTTAAACTCAAGCGTTCAGTGTCAACAGTTAAATTTCCGCCATTGCCTGTAGCTCCATCAAAGACTGAAGTAAACAAGCTACTAGGAAGTTGACCGCTAAGAATAGTACCACTCATGTTAATTTTTGTTGCTCGTACTGTTAAATCTCCACTTTGACCTGCACCAAATGTTCCAGTACCTATTGACCCTCCATCTTTTAACTGTAGACCTTGGGTATTAATTGCTAAATTTCCACCATTTCCTGTTGCTCCTGGTAAAACAGTTGTCAACAAACCACTAGGAACTTGGCCATTTATACTTTGAATTAGAGATGATATTTCTGGGAATAAATTTTCACTGGTAGCATTACCTGATAGCTCTACTTCCTTTGCATTTACTGCAATGCTTCCTCCTTGACCGGAGCTGAAGACTGCTGCTTGAATTATTGCTCCGTCTCGTAGTATTAGACGTTGGGTATCTATTGTTAAGTTGCCACCATCCCCTGTAGATCCTAATGCAACTTGACTATTTATACCGCTGAGAAACTGACCATCTGGTGAAATACCTACTGCTTCTATTTCAGTGGCATTAATTTCTATATTTCCTCCCTTACCTTCACTGGAAGTAGATGCTAAAATTGAGCCTCCATTTGTCAACATTAGATTTTGAGTATTAATTGTTAAATTTCCTCCATCTCCATTTCTAATTATTGCTGCACTCTCATTGCTATCAGCAGTAATGGAACTGTTATTTACCTCAATATCGGTGGCATTAATTTCTATATTTCCACCTTTACCTTCTCCTTCAGTACGAGCGCTAATTGTAGCTCCACCTTCAAGAGTCAGACGGTCTGTTGTAATCAATATTTGACCACCGTCACCACTACCAATACCCAATGGATCTATAGGTGATAAATCTTCAACTGCAGCTTGAATAATGCTAGGTAAGATAAAAAGATCGTTGGCAAAACTACCTTGTAAGTTAATTTCTTTTGCTGTTATGGTTACATCTCCACTATCTCCTACACCAGATGTACCAGCTCTTACTTGTCCTCCGTTTTGTAGAGTTAGAGACTGAGTATCAATAGTAAGATTTCCACCTTTACCTGTGGCACCTAATAAAACTGAAGTAAAAAAGCTACTTGGCAGAAAACCATCTTCAGAAGTACCGCTGACTTCTATTTCCCTTGCCTTAACTGCTAGTTCTCCACTATCTCCGGCACCAAATGTACCAGTTCCTATTTGCGCTCCCTTGCGTAATACTATGCGATCGCTATTAATTGTTAATTTGCCACTATTTCCTGTAGCTTCCGGTATAACTAGAGCTAAAATTGCACTGGGAAATTGACCATTGAGAGATTCTAACAGGAGTTCTTGCTGAGGAACAGTTGTTTCAAAAACAATAGTACCAGAGGCTTCTATTTCAGTGGCGTTAACAGTTAAATTTCCTCCTTGTCCTGCACCAAAAATGTTGGCTCCCAGTTGTCCCCCATTGAAAAGCTTGAGGTTTTGAGTATTAATTGTTATGTCTCCACCTCTACCTGTTGCTCCTGGTAATACATCTGTAAATATGCCACTGAGATTTTGACCATCTGCTGATATATCCATAACTTCTATTTCATTGGCGTTTATTGTCAGTTCTCCGCTTGTACCTGTGCCAAATGTAGCTGTACTTATCTGTCCTCCACTTGTGAGTATTAAACGTGGAGCATTAGTTGTAATGGTTGCCCCACTGCCAGTTGCAGCAAATCCTACATCAGCATTCACAAAGCTTTCTGTTACTTCCAATAATTCGGAAGATATTAATGAAATGCTGCCTCCTGGTTCACTACCTAAAGTATTAGCTACAATAGTTGAACCTCCTGTGATGCTTACTTGTCTACCTTGGAGTTGAATATCACCACTACCTTCTCCACTTACATCCACAACAGCACCATTCTTGATTTGTATATTCTCAAAGTTTTCTACTTCTGAATAATTAAGAGTATAATTATTGGTGTTTTCTAATCTGACTAAACTGTTATCTCCAACGCTGCCTATTTCTATTCTTCCTTGTTCTGTTGTCAGTTTTCCACTGTCAATAATTACCTCCCTTCCTATTAATCCTAAAATTTCTCCAGATGGTACTTGTAGACCAATTTCTTCTGCAGTTGATTTACTGACAATATTTCCTTGAGTTTGACTGGCTATTTGATTAAAAAATAGAGCTGAAGGTTTTATTGATAATAAGTTACTATTTTGAAAATTAGTAGCACTAAATAAACCATTTTCTCCTAATCTAATTTCGTCGGCTGTTGTAGCAATAAATGAACCGCTAATATCTAGACTAGAATTAGGTCCGAATAATATACCATTAGGATTCACTAAAAATAAATTTGCTGCTCCTAATACTCCTAATTTTCCTAATATATTGCTGGCATTATTACCTGTTATTCTTGTTAATATATTTTCAATTCCTGCTGGATTTGTGAAGTAAACACTTCGATTTTCTCCAACATTAAATTCTTGGAAACTATGAAATAAATTTGAACCTCTAATTGCTCCACCTTCTATCTGCTCTTTTAATCTATCTATGGAATTAATAACTGAATTTTCTTTCCCTAATGTTTGATCGGGAATTATTTGAGTATTTCCCTGATTTTGGCAAAATAAACTAGATAAAATTAGCCATATTCCTGATGTTGAACTGAGCAAAATTGGTAGAGATTTTAATTTCATAATTATTATTAAACAGGGAATAGGGAATAGGGAATAGGGAATAGGGAATAGGGAATAGGGAACAGGGAATAGGGAACAGGGAACAGTGGTAAAAGCATTTCTGGCGTCTCAGGTTCATCATCAATCTCTGTCAAACGCCAACTCTTTCCTTGCTATATAGAAGTCCTAACCGTATCTCTGCAAAGGTAGGAAGGTAGGGTTTTTTTGCCAATAAGTTAGGATATTTATATTTAATTACATAATTAATAGATATCTCCCACAATCAAAAATCAAATCAATTATTATCCAGAAACTGTCAACTATTCCTCCCTATTCCCTGTTCCCTGTTCCCTGTTCCCTCTAACAGATAACAACCTGGGTGAATTAATTGTAAACTACCTGTATTTACAGTGGGGGAAGTAGCTGTCAGGATAATATTACCGGATGTATTCATGACCCAACCTTGAGCTTGAAGAATTTCTGGTAATTTTTTACTCTGTTGTCTCTGGTAAACTAATACAGTTTGTTGCTTTATCTCTGATGATGTCGTTTTTTTCGCGCCAGTTTCCCAATCTACTACCCCTCTCAATACTGTTAAAGGTTGAGTAGGATTTGGTGGTAGACCCCCTCGACCTGTAATGACAAAGCTACTGCCTGCTATTCGATCTTGATTTGGTAAACATAGGTTTTGTGCTACCACAGACTCCGCATCCACAACTTCAGGAGATAATGTCACCACCCCTTGAGTGGGGTCCACTTGAGTGTTGACATCAATTGTGCCATCAATTCCTAATGCTGAACTAGCAGTCAAACTGCTGCTGTTGTCAAAAAATAATCCATCAGCTGTAATATCAATATTACCTCCTTGACCTTGATCGGCATTAGCATTAATTTGACTACCATCTCTAGCGATACTAAACCTCGTATCAATAGTAATATTACCTCCCGTAGCATTCCCCTCAGCACGGGTAGTAATCGAACTTTTGTTTTCTAAACTGATATTTGAGGAGTTGATCGTAATATTACCTTCGTCTCCAGCGTTAGTTTCTGCTGCCAGAGTACCATTGTTCAATTCAATTGATGGAGCATTAACATTCAGCGAACCTGCTACACCTTCACCGGAACTACTAACAGTCACTATTCCGCGGTCTTCCACTCTGAGTAGGGGTGTATTGATTATAACTGAACCCGCATCACCATTATCTGTTGCACGAGAAGCGATCGCGCTTTCTGGACTACCGCCGATTTCTATTTCTCTATCAGTTGTCATCATTCCCAATTCTTCTCTTTCATTAACATTGGGATCTATACCTGATATCAAGACACGATCACTGGCACTTACTTCTATTGTACCTGCATTGCCACTGCCAAAACTAGAGGTAATAACTTGGCCGCCTGCCGTGAGATTTAAAGTGCTGATATTCAGAGAAATATTACCTCCGTCAAAATCACTTTTACTTCTTGCCGTAATTAATGCTCCATTGTCAATATTCAGGATAGGAGTAGTAATTTCTATACTACCACCCTTTCCAGTTGCACCTGACTCTGTACCAGCAGTAATGGCGCTAGAATCACCAGAAATGGAACTAAACCCAGATACAGTAATGTTATTATTGGCTCGAATAGCAATGCTTCCTGCTGTTCCATCTGCCTCAGTTCGAGCTTCAACTGTAGCTCCATCTCGGATTGTTAAACTATTAGTCTCAATGGATATTTCTCCACCATTACCACTGGATCTAAATTCGCCATCATCTCTTACTGTGGCAGATATAGTGCTAGGGAAATTACCATCCTCAGAACGGCCAATTACCTCAATTTCGTTAGCCTTAATATTAAGTTCTCCAGCATCACCTGCACCAAAAGTAAAAACGCCTACTAATGCTCCATCCTGTATACTTAAGCTCTGAGTTTCAACAATGAGATCGCCTCCATCCCCAATCGTATCTTCTTGAACTGAGGCAAATAATCCGCTGCTGAACACATCCTCTACACCGATAAGTTCAATTTCCTTTGCTCGTACTATTAAGCTTCCTGCTTTACCTTCCGAAGCAGTTGATGAATCTATTTGAGATCCATCTCGTAAGCTGAGGCGTTGAGTCTCAATAGTTAAAGTTCCTCCTTCTCCTGTTGCTACTCTTCCTTCTACCTCTGGTAATTGAACACCACTAGCTATAAAATTGGTTACAGGAAAACCTTCTTCATCTACTCGAAAATCTCTAGCTTCAATATATGTTGCGTGTATTGTTAAGTTTCCAGCATTACCTTCACCAAAAGTTTCTGCTGCAATTACTGAGCCATCCCTGAGAATCAAACGCTGAGTTTCAATATCAATGTTACCTCCATTTGCTGTAGCTTCTTCCCTGACATCACTAAAAATTTCACTACTAACTACTTCCACTACTTGCGAAGCAGTAATTTCTATATTTCCTCCTGGTTCCGATCCATTCGTATCTCCTGTAATTTCAGAAAGTTCTGTAACAATAATACGTCTGCCTTGAATTGAAATATCACCACCACCCTCACTTCCTTGAGTATCAATAAAAGCAGAAGCTATATTGACATCTTGAAAATTATCGACCTCTGAATAATCCAAATCATAACCTTTGTTTCTTGGATTTAACCTGACAACAGAGTTATTCCCTATACTCCCTAGCTCTATTCTTCCTTGGGGTACTGTGATTCTTCCCCCATCTATTTCTATATCTCCTCCTACCAAAGCTAGGGTCTGCTCCCCTGGCAATTCTAAACCCACTTCTTCCTGTGTTGATTGATTAATATGTGTCGATTGATTAATAATTGCTCCTCTAGATCGAGTCTCCAGTTGATTTGAGAATAAGGCTGAGGGTTCTACTGATAATAAATTACTTGTATGAGGTGCTGTGGCACTGAAGAGTCCATTTTGTCCCAGTCTAATTTCGTCAGCAGTTGTAGCAATAAATGAACCCCGAATATCTAAACTGGCATTAGGCCCAAAGAAAATACCTTGGGGATTCACTAAAAATAAATTTGCCCCGCCATCTACTCCCAATTTGCCTAAAATACTACTGGGGTTGTTACCTGTAATTCTAGTCAGAATATTTTCTATGCCGTTAGGGTTGATAAAATAAACGCTTCTACCTTCTCTGATATTAAATTCTTGAAAACTATGGAATAAATTTGAGCCACGAATAGCTCCTCCTTCAATTTGGTCTTTCAGTTCATCAATGGAATTGACAACAGAACTTTCTTCACCAAGGGTGTTATCTGGAACTATCTGAGCATTTGCTTGAGTTTTCCAGTTACTGAAAAAATTCCACAAGAAAAAAGTTAGTGATACTACGAAGAGGGACGAATGGGATTTCACAACTAATTACCAATTTAATTAAGATTTATTATTTTGTAGACAAAACCTATACTATCTAAAATTTCAGTAGGTTGAGTAAAGCGCAGCACAACCAAAAAACAATATGTCCAATTTCTGATAGCTTCGTACCATTTCTGAAGAATAATACTATCAGGACTTACCCATGAGGTAGGAAAAACTAGGATTTGAGATTGCTATCCGTTCCGGACTCCTGCGCAAACCCTCTCGGTCGCAATGACAAAAATACGTTGCAGGTGTGTAATATCATGTCCGGATAATTAACGATAGAACTCCGTTCCGCTGACGCGATCAAAAAATTTTTGTTTGTAGTTAGACTTTAGCCCTTGAAGTATCTACAAGACTTACCCATGAGGTATGAAAAACTAGGATTTGAGATTGCTTCTCTGTCAGTCCGGTCGCCATGACGAAAATACGTTGCAGGTGTGTAAGTCCTAATCTATCTTCTTGCTAAAACCCAACTACGAGAGCTTCTAACTTATAACTATTCAACTGGACATAATATAAGTCCTAGCTATATTTGATTACCATCTCCCTACCTGCCCATCTCCCTTATTACTCAAGAAGATGATATACAGCAAACGTTTTGAGATTTGGTATTAGATTTAGCGATCGCAACCTCAATTAATAAATAGTTGTCCTTTCAAATTTTTTTCCAGCAAGAGCGATCAAAAAAGAGGGATATATATTGTTGTAAAATATTTATCTGTTCCGGATAGATTGCATATAGTATCGTAGTTATAAATGAGTTCAATTAATTCGGGATGGCCAATATTTACCCACTTACATACAGATTGTCAGTACCTAGTTAATATTACTAAGAATATGAATTTTTTTTTAATACTCACTAGATCAGGGGTTCAACCAATTATTGGTGGGATACGATAGAGGTAAGGGTAAATTATAAGTTAAAATATAAGATATGATATGTAGTTAAATTCTATCTAAGTTAGTATACAACAGTATACCAACCTAGATTAAGTTAAAAGAGTTACTTAGGAGAAAGACAATGACACATAGACAACAAAAACCAAACCCAAAACGAGAAAGTATCTGGAAAAAGCCTACTGCTGACAAGCCGCCAACATTGGAAAAGCTAACTGACAAGGATTTAGATTCTGTAGCTGGTGGCCGTCGTCGTCGTCGTCGTTAATTAATGTAGTGGCTACGATCCCTGTGTGTGGTAATTAAGTAATGACAGTAGTAGTGCTATTGATTACAGACATTTAGTATTAACTGTAGGTATACCACCAAGAGTAAAAAATTGACATACCATCTTCTTCTACCTAAAAAAATCTCATATTTTTAAAGATAGCGATTACTAACTAGAAGATCTAGACCTAATGTAATCAGCTATCTTTTGATAATTTCATAGTTTAACAATAACTACTACAGCTAGAGTTGAAAATTTTCCTCTAGCCTGTTTTATGTGTGGTAACTCAAATTATAGCTCTACCTTTGTCAATTTTGGGTGTCATTCTTCAAGCCAACCTATTCCTGACTTAAACTCTTCCAGTATAACACTAAATTCTATCGCTGTAAAGAAGATTGATATAAATTATCAAGTTGTTCTATAACAGACTGAGGTTTGAAAGTAAAACGGATATAAAAAGTCTTTGATGCTTCTTTTACTTTTAAGACCTTTCCATAAATATGCTCGCTCATAAACGATTTATTGCTAGGATTTAATAAATTAAGTTGGATATTACTGTGAATTAATGGTAGTGAATCTTCTGAAGCATATCTGTTAATCTCTATCTCTGATCCTCTTTGAGAAAGCTTAACTAACTTTCCCTTAAACACAGTATTACTAATATGTTTGCCTTCTACAATTAAATAAAAGATAGGAATTGGTTGTTCTATCGGTAATAGAATTTCCTCTTCTTTCGGCAAAAATAGATTATATTTACCACTAATTCCTCCCACTTCATAAATATTAATTGGATTACTAATACCTTTAGGCTTAATTTCCTTCGTACTATCTATCCTTAATTGTGAGGTACCGACCGCTGCCCTAGTAGCATTAGAAATCAGAATTTGATTTCCAGTGGCATAGCTTTCTATGCGAAAAGCCAAATTAACTTCCCAACCAATAGCAGTATATTCAGTATGTTCTTCAGAGCCAATATTTCCTACTACAGCATCCCCTGTATGAATACCAATACCCATTTCTAAAGTTGGCCACCCTAGAGCTTTGATTTTTTGATTAATAGATTTCATTTCTAACTGCATTGCCAATGCACAGGCCACAGCTCTCTGTGCATCATCTTCCCTAACTATGGGAGCGCCGAATAAAACCATTATTCCATCGCCAAGTAGCTTGTCAATACTACCACCATATTGAGTGATGATTTTTAATATATCTTTGAGATAAATATTAATAATTTCTACAACACTTTCTGGGGATAGTTGCTCAGAAAAGGCCGTAAACCCTCTTAAATCAGAAGTTAATACAGTTATACATTGCCTCTTACCTCCTATTTTTAAACCCTCTTTACTTTCCAATAAATTCTTGACTATTTCATTGGAGTGATAACGAGCAAAAGTTTTTCTAATCAGACTAGCAGTGCCAGCAACATAACCTGTAATGACAAATGAAGAAACTACTATTGCTAATAAAGGAGGCACTACAGGAAGCCACCATCCCCAAAGAAACATAATATAAGTGCTAAGAAAAATGATTCCAGCTTCTAGGATTAGGTTCTTCAATAAAGTTAGTGACAAGAATTTTTTTGTTTGATTTCGCCACTGCCATGTAACTGTGGTTCCAACTCCAGACCAGATAAAAATCCATAACCATTCCTGGGGTTCAGACCAAGTTTTGATTAAGGGGCGTTCATTTAGAGCAGCACTAATAATTTGACTAATAAAATTTGCTTGTAGTTCTACTCCTGTCATTGGTCTTGGTGGAGCTAACAAATGACTACTATAGGGTGTATAGAATAGATCGTTGAAGCTTTCTCCTACTGCTCCAATCAGAATTATGCGATCGCGTCCCCAGTCTGGAGGGACTTGTCCATCAAGTAGATCTGTCAGAGAAACAGTTTCAAAATGACCGCTCGGCCCTCTATAGTTAATTAATAATTGATACCCACGAGCATCGGTTCTGACATAACCACCTTCATTTTTTTGAAAAGGAGGGAATACCTGATTTCCTACGCGCCAGTGATCGGTCCCCTCTACTGTATCTGCTTTAATATTTTCCTTTTCTAAATAAAGTAATGCTAAATGCAGGCTAAAACTATAAATAATTTCCCCATCTTGATTATCTAAATAAAATAAGCCTCGCCGAGATCTATTATCTGCATCGATAGGCGTATCATTTGCTCCTACTTGTCCTTTTTCTTGTAAAGCATATGGTGGTGCTACTCCTTCTCCTCTATCATCCTCTACTACTTTTTGGATCCCAACTAGATTAGGAGTGTTTTGAAATACTTTAACTAATTCTTGATAACCAGGAGGTACAGGTAAATTTCGGTAAATATCTAAACCAATAGCTCTGGGTTCCATTGCTTTGAGTTTTTTGAGCAACTTGGCAAGAGTTGAATCAGGAATTATTCCCTGACCTACTCTGCTTATATCCGCTTCATCAATACCAACAATTACGATACGTTTGTCCCTTGGAGGTAAAGGTCTATTTCTCATATAGAAGTCGTATGTACCCCACTCCCATAGCTGTAATATTCCAGTTAAGCGTAGTAATATTACCAATATAGTTACGCAGGGAGTAGTTATCCACACCCCGCGCCACTGCCAAATTAATGATGTAGCTGTTGATCCACGAGAATCATAATGAGATTTCACTAATGGTTTCTCAATATGTTTAACTTTTAGGTAATCTAACAATTTATATTATCTTTGAGCAGGTTGTATTTCCTGACAACAGTCAAATATTTTACTATCAGCATAGTCCTCTAACCCAACTGATTTTAACAGTTCTTTCCACGCATTAGGATAAGCAACACGAGATTTTTCTAAAGTTGTAATTGTTTCGCTCCAAACTGATGATTCAGCATAGAGTTTAGCTAGTTCTAGTGGTTTTTCCTGCAGTTCTTTTAATTTAGCTTCTATTTCTGGCTTGAGAGGGGTACGTCTTAGCCATCCATTAATATAATAATCTAAAGCACGCTCCTCTGGATCGCAAATTATGCCAAAGTGCCAAATATAAGTGTTATTAGTTTCTAATTCAACTGTTTTTGGCAAACTTACTTTGATAATTCCAGCGGACTGAGGCAGAGATACACCTACTTTATATATTGGTTCTCTGACTCTATTTGTCCAATCAAATAAAGCAAATTCTGCCTTTCGTTTACTACTTTGAGGAACATAAAGGTAAACAGTTGGGTTAGGACTAACTGTTGTACCAATATTATTTTCTGGTACTACAGCAGTGAGGTTGCTTAATTCTTGCTTAATTATTGGATTACAAGGACCGCGAGACCCAGCTCCTCTAGTTCTCGATGGCGCACCTCTTGAAGTTGTTGGTGGAAATGTTACTGCCTGTAATTGTGGCCTTGATTCCACCTTAGTTTTTGCAGTTTGAGGGTGATTGACTGGAGGAGCTGAAACTAAAAGACCTACTAAAGAAAGTCCTAAAAAGTTTCGTACAAACATGATAAAAAATCACCTCCGTATAAACTCAAGTTATATAGCTATTGCTATTTTTAGCTACTATATCTTATTATAACATATAGTTTTTTTTCATTGTCGATAATTAATAGAAAAACGAACTTACAATTAAGTTTGTATAGAATGATTTAGAAAAAAAGGGAACTGCTAATTATTTAGGGATAGTAATTAATATATTTAGACTTTTAGCATTGCTATACAGAGTTTTCTTCTTAGTTATCAAACTATAATTTTTATTTTTTTATTTTAGCAAAAACTATCTTATTACCTTCGACTATTCACGATCATTTGTTCATATTTCATCATTTGTAAATGCTAGCTTATATTCACTCTAATCTAAACATATTGTAGATTTTTTTACCCATCTTCTCCCTGGTTTAAGGCTGTTATTACTGCGTGATGACTAATATTTTGATAAACCTTCTTAAAATTATCCTTAATAATATCAGCAGATGTACCCAAAGGAAGAGGTCCTAAAACATCTAAAACTGTCTCATTACTTGGGGGTGGTGTAATCACTACTAGGGAAGAATCTAGCTGTCGATCGTATTTCCAAAAATCCTCAAAATTTACATATTCTTTATTTGCTGAAGTTAGAGCTTTTTGGTTTTTTTCTGTTGTAATTTTTTCTTTAATTGTGGAATTTTCTTCTTCACTTTGACCGCGTTTTTGCCGGAGAACTTCTAATATTTGTTCTTTGGTACGACCGCGTAATTGAAATAATAAAAATGGATCTTCACTAAAGCGATCGCCTAAGATATAATAAACTGCTGCAATATGTTTACAAACTCTAGCTTTGTCAGGGCAGTCACATTTAGCATGGATATCATCTAAGGTAAATGGAAATAGTCTTAAACCATTAGTAGCAAAAACTTCTTCTATATTTTGAGGCATTTCTCCTGCTAATAATTTGGCAGTAAAAATTGCTCTTTGTGACATTGTTTCAATGACATAATTCCAGTCTTCATCACTAAAAGTATCTAACCATAATGATTGTTTATAAGGTTCTGGAGCTGTCCCTTGAACTTGGGAAATAATTTCTTTGTCTTTAAATTCTAGACTCAGAACGTTTCCTTGTCTGGCATAATTTCTTGCCCGTTCTAATCGTTTTTTAAACCGATAAGAATTTAACAAGTCTATCCATTGTTGAGTCCACCATTCTTTGTCGTTTTGTGAGTTGTTATAGTTAGTCATTTTTTTTATTAAGAAGGAAGAAGGAAGAAGTAAGAAGGAAGAAGGAAGAAGGAAGAAATTAAGTCTCCAATTTGATGAGTAAGTAGGAAGGAAGAAGGAAGAAGGAAGAAGGAAGAAATTAAGTCTCAAATTTGATGAGGAAGTAAGAAGTAAAAAGGAAAAATCTTGCGTTGTCTGAGTTTTAAGTTAAGGAGAGGTAATTATTAATTAGGAAAAGTATTGACAGATAAAGACAAGTGCCTTTTTGGGGTCGAAAAAAGTACCTGGTTTTCAGCTCTTAATGCTCAAAAAGGAGCGTATTTTAGGCTTATAGTTGGGCAGAAAAATTTTGGGACCATTCTTACTCCTACCTTCTCGCTCATTCCCATTTATCCTGTCTTCCCCTCCCCTCCTGGGAGGGGTTAGGGGTGGGTCTTCCCTTACTAAAAGACTTTTTCAGCAAACCCTAATTATTAATTATTAATTATTAATTATTGAAGACCGAAAAGCACTTTTCTTTCTCCTGACTCCTGACTCCTGACTCCTGACTCCTGACTCCTGATTTTTCAATAACTCAAATTTACTCTTCTTCAATTACTTTATTTCTATCAAGTATTAATAAGTTTCTCAACTGGTCTGTATCTAGTTCAGTTAACCATTGTTCTCCTGCACCTACTACTTGTTCTGCTAGTTCTTTTTTACTTTCAATTAAGTCGTGTATTTTTTCTTCTAAAGTTCCAGTACAGACAAATTTATGTACCTGAACATTCCGGGTTTGACCAATTCTAAATACCCGGTCTGTAGCCTGATTTTCTACTGCTGGATTCCACCATCTATCAAAGTGAAAAACATGATTAGCACGAGTTAAATTTAAACCAGTACCTCCCGCTTTTAAAGAAAGAATCATTACTGGTGGACCTTGAGGGTCTTGTTGGAATCTGTCTACCATTTCTTCTCTTTGATTTTTGCGAGTTGCTCCATATAAAAATGATACTTCTCTACCTAATTTTTCTTGCAAATAAGGTTGTAAAACTTTTCCCCATTCGGCAAATTGAGTAAAAATAATAGCTCTTTCTGTTTCTGAAATTATTTCTTCTAACATGGCAGATAAACGTTGTAGCTTTCCTGAGTTTTTATGGCTAATTTCTACTTTTTTCCTACTACCTTTTTTAATCTGCAGAAGTACGGGATGATTACAAAGTTGTTTGAGTTTTACTAATAGGGCTAAAACTTTACCTTTCCGCTGAATCCCATCAGCAGCTTCAATTTCTGCTAAGGAAGTTTCAACTATGTCTTGATAAAGTTTTGCTTGCTCATTTGCTAGTGGGCAAAAGATAGTATTTTCTTGTTTTTCTGGCAAGTCTTGAATAATATCTTTATCAGTTTTGAGCCGACGTAGAATAAATGGTTGAACCAGAGAACGCAAAGTTTGTAATGAATTTGTATCCCCATACTTTTCAATAGGAATAGCAAAGCGACGTTGGAAAAATTGTTTTTTTCCTAAATATCCAGGATTCAAAAAATCTAAAATTGACCATAATTCTGAAAGGCGATTTTCTACGGGAGTTCCTGTTAAACCAATTCTAAAGGATGCTTCTAATTTTCTCACAGCTTGAGATTGTTTTGCCTCTGGATTTTTGATATTTTGAGCTTCATCAACTATTACTGCTTGCCATTTTATTGTCTGTAATGTTTTTTCATCTCGATACAATAAAGCGTAACTGGTTATTGCTAAATGTTTGTCTTTAATTACTTTGAGAAACTCTTTACCTTTGGCACGTTTATCACCATGATGTACTATTACTTTTAAGGTTGGTCCGAATTTTTTAACTTCCCGTTCCCAGTTCCCTAATACTGAAGTTGGGCATACTAATAATGTGGGTGCTTCTAGTAATTCTTGTTCTTGTTGATTGAGAAGAAATGCTATTGTTTGGATAGTCTTACCGAGACCCATATCATCTGCCAAACAAGCACCCAAACCCCAACGTTCCAAAAATGTTAACCAACTTACGCCCCGTGCTTGATAAGGCCGTAGTTCGCCCCGAAAATTCTTTGGAGTCGGAATTTCCTCTAAGGAACGATTATTTGTTAAAGTGTCCAGAAGTTCTTGGAGTTGACCGCCAGCTTCAAAATTAACGACGGGTAACTTTTCCATAACTTGAGTGTCTCCTGTGGCCAATCGCAAAGCGTCTTCTAAAGATAAGGCCATTTCGTCTTGACGACTAGCAAAGAAATTTTGGGCTGCCCGCACATCTTGGGGTTGTAGTTCGACCCACTCGCCGTTAATTTCTACTAAGGGACTATCTTTTGCAACTAATCTATTAAATTCGGCTTTGGTTAATTTCTGACCTCCAATGGACAATTCCCACTGAAAATTGAGGAGACTTTTTAAGCCTAGTCTTTCAGTTTTTTTAATTTTTGGAGCTTGGGCACGAATACTTAGACCTAAGCGGGAAGCCCATCCTTCTCTATTAGCTAAACTAGGTGGTAAAATCACTCCTAAACCACTGTCTGTAAACCGCCAACTCCCACTTTTAATAAATTCATAAGCTTGGTGTGGAGTGAATTGGCAACTTTGGGGAGTTGCTTGTTGTAAACTAGGTTCAATAGTTGGATAAATTCTTGATGCTAAACCTAAACCACTCAGCAGTGTTTCTTGAGGAAATTTAATTGTTCTTCCTTGATAGTTGAAACTTGCTACAGGATTTTTCCAAATTGTCTTGGCATCGACTAAAAATTCTGGATCGTCTATTGCCTGAAGACAATATTCTAGAATCCAATCTTTGGAATTGTTGGATGGTGAATGAAGATGAAAACAGGTAATAAATTGATTTTCTGTAGTTTGATATTGTTGTAGGGGAGATTGCCAATTCTCAAGTATTTTGCTAATTTGCTGTGTTTCTTTAGTGGCAGGTAATTTTAAAGCTGATTTGGCTAATAAGGATTTTAACCATTGTTTAATTACCGGATTTAATGAGGAAATTTCTGTTTGAGATATTTCGGATGATATTTGTCTAATTTGTGTGTCTATTGTTTTTTGCAAGAAATCTTGGAGTAGTTCTTGACTTGCTCTGAGGTTTGGTAATTTTGAAGTGTTATTTTGGGGGATTATTTGTAGATTTTCTAAGGAAATAGGCGACTGCCAATCTAGTTGATATGTGCGACAAACAAGAGGCATTTGTAGAGTAAAATTTTTCAGTCGATTTTGGTCTGTAGCACTATCAAGTAAGGGTTGCCAAATAGCAAAAATTTGTTCATTTGATTGTTGTTCAATAGTTGGTAAAAATTTACATCTTGCTAATAAGTCAAGATTCCATCTTGCAACATGAGACCAAAACCTTAAATCTGCCCCAATGAAAGATTCCGTGATGTTGCCCAGAGGAAAAGAGCGTAAAAATTCTATTGTTTGTATAGGGTTTAGGCAAATTCCTTCTATTTGCCAGGGATAAAGATATAACTTTTCTGTGGTTTCTGAGAAATTACTGGCAGAATGAAGTGGGTATAGTTTTTGGCTAGATTCTAATGATTTTGTGGGAATAGCTAAAGTTTGGTTTGTTGTGATTTTCTGGTTTTTTAAAGATAAATTAATTTTATCCTGACATACATTTAACAGTTCATTTACATTTATTGCATAAGGATTATTAGTAATTTTTCCTGTTTCACCAGCATCCTCTTCTGTAATTCTGCGCCAAGTTTCTCCCCAAATAAAGAAATAACTATCTTGTTCAGACTGAGCAAACCAAAAACCATGTAAAATCGCCATATTAAATATCTATCAAAAAGGTTATATGTAAGCATTTCCTGCGGAATGCCGCGCAAACAGCTATTAGCAGTCAGCTATCAGCAATTAGTAATGAATTATTACTTCTAAGGTTTAGGAAGGAGACTGTAACAGTAATTTTTATTCTGCTTCAATTTCTCAATTATTTTACCTTCCCTCAAAATTAATAGCTGATAGCTAATAGCTGACGGCTGAATGCTTAAGGTTATATTTTGATTACTAATATTTTCTAATAAAAATTGTTGAATAATCAAACTTTATAGCAGGGAATAGTGAATCGTGGCAAAAGCTTTTCTCTGTATCCGATTCATCATCAACATAAGTCCTAACCAACTCGTTCCTTAACTATAGAAATCAAAAATGGCATCCTAGTTAAAATAACTGGATGCAGCCTCCGTAATTGAATATAGAAGGTTATAAAATAAAAGTATTATAGCGGTTTCTGTTCATCAAAATTCTACGAGAGGTAGTAGAAATTAATAGACATCTCTAGAAAATAGGGAAATACCAGATTGTTCCTTCTGTGGTAGATAACTAAACCCCTTGCTGCTTCTTCCATTTTATTTTTAATTTTTTTTTAATTTTTGGAGATGTGTAAAGGAAAGGACGCAGATATATCAAAAGCTTAAAACTTAGACAATGCCAGATTTTTCTTGACTCTGGTAGATAACTAAACCCTTCTTCCTTCTTACTTATTCCCTCTTACTTCTTAACTTCTTCCTTCTTAACTTCTTCCTTCTTCCTTCTTCCTTCTTCCTTCTTCCTTACAATTGCCCCATTAACAATGTTACGATTTCCACAGAAGCGAAAGAATAATATGATTAGAGAAGGAAAAAAAACTGGATGGAAGAGATAGACAAATCCATATCCTTTGATGGACGGGATATTAGACTAAAAGTTGGTTTATTTGCGCCTCAAGCTGGTGGTGCCGTGATGATAGAGTCAGGAGACACAGCAGTGTTAGTGACGGCCACCACCTCCAAAGGTAGAGAAGGAATAGATTTCCTACCTCTTTTGGTGGACTACGAAGAAAGACTCTACGCTGGTGGTAAAATTCCAGGTGGTTTTTTGCGTAGGGAAGGTCGCCCACCAGAAAAGGTGACACTTACTGGTCGTTTGATTGATAGGCCGCTACGCCCTTTATTTCCAAGCTGGTTGCGTAATGATATTCAAATTGTGGCCACAACTTTGTCCATGGATGAAGAGGTGCCACCAGATGTGCTAGCTGTGACGGGTGCTTCTGTGGCAGTATTACTAGCTCAATTACCATTTTATGGCCCAATGGCAGCAGTGCGGGTAGGTTTGGTAGGAGACGATTTTATTATCAATCCAACTTACCGTGAAGTCAAAAATGGCGATTTAGATTTGGTTGTCGCTGGGTCTCCTCAAGGGGTGATTATGGTAGAAGCAGGGGCAAATCAGTTACCGGAACAAGATATTATTGAGGCAATTGATTTTGGTTATGAAGCAGTTTGTGACCTCATTCAAGCTCAACGAGAAATTATTGCTGAAATGGGTATTGAACTTGTTGAATCGGAACCTCCGGAAGTAGACCCCACTTTAGAAGATTATATCAAAGACAAAGCAACAGAGTCGATCAAACAGGTATTATCTGAATACGATTTGGATAAAAATCAGCGCGATGAAAAACTTGATGCAATTAAAGAGTCTATTGCAGAAGCGATCGCTGAACTACCTGAAGAGGAACCTGTAAAGGTATTCATTGAATCAGATAGTATGGCATTAGGGAATGTCTTTAAGGGTGTCACCAAAAAACTGATGCGTAAACAAATTATTGATGAAGGTATCCGGGTTGACGGTCGTAAATTGGATGAAGTCCGTCCTGTTTCTTGTCGGGTAGGAGTTTTGCCACCACGAGTCCACGGTAGCTCTCTATTTAATCGAGGTTTGACTCAAGTAATGTCTGCTGTAACTCTGGGAACACCTGGTGATGCTCAAGAATTAGCAGACGACTTACATCCACAGGACGAAAAACGTTATCTGCACCACTATAATTTCCCTCCTTTTTCTGTAGGGGAAACTAAACCATTACGATCGCCTGGTCGTCGTGAAATAGGTCACGGTGCTCTAGCTGAACGTGCATTGAACCCAGTCATACCAACAGCAGAGATTTTTCCCTATGTTATTCGAGTGGTTTCAGAAGTGCTTTCTTCAAATGGTTCAACTTCTATGGGTTCCGTTTGTGCTTCCACCTTGGGTTTAATGGATGCTGGTGTTCCCATTACGAAACCTGTGAGTGGAGCAGCTATGGGTTTAATTAAAGAAGATGATGAAGTTCGTATCCTCACAGATATTCAAGGTATAGAAGACTTCTTGGGTGATATGGACTTCAAAGTTGCTGGTACTGATAGTGGTATCACAGCTTTGCAGATGGATATGAAAATTACAGGTTTACCTCTAACAGTGATTTCTGATGCAATTCATCAAGCTAAACCTGCACGGTTACATATTTTGGAGAAAATGCTTAGTACTATCGATCGAGCTCGTCCAGATATGTCACCTTATGCACCACGACTATTAACATTTAAGATTAGTCCAGACATGATTGGTTTAGTGATTGGACCTGGTGGTAAAACTATTAAGGGTATTACTGAGGAAACGGGTGTCAAAATTGATATTGATGATGATGGCACAGTGACTATTGCAGCGACTGATGGCGAAAAGGCGAAACAAGCTTGCAATATTATCCAAGGTATGACCAAGAAACTGAATGCTGGGGATGTTTATGTTGGTCGTGTGACTCGAATTATTCCTATTGGTGCTTTTGTGGAAGTGTTTCCAGGAAAGGAAGGAATGGTTCATATATCTCAAATTGCAGATTATCGTGTTGGTAAAGTTGAAGATGAGTTAGCAGTTGGAGATGAAGTAATTGTTAAGGTACGAGAAATTGATGCTAAGGGTCGGGTGAATTTAACTCGTTTGAATATTCATCCAGATGAAGCTGCTGCTGCTAAACTAAATGCAATGCAATGAGTTCTTAAATTAGCAATCAGAAGTCAGCAGTAAATGTGTGCGTTTGCGGAGCATTCCGGAATGGAAATGAGGATTTAAACCCAGAGCTGCAAAAAGCTGTTAACATTAGCGTTTGCGCAGCATTCCGATAGGAAAGATCCTCTGTTTACGCAGCATTCCGTAGGAAAAGAGGCAGTTCCTCTGCAAGAGGCTAACTGAATGCTAAAAGCTAATAGCTAGTTAAGGATAGTTACAAGTCAAAAGTAAAACCTCAGAAATGGGTAATAATCATTCTGTTGTCATTGTGCCGATAGAAAATTTAAGTTTTTCTTTGGAAATATCCCATTAACTGGCACACTTTTGACTTGGTAAGTAGGTTGGTAAAATTAAATATAAAATGCTTATAAGAGGGAACAGAAAACAGGAAATTTTGATTAAAAAGTATTTCACTTTACCTGAAATCTACCTCTTAAAGTTTTATATTTATTTATAACCACTGTTCTCATGTTCGGTTGAATACTTATAAATAACGATGATAGCTAAAAGTCTTATATTATCGGCAATTTATTCCCCTCCTGGGAGGGGTTAGGGGTGGGTTGCCAGATGAGCTGTTGCCTGCGCACAGCGCTATAATATCTGAAGAAAAAAGAGATCATGGCAAAATTTAAGAAACTATTTCACCCCAGAATTAAAAAACAACTGCCATTACGTTTGGTTCAGACCTTACCAGTAGTATGACAAATATGCGCTTTTATTAGCATACTAGGATGGTTGTCATTAGTTCATAGCCAAACAGCAGTTAATGAAATTGTTAATCAGCTCCAAAAAGAAATTAGCAGTCGGGTAGAAAAACGGACAAAAACTTACACAAAGATTCCATATTTATTTATGAAAATAGTAATTTTGATAAAATTTGCCCACCTGACAAATAAAAATTTGTCAATCAATATTGAAAAGTATTATTTTCTCTAAATACTCAAAATATTATGTCTTCTAATTTCCCCAAAAAATTAATTTTAATTACAGCACTTCTATCATTAATTCCATTAAGCACTGCTCAATACTTACCTCAAGTTAGTAATAATTTTATCTCTACATTTTGGCAGAAATTAACAACAGCAAATACTAGCAATAATTCACTTACTACTGCAGCTCCTTCCCCTTCAGTATCTAAACTACCAAAACCTCCACTAGCAACTTATAAAAACTTCGACATCGTAATTTATGGAGATGAACTTCAAGGAATATGTGCTGCTATTTCGGCTAAAAAAACATTAGGAAAGACAGGTAAAGTTGTACTAATACGTTCCAATTCTGAAAATGCAGCTCTAGGTGGTTTACTCACACGAAGTGGATTAGCTTATCTTGACTATGATAAAACACCAGATTGGCAATATCGACCATATTCTCAGTGCTTTCTTAACTTTTTGAAAAAAGCAAAAGTTGTCGAAGCTTGTGTTGCTCCAGACAAAGCAACAAAAGCAATGAAAGAAATGTTAGAAGCGGCGGGAATTGTAGTTATTTCTAATGCTTCTCTTACACCTTATGTCGAGAATAGAAAAATTAAATTTGTACAGATCGACGACACAAATATTAGAGTCAAAGCTGCTGCTTTTATAGACAGCACTCAAGATGCAGAACTAGCAAGAAAAGCTGGTGTACCTTACTATTTAGGATTTGCATCACAAAACCCACAACTATGGGATGAAACTATCGCAACTTCTATTGTTCCCACAGTGACTGGTTTAAGTATTTACGAATTCAAAAAAATAGAATCAAAAATACTGTTTAACCGTCAAAAAATGGCAAAAATTAAGACAAAAATTCAAGCAGACCAAGCACCAACAGATGCTAAATTTACCCTAAAAAAATTTAGATTGCCAATAATTAAAACATATAAAGATGGCTATATTAACAGAAGTATTGCTTTAGCAGGGGCTTATCATATTCATAGAAAACACTCTTTTAATCTAGATTTATCATCAGTATTTTTATTTGATAAGCTGAATATTTGTCGTGTGGGTCAACGGGAATTATCTTTGAATGGATTTTTGTTTAAATATAACAGTCAAAAAGTGAGAGAAATAGAAAATAATAACTTTCAACCAACTCAAGACATGATTACAGAGATGCAGGAACTTGAAGCTTGGTTGAGAAAAATGTCAGGGAAAGATGTCAAAGTAATTTTACCTTCTGAAGTTTATATTAGACATAGTTTAAATATTACGGATGTTGTTGATCCATTGACAGGAAAAGAAATTCTTCAAGGGGGTACTTCAGCAGAAAATTCTATTGGTACTTTTTCTTATGAATTTGATTTTAGGGGTGGTGTTAAAGGTTTAGGTATTAATTATTTACCTCTACCGATATATAACTTTGGAATTGAAAGTGCTTTAGCTAAAAATGTGAATAATTTAGCAGTTGTCGGACGCTCATCTGGATATATAGGAATTGCTGTAGCAGTAGCAAGAATTCAAACTATGAGTATTTATCAAGGACAAGCAATAGGAGTAGCAGCAGCTATGGCAAATCAAAAAGGTATACCCTTAAATCAAATCACTTCTGCTGAAGTTCGGGAAAAATTAGAACAATTAACTGGTAAAAAGACAAAATTAAGAGGTGAAAATCGAACTGGAAGTAGAGATTATAGTCATGTAAAATAACCTAAAGGGAATAGGGAGTAGGGGGTAATATATCTTATAGAAAATTTCATCTCAGTTAGGTACAGTACTAGCGGGCAATATGCCCGCACTACAGAGATTTAAACACTAATATTTGACTTCATATACGACCGAATCTCCTGTAAGTTCATAGCTATAATTCTTCACTCGCATTACCGAATTTAACTTATTATTTAATATAATAAAGTCATCAATAAGCATAGCATTATTTTTGGTATTTCATATATAGTAGTCGAAGCAAAGGTTAGGACAGATAAAAAGCTTAAAACTCAAACAAAGCAAGGTTTTTCCTTCTTCTTTCTTCCTTCTTCCTTCTGCTATAAAATCTAATTAGGGCTTGCTGATTAAATCTAAAAGCATTGACATATAAAGACTTTAGCCTTTTTGGGGTCGAAAAAAGTGCATGGTTTTCAGTCTAAAAGGCTCAAAAAGTTAGTATTTTAGGCAAGAGTTGGGCAGAAAAATCAAGGGACAATTCTTACTCCTACCTCCTCTAAATTCCCATTTATCCCCTCCTGGGAGGGGGAGGGGCGAGGGGTGGGTTGTCTCCTACCCCAGCAAAAAGACTTTCCATACGCAAACCCTAATCTTTCATAATAGCTTGCCCAAAAATATAAATTGATAGAATTGCTAATAATCCACGAAAAGCTAAACTGATAACTTTGTCTGGTAATTTAGGCAGAAATCTCGTACTAAATTGAACACCTAATAAACCACCAAATCCTAATAATGCTCCAGGTTCCCATAAAACATTACCTCTAATCCCATGACCTATACAAGCAGAAAAAGCTGTAATTACAATCACTCCTAAGCTAGTTTGAATAGCTACCTTAATACTTTCACCTAATAATAATATTTGCAAAGGTACTATAATTACACCACCTCCCACACCAAATACACCTGCTAATAATCCAGCTAAACTACCAGTAATAACTCTAGCAATAACCTTGATATATTTATCTGGAAATTGATAATTTATTTCTTTGACTATTTTCTCAAACATTAATGGTAAAGGATGGGGAGTAAATGGCAAAAAAAATTCCACTATAAAATCTTGATTATTAGTATTTTCTGCTTTGAATTTAAGATTTTCCTGCTGATTATTTTGTAATTCTTCGTCTTTCTTTTTCTTCATTGTTATTTGTTTACGAAACTCCACTAAATAGATATTCAAAGCTAGAAATAATCCAAAAGCAAATAACAACCAACGAGAAGCAAATAAATTGGCAAAATATACCCCCAACTGAGCAGTAATCAAAGCCGGAAACCCTATTCCTAGCACTCGACTAATACTTAAATATCCCATTTTCCAGTTTTGAATACTACCAGAAGTAGCCGTAATTATAATTGATAAAGTGCTAGTAGCAACTGCTTGTATAGGTTCATATCCTAATGTCACTAATAAAGGTACGAGAATAGTACCACCACCAATACCTAAAAATCCAGCCAATACACCAGCAAATAATCCAGAAACAGCCAGAATAAATAATTCTATAAAAGTCATTTTATTTAAAATTTTCAATTTTTTATAGTAGGCAATCTAAGTTATCTAAATAAGTTCTTTTTAGAAAACTCCAGTCATTGTATCCTAATTCTTTCTTCTTGCTCAAAATTTATTGCCAAAATAGATATCTGAGAAATTCTATAACTATAACAGATATTCAATCCTGATGAATATTATCCCCAGATGGGCTGAGAAAAGCTTGGGAAAAAAGAGGTAAATTTCGAGAACTACAAACTAGAAATACTCAAAGAAATATAGTATTTGAACTCAAATATAGAGAAAAAAAATCGCCTTTAATTATACCAAGCGTGAAAAAATAATGTGTTTGAATAATAAGTGCGATCAAAAGATTTTGCAGGAAATGTACCTTTGACAAAGCGGTCGATCTTTGGAGCTTCCCGTAGGGTGGGATGGCGAGGGAACCTCGCTGTCGACCATCGACCAAGAGAGCGGTGCGACCCCTCGACGACGCTAGTCGCACCTGGTAGCGCACCAAGAGAAAAAGAGAATTTACGACCGTTAAAACTGGTATTGAAGCAATTCCCGTGTGATATCAAATCCGGTAGCATCGGTATAAAAAAAATTTTCATCTTCATCCAAGAGCAAATGTTTCGCGCATTCTCTTCCCTCCTGAGGAGGTCCTTCCCCTCCACCGGAGGGGGAGGGGCGAGGGGTGGGTTGACTCGGTCCTCCTAGATTAACTATCTAATTACACCGATGCTACCGGATTTGATATGATTAGGTCCGACTGAGTCACCCTCCACCGGAGGGGGAGGGGCGAGGGGTGGGTTGACTCCTAAGAAATAGCCTAACTTTCGTAGCAAACATTTATTAAACTGGCATTACATATCATCTTGCCATTCCTGAAAGAATAAAAAGTCCTTATATTACTGAAGAATTGTTGCGGTGGAGAAGATCGCAAAGAGGAAAACCTTTTAAGTTTTTAGACTTTAAAGAAGGGGAAGGCGAAATAATTACGGGGAAAAAGACTGATAAAGATGACAACCGCATAAATGAAAAGCTAGAATCTCCAGAATTTTTAGCAGTAAGTATTCTCAGACAATTTGCCAAACATCTTCGTGATATCTGTTGATAAGTGGGTAACTTTATAGCTGCCAGGGGCGATCGCTTCTTCATTCATCAACCTCAAACAAGGAATGAGGTAAACCTGAATTACGAATAATAGATTGTAAAGTTCCCACTCTTAATTCTTTAATAATGATGATTTTCAAAGAATGGTCTAAAACTCTCGGTATACATTAATCCTTCATATAATATGCCCTAGTTCCTTTAGCATTTATTGCCTCTCCCAATCTATTTAACCCATGCACATAAGCAGCAGTTCGCATCGAAACAGACAACTCTTGAGATATTTGCCAAATTTGCTCTGTTTCTGCCAACATTTTTTCTTTCAAGCGTTGATGAATCTCATCCAAAGTCCAATACAAACCACTGCGATTTTGTACCCACTCAAAATAACTTACAGTCACTCCACCAGCATTAACTAAAATATCAGGAAATACATAAATTCCACGGTCTTCTAAAATTATATCTGCAGCAGAAGTAGTCGGACCATTTGCAGCTTCAAAGATAAATTTTGCTTTAATATCTTTGACACTTTCCTCAGTAATTTGATTCTCCAAAGCAGCAGGAATTAATATATCAACATCTAAAGCTAAAAGTTCTTTATTAGTCAAAATTTGATGCTCAACAATATTACAAACACTGCCTTTACAGTAAACAGCTTGAATACCTTTATTAGACTCCTTATATTGTCGAATACTAGGAATATCTAAACCCTTTGAATAATAAATACCACCCTGAGAATCACTAACAGCAACTACCTTATAACCAGCTTGACAAAGTAACTCTGCCAAAAATGCTCCTACATTACCAAAACCTTGTACTGCAACTGTAGTTTTTTCCGGAATATATCCAAACTTGGACATGATAGTTTCAATAGTAAAAAAAGCACCCATTGATGTTGCCGTATTTCTGCCCAAACTACCACCAATAGTAACAGGTTTACCTGTAATAACTGCCGGAATTAATTGTCTGCGAATAATACTATACTCATCCATCATCCAACCCATAATCATTGGGTTAGTGTACATATCAGGTGCCGGAATATCCACATCTGGACCGATAAAATCAGCGATCGCATCAATATATCCACGACTCAAACGTTCTAATTCCATCCGAGATAACTCTTTCGGGTTAACAGTAATTCCACCCTTCGCTCCACCAAAAGGTAAACTCACAACTGCACATTTAAAAGTCATCCAAAAAGCTAAAGATTTTACCTCATCAATAGAAACATTTGGATGATAACGAATACCACCTTTTGTCGGTCCTCTAGTATCATCATAACGAACTCGATAACCTTGAAAAACTCGTAATGAACCATCATCCATTCGGACAGGAATTGAAACTATTAAACTAGCTTTTGGATGTTTGAGACGCTCTTTTGTATCTTCAGAAAGAGAGACATATTTTAATGCTTTTTCTAACCTGAGACTAGCATCAGCAAATAAAGAATCTGACATAAATACCTATTTTGATGAATAAAATTATGTTGGTATTTAGATCATAAATCTCTTGATTCACTGTAATGATTAAGAAAAATAAAGAATAACGGCGTTGCTGAAGCGCGTGTATGATATTAATCTTAATTACTTAGGAGTCAACCCACCCCTGCCCCTCCCAGGAGGGGAATTCAGTCGGACCTCCTCAGGAGGGAAGAAAGAAGAAGAAATCCCGAGTATAAGGAGAAAGTTTTTTGGTCAGGTAAGCGGAAGGTCGTTCTATAGCGCTCTTATCCGGACAGATATCATACCTCTTTTCACCAACGCCAAAAAATAAAATCATATCAAATCCGTTGGCTTCGGAGTAATATAGTTCTATTGTCGTCATATAGTGGTTAAGGGAGAATGCCATTTGCCCCTACAATATGGACTCTTATCTTTAAGTACTGAATAACACTGATGCTACCGGATTTAATATCAATTATGGCACAGCAATTATCAATTATTTCCCCCTACTCCCTACTCCCTCTTTTCTGAAGATTTCTATTAACTTACAGCACTTTTGAGGATAGTGAGGTACACTTAGGGTTTGCGTATGGAAAGTCTTTTTGCTGGGGTAGGAGACAGGAGACAGGAGACAGGAGACAGGAGAAATGGGAATTTAGAAGAGGTAGGAGTAAGAATTGTCTCTCAATTTTTCTGCCTGCCATAATCATCCTAAGATACTAGCTTTTTGAGCTTTTTCTGCCGAAAAGCTGGTACTTTTTTCAACTCTAAAACGCTACAACCTTTATCTGTCAATACTTTTAGAATTAATCAGCAAGCCCTACTTATAGGACTATTCTTATATTTCCTATTCCCTGTTCCCTAGAGCAATAAAACTTTGTACCTCATCAACTAGAAAACTGCTGTAAGTAAAAATGCTTGCTTTGATAGAAGTTACGTCGCGCTGTAAAGTAGTCCCAATCCACAAATCCTGCTTTCAGATGTCTAATTCCCGATCTAGGATCGAATGTTGTCCGTCCATGCATTACCCTCACATTATGTATTAGCAAACAGTCCCCATTATTGAGACGGAAGCGGTACTGATATGCTGGATTTTTCATATAGTGATAGAAGATTGAGTAAGCTTCATAAAAACTTTCTGTCTTCTCAAATGGGATAGTTCGTTCGCAGTTTTTTTCGTTAAAGCAGATGCGATATATATTACCTTGTGTATCTAATTGAATAATCGGAGCAGTATCAGAAAAGTAATAATTATTCTGGGGGTCAAATTTATGAAAAACAATCGGAGTGTCGCTCAAAATTTTGAAGTATTCAGGATATTTTTGACGAAAGTCTTCACAAACCCGAAAACTATCAACCAGTATTGATTCGCCACCTTTAGCATTATGTTCGACGCAATAGAAAAACGGCATCAAGAACTTGCTCAATTTATAGTTATGAGCATTGTGAGGCAATACCTCTGGACCTGTCATTAAATCGCCCAAATCTTTAGCATCTGGAGTAGGTTTAACATCACTCACTATCTCAAATGTAGCATTGATTGGTCCAATAGATTTTGTGAGAAAAGATTCCATTTCCTCAATACTCATATTACTGAGTAACGTAAATCCCAAGGCACAAAGTTCGTCCATCCACAGTGATTGTGGACATGAATGAATGTCGTGTCGCTCTATAGGATGCTTATCGAACCAAAATCGATCCCATAATACAAGTTTTGGTTCGTTACAGATTTGCTTTGGATCTGGGTCGTAGGCATATTTCATCAGCCAGGAAATAGGATATATACTGCGATGAGAAGGCTTTTCATCCCAATCAATAATCAATTCTTCTTCATTTAATTCCACATATAATGGCTTTGGTTGTGGATTCTCAGTATAATCATAAATTCTCCGAAAAGTATCTGGATTACGAGACTGAGGATTCAAGCAATTATCACGCAACCAGATATAGTGGAAACCTTTGCCTCTGACTTTAATAAAACTTTCATTTAAAATTGTTGTACTGTTCATTCAAAACTCCTACTTTTTGGTAGCTCAAAACTAAGGAATACAAATTAAATTAAATTTTATTAAGTTTTTGACATTCTTAGACGAAAATTTATATTAATTTTGGCTACATAGGCTGATAGAATAAATCTAATTGCTGGTATTCAATAACAGAAAAAAAAAGCATTTCCCACCTGGAATACGAGACCATAATTGCTTAAAAGTTTTTCCTCAACGGTCTCGCCGTAACCCATCCGATAATTCCTGGTTGAAAATGGTTGACCATTATTGATCGCCACTTTTTATTTTTTTTCCCAGATAACATCATGTCCGGTTGAATACTTATAAATAAACGACTGAGGAGTCGGGAGGACCTAGTCAGGAGGGAAGAAAGAAAAAGAAAGAATCAAAGAGGAGAAAGTTTTTTTGATCACGCTCTTATCCGGACATGATATAAGCGATCAGTTCATCAATTTCTGTTACTTCAGTTTTTTTTCCAAAATCCTGCGCGGATATCTATAATTAGGGTTTGCGGAGTAAAGTCTTTTTGCTGAGGTAGGGAGTAGAGACCCACCCCTCGCCCCTCCCCCTCCCAGGAGGGGAAAAAGGGAGTAGGGAGTAGTTAGGACGTAGAAGAAATGGGAATTACAGAGTAAGTGGCCAAAATAATATTAAGAGTGATTTTTCGGCTTTTGCTTCCCGAAAATGCTCATAAGCATGAACCTGAGCAACTGAAAAGCTCATACTTTTTCAAGACATAAAAAGCCTAAAACCAATATCAGTCAATGCTTTGATATTTAATCAGCAAGCCCTATATTAGACATCTCCAAGAATAAAAAATCAAATCAATTATCCCACAGAGACTATGGATTCTTTCCCCCTACTCCCTACTCCCTACTCCCTCTTTCGGAGGAGATGTCTATTATCTATCAGTCAAAAATATCAGAAAAATTATCCTTAAATATTACTTTAAAGGGGTGAAATACCTGAGTCTAGAGATTCCTCCCGGACATCAGCAACTAAATACTAAAATAGATAGTAATAGTAGTAATACTCTGTGTTGTCGTTTATGGTAGAAGTCCTAGCAGCTTTGTCTGCATCAGCAGCAGCAGGTATCAGAATAGCCTTACCGTTACTGTTAATCGGTTTATGGCAAAATGATTTATGGTCGAAAGTACCTCTGCTGTCCAATATTTCCCCACAAATATTAGTGGGAGTTTTAGTTAGTTGGTCTTTATTTGAAATATTTGCCTCAAAACGGCTGTTAGGCCAACGCATTCTAAATTTAATTCAACTTTTATTCAGTCCAATAGTAGGAGCAATTATGAGTATGGCGATCGCCAAGGCCACTCATTTAGAAGACTGGTTAACGATCGTGATGGGAGTAGTTGGTGGTTTACTTGCCTTAGTGCTGCAACTTGTTCAGGTCGGATGGTTTTATCGATGGCGTGGTTTGCCTCTCTGGATGCTGTTAGTGCAAGATGTTCTGTGTATTTGCCTGGTAATTTTTGCCTTTGACGCACCACAACAAGGAGGATTAATTGCCTTACTATTGTTGTGGCTAGCAATTCGTAGCTATCAGGATTGGTATCGGTGTTATAAAGGACTTTAGAACCTACGTTCCGCACGACAAAATGTAGCATAGAAGAAGGAGTCAGGAGACAAGAGACAGGAGACAGAATTTAGAAGAAAATCATAGCTGCCGCGATCAAGTCAACAATTAAGTAAGTATTTATGCTTAATATTTCACTGGGAATTTGACTCCTGATCGAGGTAGATAAAGTAATAAGTCAAAAGTCAAAAGTCAAAAGTCAAAAGTTAGAAGTTAGAAGTAAATTATAGTGGTCAATAGAAATCAACGATTAAGTAAGTATTTATGCTTAATATTTCACTGAGAATTTGACTCCTGATCGAGGTAAATGAAGATAATTTATATAGTATAAATACTTAAACAAGCTAAGGATTTTATACTAATTTTCATGTTACAAAATGTGGGTTTAAGGATATAGCACTACCCATGAAGATTAGGACAAGTAAGAAACTTCAAAACTCTTCACTGTAATGTTTTGACTCTAGCTGATAGCTGATAGCTGTATAGATTAATTTTAGAAGGGGCATCGCTAGATGCCAAATGTCCCTATTCTAAAGTAAGCCAGCCAAGTGTAATGGGCCATAACCAGTAATTAATTCCAACAACAAAGCCATAAACCCAAGCATTGCTAACCGTCCATTCCATACTTCTGCGGTGGTAGTCAAACCCCATTGCCATTTTTCTTGGGGATACATTTTGATAATTTTTTTCATCTGGATAGCATCGGAAAAAAGACGAGTAGGAGCATCCAGAGCTTCAACAACTAAATCTGCTAAATCATTGATAAATACTGGATGGGTATTGAGAGCAGGCACTCGGTAAAAATTACTAATTCCAGCTTCTTCTGCCACCTCACGATATTCCATATCAATTTCTTGCAGAGTTTCAATATGTTCGGAAACAAAGCTAATGGGAACTACTAATAAATCTTTAACCCCATCACTGGCCAATTCTTGAATAGCCTCTTCAGTGTAAGGTTTTAACCATTCCACCGGACCTACCCGACTCTGATAAGCTAAGGTATGAGAGTTAGAACGATTCAAAGCCTTCATAATCTTATCTACACAGTCTTCAATTTCTGCCTGATAAGGGTCTCCTGCTTCTTCAACGTAGCTAACTGGTACACCATGAGCACTGAAAAAGATATGGACTTGCTCTGAGTTGGGACAGTTATCTAATTCTTGAGCAATTAATTCTGCCATGGCCTGAATATATCCTGGTCGTTGATACCAAGAGGGAATAACAGTATATTCAGTGTTCTGTAATTCTGGGTCTTTTTGCCAGAGTTGATCAAGTAATCTAAAGCTAGAACCGCTAGTACTGATAGAATATTGAGGATAAAGTGGCAGAATTACTAACTTTTCTATTTGGTCACGCTTAATTCTAGCGAGAGCTTCTTCTGTAAAAGGATGCCAGTAACGCATTCCTATATAAGTTTGAGCTGTTAATCCTTTTTCTTCTAACTGTTTTTCGATCGCCAAACCTTGCTGTTCGGTAATCGATCTTAATGGAGAACCACCGCCAATTTCTTTATAATTGTCCTGAGACTTTTGAAAACGCATGGTGGAAATAAACCATGCTAAAGGTTTTTGCAACCAAGGAAAGGGGAGACGAATAATTTCTGGGTCAGAAAATAAATTAAAAAGAAAGGGACGGACATCTTCTAGTTGTTCTGGCCCGCCTAAATTAAGTAATAAAACTCCAACACGACTCATAATATTAATCAGGCTCCAATTTTAATATTTGTTACTAAATTTAACATATTAATATTTTCTTAAGTATATTTTCCAAGGAATAAAGAGTCAACTACTACCCCAAATCTATTCCAATTGAGCGATTAACTATAAATAAAATTTATACACTTTTGACTTTTGACTTTTGACTTTTGACTTATTAATCTTATGGCAACAATTTTCAGAGACTGGAGCTACAAATATCAATGGTTATATGACGGTATTTCTCGTTTGGCAGCTATTAGTGTTGGTGGAGAAACTAAGTTTCGTCAACTAGCTTTACAAGGTTTAACTATTGAGCAAAATACTCAGGTACTTGACCTTTGTTGTGGTAGTGGTCAAGCAACTAATTTTCTGGTTGAATATTCCCAAAATGTTACAGGATTAGATGCTTCTCCACTATCAATTAATAGAGCGAAAAAAAATATACCATCGGCTAAATATATTGAGGCATTTGCTGAGGATATGCCATTCTCAAATAATCAATTTGATTTAGTACATACGAGCGCTGCTCTACATGAAATGAATTCTGAACAATTACGGCAAATTATTCAAGAAGTTTACCGCATTCTTAAACCAGGAGGTATTTTTACTTTTGTTGACTTTCATCGTCCGGTAAATATTCTTTTTTGGCCTGGGTTTGCCATTTTTTTATGGTTATTTGAAACTGAAACTTCTTGGGATTTTATTAATACAAATATCTTGGAATTATTACAAGAAGTAGGGTTTTATTTAGTTGATACTGACTCACCTAAACCCCTTTTATATGCTGGTGGTAGTCTTCAGATAGTTCAAGTTAAAAAATAAAAAATAAAGTTGCTTAAAAATCTGTTTAACCTGTGAGTTATATGATAATTTGATAATTATGTTTAAAGTTGACCGAATAATTAATAATTACCCACAGGAAAAAATCTGTGTAGAGTTTTAGCATATATTGGTGAACCACTACAAATTTATCAATTGCTTCTGAGACCTGATAATTCTATAGTGAATCAAAGCTTCGATCCAGAAGATCATGATATGATTCAATTAGCTGGCTTTGGTTTAGCTACCTGGAGTAAAGGGACTCTTAGTGAAGATTATCCTTTTATTTATAAGGGTATCAAACCTCCATTTTATGACCGCAATTTAGGCTCCCTATGTGAGCGTCACGAAACAAATGTCCTTCTGTGTCATATTCGTGCTAGTGGCTATGATAGCCTTAATTATGAAGCTGTTGTTAATGAAAATAATTGCCATCCTTTTATTTTTCCAGGATTTCGGTTAGCTATGGCTCATAATGGTGGGGTAAATGGATTCAAGGAAATTCGTCTAGATTTATTAAATAGGTGTAAACCAGAGATTGTCAAATATGTAGAAGGTAGCACAGATTCTGAGGTTGTTTATGCACTGCTAATGTCTCAGTTAGATGAACCAACTAAAGATTGAAAAGTTGATGAGATGATTGAAGCTATTAAGAAAACAATTAAAGTTATTCTTGATGTTCAAACTCAACATAATTGTACGGGACTAAGTACTCTCAAACTGTTTTTAGTAGATAGTAATGATGTACTTGTAGCTAATGTTGGAATTGGCTATAATCGACAACTAAATGTGGAAAGAAACTGGGAAGATTTAAAAGAATATCCTAGAGGAACAAAAGAATTTTCTTTGTCTCGGTTAAAAGGTCCAGTTTGGTCATTGAAAGGGAAAAAATTTGGTAATTATGAAGGATATCAAATGGAACCTTCTAGTAATGGAAATGAAGATATTAGTTCGGTAATTATTTCATCTGAACCATTGACAGAAGAAATCGGAAATTGGTCAATGATTCCCTTTCAAAATCTTTGCTTTTTCAATCATAACGGGGGAAAACCAAAAGTTGAGATTAAACCTTTTGATATTGATTGAAAATTAAGTTTAATAGAATGGTATAGCGCTACGCGCAAGTCAAAAGTCATGCATCGAGTGCGTAATTCTGAGGTTTCCTTAGAATATCAGACACACTCAAGACAGTCAAAAGGCAAAAGTAATATATGACTGAGCCCCAACATTTAGTAATATCCTAACCTTTACTTCGATTACTATAATACTTGGGTGGAGTACGCAAACTTGCTTCGCTCAAGTTGGCTTTTTTTCAGATTGACTTAATTAAGGACAATTGTTACTTTTAAACTTAGTTATCTTGGATTTTGATTACTCAGCAAAATAATTCCTATCCCCATCAATATCCAAGTTCCTTCAAAACCAACATTAATCCGGTGAGTTTTTTCTCTACTCAATAAATACTGAAATTCTCTATCTGACAATTCAAAAGCAGATTGTGCAAGTTGTTGATTAGCGTCAGTTAACCGCATAAAATCTAATGCTCCCCAATAGGTGGAGATACCAACAACAAAAATACCAATTGCCGTACCAAATAAACGAAACATAATTAACTGTTAAAATTAGATTTATTAAATTTAAGTAAATTTTGATTATATTCAAAATTACCAAAATCTTACAACATTTGTTTTTGATAATTAAAATGGATTTGTTGAGGGTGTGTTATACAGCTATTATCAATCCCTGTTAAAGGTATTTAATAATCTAGAGTGGGCAAAGAAAACAAAATTTATTGTTAGTGCTTCTTTTTCCCGCTACCTTTAAGAATGGCAAAAAAAAAGAAAGTAGGGAAGGAAACAAAACTCACACTTTTTTCAGGATATTCTTGTTTAAGAATCTGATTCTCGCACGTTAAAAAATAATCTTGCTGACTGCTGATTGCTGAGATATGACCACTCCGGAAATCATATTAGATTGCTCAAAAATTTGGATACTTTTGATGAAATTAAACATCAATTAACTAAAGATGACCAACCAAGTTTTAATCATCGGTGGATATGGCAGAATTGGTAGTAGTGTTGCCAGAGATTTAACTACTTATGCCAACTCGGAAATTACGATTACCGGACGTAAACAAGAAGCCAATATCAAAGAAATTCTTATTCCTGGAGTTAAATATTTAACTTTAGATTTAGCAAATAAAGAAAGAGTAAGAAATACTATTCATTCTTATAGTAAATCCTCAGAAAATTTAGTTATTCACTGTGCTGGTCCGTTTCATCATCGCGATACTAATGTTCTGAAAAATTGCATTGATGCAGGTATTAATTATGTAGATATTAGCGACTATCGAGGATTTACTCGTAAAGCTTTAGAATATTCTGAAGCTGCCAAACAAGCTGGTGTTACTGCAATTATTAATACAGGGATTTTTCCTGGAATTTCTAATAGTTTAGCTCGTAAATCTGTAGAACAATTTGATGAACCAGAAGAAATACATTTAAGTTATGTTGTAGGTGGTTCCGGTGGAGCGGGAGTAACAGTTATGCGGACTACTTTTTTAGGTTTACAAAATCCTTTTGAGGTGTGGAAAAATAACAAGTGGGAATTTGTTAAACCTTATAGCGATCGCCAAGTTATTGATTTCCCCAAACCCTACGGAAAAATTGGAGTTTACTGGTTTGATCTGCCAGAATGTTTGACTTTGCCGACCTCTTTTCCCGTGAAAACTGTAACTACAAAGTTTGGTTCTTTTCCAGACTTTTATAATCATCTGACTTGGATGACTGCTCATTTATTTCCTGTTAGTTGGTTAAAGAATTCAGGGGTAGTAGAATTTTTATCTCAAGTTAGTTATAAAATGACTCAAGTTACAGATAAATATAGTGGTACTGGTGTAGCAATTCAAGCGAAAGTTATTGGTAAAAAGTCAGGGAAAAAAGCTAATTTTTGCTCGTCAATTATACATAAAGATACTGCAACTGTTACGGGCATTGGTGCTGGTGGTATTGCCGAATTAATATTGTCTGGAAAGTTGAATAAACCAGGTGTTTGGTCTGTGGAAAATAGTTTGTCTACTGAATTATTTGAACAAGTAATGAAGAATCGTGGTTTTGTGAAAATATGTGGTAAGAAATCTGTGGTTTATCAACTGAAAAGTTAGGGCTATTTCGGTATAATTAATGTTGAGGGTTTTATTACTTTAAATAAGTGTATAATTCTCCATAATGTTTAAAAAAGTAAGACTTCCTCGCATAATTTACTAAGCTCAAAGATGAAATTTATGTCAGAAATCAAAGAAATTTGCACTGTGTACCTAGGAAACTCAATGCTTGATGATGACTATACTCTTTATGAAGACGGACAAGTTAAAAGGTTTTATGATCGAAACCAATGGTCATTGAATAACGAAGAGTGGGTTGAGGTAAAAAATCTTAGCGATCGTATTAAGCAAAAATTGTTAGATAAATGTCCAGAAGATTATAAAAATAAGGCAAGACAACTCCTTAGTTTATAATCTTATACTCCATGTTGACAACTGATAACTGATAACTGATAACTGATAACTGAAAGAGTGCCTCCCATAATTTCAGGAGATGTACTAATTATGGAAGAATTTTCAAACATAATTTTTTCATCTTGACATTGTATATCTGTATTTTACCTTTAGAAAACTCTTTGGGAAGTTTTTTCCAATAAACATACTAATGGCTAATTAATCTTCCTTTACTAATCAGGACTTACGCACAGACACTAAATCCAATGAGGGCGAATGCCATTCGCCCCTACAGATAGTGGTTTAACAGTCAATTTGTGTAAGTCCTGACTAATATTAGCCATTAGTAGTGAAAATTTTGATACTCAAATACTACTAGCAAAATTATTCTGACTTAGCAGTAAAATTTCCTTCTTTGTGAGAGCGATCGCTAACTTTTTCTATCCAGTTGAATAACCGCTTTGAGACTTGTAGCTTACCGTTAATAATTGTGTCAGACAAGATGATTGTGGTTGCCAATATGGAGATACAAATTATACTCATATTACTAATTCTATACTTAGACTAGACCGTATAGTTTGATTATAATTACAATATATAACTACAAGTTTGATAATGTCAACTCAGAAAGAAAAAAAGCTAATGACCAAAATCAAGAGGTTGAAAAAACAAGGCCAGGGTGCTGTCTGTAAAGCAGAACAAATATTAAGAGGAGCAATACCAGAATTTCTGAAGAATGGTTATGCTTGTACCAGTATGGACAAAGTAGCTAAAGCAGCAGGGGTATCTAAACAGACACTATATAGTCATTTCACAGATAAAGAAGGATTATTCACAGCTTTAGTCAAGCGAATAGCTACCAAGAAATTTAATTTTGTCTGGTCACAACCACTTGAAGGAGAACCGGAACAAGTATTGCGCAATTTAGCTGATAGATTACTCACAGAAAACATCAACGATACTGAATATTTAGAATTTGTCAGATTAATTATTGCTGAGTCAGGAAAATATCCAGATTTATCCAAGTTATTTTTAACTCAAATAGCAAAACCAGCAGTGGAAATTCTGACAAAATATTTGCAAGAACATCAAGAATTAAACCTTGACGATCCAGAAGCAACTGCTAGAATTTTTGTTGGCTCTTTAGTATACTTTATTCTGAATCAAAAAGTACTCCATGGTATGGAAGTAATGCCAATGGAAGCTGGGCGTTATATTGATAATTTAGTAGGTTTAATTTCTATTAAAATCAAAAACAAAACGATTTGAAGAAGGTTTTAGGTGTTAGGTTATTCAACAATTAATAATTAATAATTAATAATTAATAATTAAATGATTCGGGTTTAAAGCCTCCCCTTTTAAGGAAAAAAAAGCGGTCGTTTGCGGAGCATTCCGTAGGATGGGATGGAGAGGTCTCCTCGCCATATCCAATCGACCAAGAGAAGAAATAATATTTCCTTATATTCAATTATGTAACGGTTTTAACCAGAGGTAATTATCAATTATCCATTATCAATTATCCATTATCAATTATCAATTAATGAACTCTCCTCTCCTTGAAAGCGAATAGGATTGACTCAAAGGAAAATTTTTTCTTGGTTCTCCTTTAAAGGAGAGGTTTTAAACCTTAATTATTCGGTAACCAAAAATCAAAAAATTGGGGAGTGTAGTTGAGGATACAGAATAAGGTGTTAGGTTTGAGGAAAAGTAACTTAAATCAAATTAAATCAAAATCAGAGTAATAATTATTAACTATAGCAATCAGGAATCAGATGTGAGAATTGAGGTGTTCCTTTAAATCATATTGCTATAGCAGTTTTCTTATTCTTATGTATTCGTTTCTTCCCTATTCCCTATTCCCTATTCCCTAGAACAAAAGTCTCCAATATCTCACAACTAAAATCATATTGCTATAGATTGAGAGATATTTAAACACTATTGAAAATCAACATATATGATTAGTTATTAAAAATTTAGGGGTAAAATTTATTAAAAAAAGTTTAAATCACTGGACAATAGAAAATAATTTATAATTAGTAACTAGGTATAACTTGCCAATTTACGCTACTCTATATATCAAAAATCTACTTAGTAATAGTTAGTCAAGAAAGTATGGCATAAATACTCAAATCAGTCTCGAAGACTAAGGACAAGCGCTAAAATCAGGACAAGATTACCAAGTCTAGTTAGCATCAACGATTAAATCAAGAAAAACTAATACTATACTAAGGACAAGCAAAAAAATGACTACACCCATTGTTGCCTTACAACAACCAAAAGATATTTCTCTAGGAGAAATAGAAGAAGAATTAAGTAAAATTTGGCTTAGTCAAAATGGAGGAAAAGCAGCACCCATTGCTACCAGAGCTGCTACCTTTAGCATGGTAATTTACGAACCAGAAGAATTTCAACAATTGCTAGGGGGATTAGGATTCTATGAAGGCCCCATTGATGGGATTCATGGGCCACAAACCAGGGATGGAATTAGAAATGCACAAAAGACATATCAACTGCCAATCACGGGTAGAGTAGACCCCAACACCCTAGCCAAATTGCGCGAGGAATTTGCCAAACAACCAGAAGACCGACAACAAATCGCAAACATTAATGTTAGAGGATTTAGTCTAGCAGACGCGATCGCAGCTCAAAACCCCTGTCGTATAGTTACTCTGTGCCCAAATATTGGGGAAGAAGATACAGGGGTAACAGCTCAAGTATCTGCCTACTGCCCAATTCAGAAGAAAAGCACCTCAAATCTAGTTTGTAGTGAATATGTAACCCTACGGGGAACAAAATCAGCAATGGAAAGGGTAGGTGAAACGGTAACATCATTAATGATTCCCGATCTACCTAAATTTGTATGGTGGAAAGCAACTCCCAACACAGACCAGGAACTATTTCAGAGTTTGTGTGAGAGCAGTAATTGCATAATTATGGATTCCTGTTACTTTTCCGATCCAGAATCAGAGTTTTTAAAGATGCAGGAGTTGATTGATAATGAAACCTATATTGCCGATCTCAACTGGCACCGTCTTTCAGCTTGGCAAGAGTTAACTGCTGCTACTTTTGACCCTCCCCAACGAAGAGCAGCTTTATGGGAAGTTGACACTATTACACTTGACTATGAAAAAGGAAATGCTGCCCAAGCACTAATGTTTTTAGGTTGGTTTGCTAGTCGTCTTGATTGGAAACCAGTTTCTTATGCAGAAGTGGGTGGTGACTATGATATTACTCATATCAAATTTCATGGGCAAAATAATCAAGAAATTGTTGCCGAATTAGCAGCTATTCCTACTGCTGACTTTGGTGAAATTCCTGGAGACTTAGTTGGTGTGCGTTTGGGTTCGACTAATCCTGGTGCTGATATTAATTGTTGCACAATTTTGTGTTCTGAAACTACTGGTTGTATGCGTTTAGAATCTGGTGGTAAGGCGCAGTCTTGTCTGACGGAGCAGGTAACAGCATTAACCGATCAGAAAGCGGAAGCGTTGATGGCACAGCAGTTACAACGTTGGGGAAGGGATGTTTTATATGAGGAAAGTTTAGAAATGACAGCACAGATACTGAAGTTAAACGGAAAATAGGAGTCAGGAGTCAGGAGTCAGGAGTCAGGAGTCAGGAGTAAATTTTTAAAGGAGATTTCAACCCCTCCGCGCACCTTCCGGTTTCTATAAACCGGGGGTTTCAACCCAGATATGCTCAAAGCTGTTAAACGGAAAATAGGTAATGGGTAATGGTTCAACAATTAATAATGAATAATGAATAATTAATAATTAATAATTACCTCTCCTTGAAAAGAAGAGGATTGACTAAAAGGATAATTTTTTCTTCTCTTGGTCGATTGGATATGGTTAGGAAACCCATCCATCCCACCCTACGGGAAGCTCCGCTTTTTCCTACGGAATGCTTCCCTACAGGATGCTGCGCAAACGCAAACATGTCGCGCAGCGTTAACGGAGTTGTGCGCTAGCAAAACGACCGCTTTTTTCTCCTTTAAAGGAGAGGTTTTAAACCTTAATTATTCGGTAATAGGAGATGAGGAGGAAATTTGTTTAAAAGGAAGGAGCAAACTAATCTGTAGGGACGTTGCATACAACGTCCCTACCTATTTCCTACCCCCTAAGGACGAAAATCATAGCTAAATTCACCAACGCCTGATTTTTTAATTTTGACTGATAACTGATATAGCAGTTTCCGAAGCTATGAGGTACAGTTGTTTTTATTCTTTTCTGTTCCCTGTTCCCTCTCTTGGTGCGCGTTCCCTCTCTTGGTCAGCATTCCGCAAGCGAGCTGGCGTCGTCGCGGGGTCTGACCGCTTGCGTCTGACGCCGACGCGGGGTCGCACCGCTGTTCCCTGTTCCCTCAAACCTAAAATTTTGTACCTCATAACAACGGGAAACGCTGTAACTGATAACTGATAACTGATAACTTTTCTAGAGGAGTGTAATGAATGAGTGAAGTCCGTAACTGGTTGAAAAGTATTCCTGCTCAAGACAAAAAAACTGCTGTTCAAATGAAAGTTGGGGAGTTATTAGAAGCTGGAAATTTTCAACAGTTATATCAATATTTAATAGATTTTGATTTTATTAAGGCTAAAATTGCTGTTGATGACCTACAGGTATTAATAGAAGATTATAACTCAGTATTACACCCTTCAAAACCCTCAGATATAACTGCTCAACAAATAGAGACTTTGAGATTAATTCAAGGAGTATTTCGTCTCTCAGAAGATATTATAAAACAAGATAAAAAACAACTAATAGAACAACTTTGGAGTCGTTTAGTTGGTATTGAAAATCCAGATATTCAAAACTTATTAGATCGGGCAAAAAAAAGTAGAAGAACTGCTTGGTTGCGTCCTTTAGTTCCTACTTTCCCACCCCCCGATACAGAATTAATTCGTACTATCAAAGGTCATACCGCAGTTATCAATGCTGTAGTAGTTACAACGGATAATCAATACATAATTTCCGGTGCTAGAGATAATCAAATTAAAGTTTGGAATCTGGAAACAGGAAAAGAAATATTTACTCTCACTGGTCATAAAAAAGAAGTCACATCATTAGCAGTAACATCTGATGGAAAACTACTTATTTCAGCCTCAGCAGATGAAACAATAAAAATTTGGGATTTAATCGAAAAAAAACCAATAATTACCCTAAATAGACATGATGCACCAGTAACTTCAGTAGTTATTACACCAGACGAAAAAGAATTTATTTCTAGTTCTGATGATGGTACTATTAAAATCTGGAATCTAGAAACAGGGGAACTTCTTCACTCTATTAAAGCTCATAAAGCAGAAGTAAAATCTGTCACAATTACACAGGATGGAAAAAAAATAATTTCAGCTTCCTTTGATAAAACTATCAAAGTTTGGAGTCGAAAAACAAGGAAATTAATTAAGACACTTAAAGGTCATACTGCAGAAGTTGAAGGAGCTGCTGTTACGCCAGATGGAAAACGAATTATTGGGTACGACCTTGATGGAGAATGGGATTTCCTTTTCGGTTGGATTTATGTTTGGGATATAAAAACAGGAGAACAAATATTTCAATTATCTGGTCATGATAGTGTAGTTGAATCTGTAGCAGTAACTCCTGATGGTAAACACTTAGTTTCTGCATCCGGTGATTCAACAATTAAAGTTTGGGATTTAGAAACAGGAAAAGAAATTGCTACTTTTAGAGACCATCGTTATTATGTAAATGATATTGTCATTACAAAGGATGGTAAACTGGCAATTTCTTGTGGTTCTGACCCCAGTATAAAAGTTTGGGATTTAACAAAAGTTTGGGAAAATAATCGGGTAAATTATACTCCTATTGGTCATATAGAAGAGATTAATGCTGTTGCTATTGCTCCTAATGGTAAATGGGCAATTTCTGCTGCTTGTGACTTTAAATTAAAAGTCTGGGATTTAACAAATTTTTCTGAAGTTTGTACTATAGAAATAGAAGGCTTTGAAGTAGTACATTGTTTTGCAATTACTCCAGATAGTAAACAGATATTTCTTGGTTTTAGCAGTTCAGAACCTAGTACTAAAATCAGAAAAATGAAATGTCGTAATCCCAGAACTCAACAAGAAACATTTGCTTTTTTATCCCCTTTATATTTAGGAAATTTTATGGTAGTAACCCCAGAAGGTGAAGCTCTTATTTCTGGATATTGGGAACACCGTGGAATGAAGATTTGGGATTTAGAATTAAGGCAAGAAGTTGGCTATTTAGGAGGTCATGAAGAGGAGGTATCTTGTATAGCAATAAGTCCTGATGGTAAGTATGTTATTTCAGGTGCTCACGATACAAATGTTATGGTTTGGGATTTAGAAACAGAAGAAAGAGTTTTGGTTTTGACTGGTCATGATGACTTCGTTAATTCTGTTGCAGTGACTCCCGATGGTAAGTATGTTATTTCAGGTTCTTATGATCATGATGTGAGAGTTTGGGAGTTGGAAACAGGTGATAAAGTTGGTGTGTTTAGAGGTCATGAAAGAATTGTATTAGATGTTGTAGGATTAGCAAATAGTCGAGCTATCTCTGCTTCGGAAGATAATACTTTGAAATTGTGGGATTTAACAACTAAAAAGGCGATCGCTACTTTTATCGGAAGTAGTGGGTTCAAACGTTGCGCAGTTGCACCGGATGGAAGAACTATTATTGCTGGTGATTATTTTGGGAGATTACATTTTTTATATTTGGAAGGTTAGTGGTAGAGCGGGGGAGTGGGGAGCAGGGGAGTGGGGGAGTGGGGAGTGGGGGAGTAGGGAGTGGGGGAGTAGGGAGTGGACTGACACGCCTAAAAATGTAGGTTGGGTTGAACGGCAGTGAAACCCAACAAAACCCAACAAAACCTTACTAATGTTGGGTTTCGTCCCTCAACCCAACCTACAAAATTTACTATAAAATTTACTACTTTAAAATTTACTGTCGTTGTTGACTTGCTGCTTCCGACTGAGCAACTGCTGCGGCAAATTTTGGATTTTGTTGTAGGTCTTCTGGAACTTCTCTTGCTTCATGTAAACCGATAGTATTTGACCAGTTGGTTTGATTATTCCATGTGATATTACTGAGATCGACACCATTGAGGTTGGCATTAAACAGGTTTACCCAACTAAGGTTGGCACTACTGAGGTCAGCATCATTGAGTTTGGAATGACTGAGGTCGGCATTAAAGAGGTCAGTACCTCTAAGGTTAGCATTACTAAGGTTAGCATTACTAAGGTCAGCACCACTGAGGTTAGCACGAATGAGGTCGGCACCTCTAAGGTTGACACAAATGAGGTTAGCACCGTTGAGATCGGCATTATAGAGATAAGCACAACTGAGGTCGGCATCTTTGAGAAACTTACCTATTTTTTCCACAAAAGTACCATTCCCAAGACATTGACTATAACCAATAATCCTCAATAATTTTGTTCGATCAAAATCTTCACCACCAGGTTTACTACAAGGATAAAAATGCAACTGCTCCCCCAACTCCTCCTGAGACCTCCCATAACGATGCAACTTAAACAACAAAATCATCACATTCAACCCCGTATAAATATCCACCTGACGTTGCCCAGACTCAATACCCCACTGCCACAACTGCCTCGTCTTTTTCTGAGGTAAAACTTCCTCCCTTTCCTCAATAAACTTCCCATCAGACCAGTCTACATAAAACCCATACAAGCGCTCAAACAACACCATCAACTCAACCTTACTCTTCACCAACAACGCTATCAAATATTCCACAACTTCCACTGTCAAACTGCCATAACCAAATAGATCGTAAACCCGCCACTCAAATTCCTCATCAGACACCACATAAGTCTTACGTCGCTTCCCTGTTTTCTCCGTCAAATCTTCCAGACTTTCCACCATCCGTTTTGCACAGAGAAACTCACCAAAACTCTTGTGGAAAAACTCCACCGAATTTTCTGCCTTTGCTGCTGACTTCAAATAAAACGCAGCTAAAGCATTTTTCAATCCATCTTCTCGCTTATTTTGTCGAGCATTCTCAATTAAATCTTGCAACTCCTTGTATCCCTGTTTCAGCAGTCGGTCTTCAATCATTTTTATTGCAGCATATTCCCCACCAGACTGCACCACACACAACCCTGCTTCTGCCAACAAAATTTCTAAATCTTCTTGCTCCAACTGCGTAATTTTTCGACTAACATTCCCTCGCTGTTTTTTCAGCACCCATTTCAACGCCTGCTCATAAATCAAAACTTTTGTCCCACCAACATCAGCAGTAGCAAACATCTCTACCTGTAACTTCTTATCTCGGTGCATTGCAGCTAGCAAATATAACAAAAGTGGTTCCCGCGCCAACTCCTTAACCTGCTCCGGACATTGTTCACTGTGCAAAAATTCCCGGAACTTTTCAAAGTATCCTTAGCATTTCGGTCATTAAAATTAATTTCTTTATCCAAGTTTTTAATCTGTTTTTGTACCGCTTCCGAAGCCTCAGTTTCTGTCAGCCTATTTTGAATTTTTGGATGGTCTATTAAAAATTGTCGTAAACTTTCTAAATATGCCACCTGAGCCACCAATTGTACTTCATCTTCTAAAGTAGGCTCTTGACGAGTTTTTTCAATAATAAAAGTAATAATTCCAGTTGCAATAGGCAAAAAAGGTAAACCCGCTCCGGCAACTTTTCCCAGGGGAGAATTTAGTACATCCAAAACAGAATCAATATTTTCAATAAAAGGTTTTAATTCTTTAGCATCCTTATTTTCTTGTAGAGCTTTTGCTATTTCCAAAACCGCCTTACCAGACTCAACCCCACCTTGAACAGTTTCAGATAAATTCAATTCTATTTCTGTGTTGAGAACTCGCCAAATATTCCGCCAGAGTTTACGTGCCATAGTTAATTTTTATTCCTTTAATTTTTGCACAATATATTTGTATATCTACAGTTTGATTTCTGTAAATTCCCGATGTTAAAAAAATTGTAGTAGTCCAGTAGGGTGTGTTAGCAAAGCGTAACGCACCTTTGATTATTAGGACTTACCCACCTGCAACGTATTTTCGTCATTGCTAGCCATAGGGTCGCAATCTCAAATCCTAATTTTTCTACCTTATGCGTAAGTCCTGATTATCTAACATTAAAGGCAACATAAAAAGCGGTAGTACAGTTCAATATATACCTATTTTTGTTGGGTTTCCTTTCGTCAACCCAACCTACAAATTTACTGTACTGTGTTGAGAACTCGCCAAATATTCCGCCAGAGTTTACTTGCCATAGTTAATATTTTTTCCTTTAATTTTTGCCCAATATATTTGTATATCTACAGTAAAATTTCTGTAAATTCCCGATGTTAAAAAAATTGTAGTCCAGTAGTGGACTGACACATCTAATTTTATGCATTGGAGCTGTGCTTAAATCCCCCTTACAAAAATAACTTCTGACTTCTGAGTTCTGACTTCTGACTTCGTTAACACTCTACCAATAATTCTACTTTCAGAATATTCCTGTTGTAACGCCTGCAAACAAGCACTCGCTGACTCCGCAGGTACAGTAGCAAGCAAACCCCCAGAAGTCTGTGGATCAAACAACAATGGATAAAGAACATGGGTACTTACCTGCTCCGAATTTTGAATAGATGCAGACATCCGCAGATTTTCCGGATACAGCGAACTAAAAATACCTTGCTGCAAAATTTCTGCCACTCCTGGCAACACAGAAATTGCCTCCATTTCCAATTCCACAGCAACTTTAGAAGCTTTCACCATTTCCAGCAAATGTCCGACTAATCCAAATCCTGTCACATCCGTACAAGCAGTCGCACCATATTCCAATAACAATTTGGCAGCATTCTGATTTGAAACCAACATTGATTTTATCGCACTTTCAATCCAACGTCCCTTTGCTCGTAGACGCATATCGGCAGCAAATAATACTCCCGTACCCAACGGTTTCGTTAATATCAACACATCTCCCGACTGCATCCCACTGTTGTACAATAGTTTCTCCGAAAATGCTAAACCATTGCAGGTAAGACCAAAAGCTAATTCTGCTCCTTCTATTGTATGACCTCCCATCAAAACAGCACCTGCTTGATTAAGAATTTCCGTTGCTCCCAATAACAATTGATATAAATCATTCTCTTGTTGACTGGATGAAGCATAAGGAATAGTAGCGATCGCCAAAGCACTTTGAGGTGTTGCTCCCATGGCAAATAAATCGCTCAAACAATGATTCGCTGTGATTTTTCCCAATAAATAGGGGTCATCTACCAATGCCGGAAAATAATCAATAGTCTGCACCATCACCTTATCTGTTGGCACCCTAACTACTGCAGCATCATCAGGAGTATTCATACCAATCAAAATATCATCCCTCTGTATTTGCTGTTGAATACGGTGCAGTACTTTCTCCAAAACCTTACTACCTACTTTTGCTCCACAACCAGCACAGTGCATAATTTCGGAATCTTTCCTCTTTCTACTCTTCCCTTTCCCAGAGGAGGGATAACTTCTACCTTCCATCTTCAGGTTAGTAAACTTATCCATAAATTTGCGGTCAATGTGGTCTTTCCAACGCCAGAGTAAAGACTCAGGACCAAATCCAATTTGGCCACGAGAAGCGATCGCTCGTTGGTCTCCAGTGCCAATTAAAATCAGGAATTTTTTCTGAGGTATAAATGACTTCAGAGGTTTTCTCTGGAGAGCGCGTTGTAAATTTTCCAATAAGGGTTTTCCTTGTCGTACTGCAAAAACTCCAGCTTTTGGCCGTGAATGGTTAACCATTGTTGCCACATCTCCAGCAGCAAACACTTGCGGATGAGAAATTGACTGTAGTTTGTCATTGACTAAAATAAAGCCACTGGCGTCTGTTGCTAACCCCGCTGTTTGTAACCAAGGTGCAGCAGATGCTTGAGTTACCCAAAATAGGATATCGCATTCTATTTGTAATCCCGAATTACACTCAATAATTTTGGGTGCAAAGTCTAGAATTTTCCGCTCACTCATCCGTGCATCCGTGGCAAAATCACTGTCTTGCCCATCCTTACTCTTCACCCCAGTCACATTTTCTTCTAAATGCAATACCACACCGCGACTTTTCAGAATTTTCTCAACTTGCTTTCCCACCCAACGATGGCGTCCGGGTAATAGTCTTGTACCTCGATGAAACAGATGCAACTCCAGGTTATTAGTCGGTTGTCTAGCATTCTGATAAATGTTGTGGAGATGACTTTGTACAGCAAATGCTAACTCCACACCCCCGACACCACCTCCAACTATTCCGATACAGATTTTTTGTTCTGGTAACTGAGCAACTGTTGCTGTTATCTGATGCCAATAGGTGAGAAATTTTGATATGGGTTTGACAGGAATACTATATTCTCTTGCTCCCGGTACAGTTAAGCTAGCGGGAGTACTGCCAATATCGATGGATAGTACATCAAAAGTTACGGGTGGACGGTTAGCACAAATTACCTGATTTTTTTCCAGGTTTAGACCAATGGCGCGGTCTACAAATATCCTAGCTCCGGCAAATTTTGCGAGGGGATGCAGGTCAATATGACATTGGTCGAAGGTATATAAACCTGCCACATATCCAGGTAGCATCCCAGAATAGGGAGTATGATATACATCTGTAATTAGGGTTAATCTTACTCCTGGCATGGGGTTCATCGCAAAATTTTTAATGGCGATCACGTGGCTATGACCGCCCCCTATTAGTACAAGGTCTGTTTCTGTTGCTATGGATGATTTCATTGTTATTAATAATATTTAGTTATAGTATCAGTAAGGAAGAAGGAAGAAGTAATAAACAAATCAGAAAAAAAGGAAAAACAATCTAAATAGGTATATTAGACTTGTCGCGAAATAAAACCTTAAAGTGAAATGGGAAAATTCTGGCTTTCAATCATTAAATTATCCTGCCATTAAGTAGAAATTCCAGAGTCCAACCGCAGTGAACATGAAGCGATCGTCGCGCATCTTTAATGTGATTTCGATACAATCCTCTCGCTGCATTATATCTCTTTACGCCAGATATTGTCTGTTCACTTTTGACGCGGTCGCTACTTTTTTCTTGATTGAGATGTTTTTGTTGGTCAGTTAATTCCTGAGATCGAGGTTTTTTCGTGGGTCGGATTGATGTTGACAAATTCCTTCTGTCATCCCTGGAAACCCAAATCTACATGAATTTTCACTTCATCAGGTACAAAATCTACCAATTTTTCTTCATCTAATATAGAATCCGGTTATACAGTAATTGCAAAATTACTTTCTCTTAATACAGATGTTCTACTGAATACAAATTTAAAAATTCATGCTATTTCAATCTTTTCTTTCTCCTGACTCCTGAGGACTGACTCCTGACTCCTAGAGCGATACGATAACTAATTACCCGGATTCTATATAACTGCCGAATGCCCATCAACTTTTCCCTCTCTTGCTTTCGAGCGGACGAGGACTCTTTGATCAAGGTCAGTCATGACCAGATGTTGACTCCTATGGCACTTTTTTTTACCTGAGTAATGATTTTTCTGCTTTTGGTGGTCTTTTAGACCCTGGATTGGCCGTTCTGTACCATCGATCATCACCTCTGTGGCAGATGGAAACCTGGTAATCAATTCTTCAATGCTCTGTAACTTACGTTTTGGCAAGGCCATTTTCTGCCCTAAAGCACTCTAAGCGCAATGGTTGTAGTCTCAACATCCATCCGGTGTGCTCTGCTGCGGTGCAAGTCAAACAACACTCCTGGCACATCAAAGGTAGGGTAGCATTTAAAGTAGAACCAGATCAAAAATCACTTGTCTTGGGCCTGTAGCAATGGCGCTTTTCTTCCTCCTCCCAGAGCTCGGAGTCTTGATTTTTGGCAAAAGAGCGATCGCTTCCAATTCAAGTTGGACACAAAAAGCTTGTAATAATTCATCCAATGCCTTACGGTTTAGTCCAGTCAATGCCCGCACTGAGGCGGTCTTCTTTTAGCACCCGATTGATATCTAACATTGTCCCATTTCAAACACCCTACTAACTCTATACTTTACCTTATAAAGCGACAAGTCTAATAATTAACAATTACCGAATAATTAAGGTAAAAATCCTCTCCTTTAAAGGAGAAACAATGAATTAATTTTGCTTTTATTCAATCCTCTTCCTTTTAGGGAGAGGTAATCATCAATTATCAATTATCAATTATCAATTATCCATTATTGAAAGCGCTGTCGTATTAACAAATCTACAAATCTATCCTACTTATAATGGTTTTCTAACAACTCACGCTGCATATTAGTTGTAGTCAGCCTCACGCTACTCAAGGCTTTGGACTATGCCACGCTCGAAACCAAGAGCTTAAAAAGCTTACCATAAAAAGATTACAAAATTGGTGGGAACGCTTACAGCAGTTTCTCTAGTTTTAGCCCTATATATTAAGATAATCGTGAAGTGGATTTTAGAAATATGCTCATATATGGACTATTAATTTTAGTAATTATAATATTTCTCATCCGTTCCTCTAGTTTAAATGTGATTCAAGAACCGAAAACTTGGACTTCATCAGAGCGAACAAGGTCAATTTTCCTCTTTCTATGGAAGTTTCTCAGCTATCTGGGTATGTCTGCACTTTTTATCTCTCTAGGACTTATGATGGGCATTATTGGCTATCATTGGGTAGCGGGTTTGAGTTGGATAGATTCTCTAGTAGAAGCTTCGATGATTCTTAGTGGTATGGGACCAATTAGTCCCCTCTCAACTACTAGCGCGAAAGTATTTGCTTCTGTCTATGCACTCTTTAGTGGTTTGGTTTTTGTCATAGCGATGGGAATTCTTTTATCTCCTTTGGTCTATAGTTTGTTAAGTCAATTTCGTGTTCATCTCAACAATGAAAACTACCAACAAGATGAGCAATTAGCAAAATGATTGAGATGTAGAACTGAAAAATAAATGTTTGCAAATCGTTACAGTTAAAGATCAACTTATAAGAGTTATCTTCTGATTTTTAATGGCTCCCAAATTGGTTCTATACTGAGATTAATCTGGCTTTCACAAAAGCTTTTTTCAAAGTTCTAACTAATCTTTGAGCTTGATGTTTATAAAGTGGTTTAGGTAATATTCCTGGCAAATTATTCATTAATTCTCTAGCTTGATTAATGCTACATCCAGAAATACCAATAATTTCATTTGCTCCTTGAAATATGGCATATTCTGATGGAGCAGATTCAATCATAACTTGCCAAGTAGGTTGTTTTATTTCGCCATTTTCAATTCTTTTTAAACCATTAATTGTTGCTAAAACAATTAGGCGATCGCCTACGGTCAATCTAATATCATCTGAAGGCATTAATTTTGATTCATTTGGTGGCTTTTGATATAATATTGTTACTACTCCATAACCATAAGCTATTTCAGCTAATATTAATCCATTTAAGGTATCTCCTGGCTCAATATTATATTCAGTTACTAATACTGTTTGATGGTCTATTCTAAATAAACTTAATATATTTTCTCCAAATGCTGCTCCGGCAAAAGCTTCTGCTACAACAGCGGAAGTACAAATAAATGTAGAATATGGTAAAAGTTTGGCTAAGTTATTGCTAAAACGTTGTTCAGAAGTACGAATTACTAAACGAATATTTGGATTAACAGCGTAACCCATTAATGCTACTTCTAGATTTAACATTTCATCATTTGTAACAGCAATAATTCCTTTGGCAGTAGTTAAATTTACTTTTTCTAGAGATTTAATTATATTACCTACAACTAGAGGAATTTGAGGGGTTATATCTGATTCAGTTGCTGTAGAACTAATTGCTACTAATTTCTGTTTAAATCCTTGTAATAAACTAGCTACTCGCTGACCAACCCTTCCTAAACCAATTATTACAACATGGTCTTGAGTCGGAATAGGATTTCTTTTGGTAAACTTAAATCTTGTACTTAACAATCTTTCTGTAATTAAACCATTCAACAAAGCTACAGAAATAATTCCTACTAATGTTGTGATTAAACTAAAAAATTGCAGCCACCAAGGAAAATTTTGCTCTAGTTTAATGCCACCAAAAATATCTCCAAATCCTCCTAGTAATAAAACTGCTGTGCTATAAAAAGCCTCTCTTAAAGTTGCCTCTGGATAGTAAAGCAAAAATAGTAATGTACCACTGAATAAGAAAATTACTAAAATTAAGGCACTAGAAAAAACTAAGTTACGAATTGGGTTTTCGTGAATCCAATTCCAATAGTTAATGACTAGATTTTTAACATCCGTTGGTTGAATTTTTAAAATTGAGTGAAATCTTTCCCATAATTTAAACTGGTTTTTCTGAGATTTTTTTTGATTACTTGTAGTAGTCAAAAAATCTGGTTTTTCAATATAAATTATTCGGTCGTTTGCTTGAATTAATTCATCACTATCCCAATCATAAAATTCTGATAATAATTGAGTATAATTAGTCGCGTAACTAATGACTTTTCGATGACGATTATTGAGCTGATAAACATGACGATTATACCAAGGCATATCTGGTTTTATTTTACGTTTGACTATCTTTATTTGATATTTTTCTAGGTAAAAAAAACCGATAATTTCTGAATCTAAAGCAGCAACGGCAAAAGCTGGTGCAGGTAATTCCGTAGGTTCAAATGCTACATAATTTCCTAGTTGTTGACCTAATAGTTGATTGAGATTTTCTTTTGCAGAACGGACTACAAGACGAATTTGAGGATTAATTAATCTTGCTGCTAGAGCGATCGCTAAATTTATTCGTTCGTTACTTGTAACAATAAGTATTGCTCGACACTGTTGAACTTGACCTTGTGTCAAAATACTAGGTTCTCTTGCATCTCCAATAATTAATTGGTTCAACTGTGAAAATAAGTCTGAAACTTCCCAATGTTGAGGTTGTATAAGATCGATGGCGTTAACAACTACACCAAACTTTTTTAGAGCAGCTACACAATGTTGTCCTAAACTACCTAACCCACATATTAAAAACCTATCTATTGATGGTGAGAATAAAGTATTAGTTGTTGAATTTGTATTGTGATATTGATTGTTAGGAGTTGATGAGGACATTGGGTATCTAATACCAAATTTCAAACACTTTTCTATGTTTCCTTGAGCAGAGGGGTGGGTAGGGACGTTGCATGCAAAGTCCCTAGACAGTAGTAAACATAAGAATAATATACACTCACTGGCTAATAATTGCTCTTAACGTTATGGAATCCTGCTAATTATTTAGTCATTCAAGTCTTGTATAAGTATACCATTCTTTTTGATAAATGGTATAATACCAAGGGTGAAAAAAAAATGTGATTAATCATAACAGGAATTAAAATATTTTTGGTCAGATATTTCTTTAGATAAAAAAGGGATATTAAAAGTAAGAAATGATATTTAAGCTATTTATTCTGACTAGGTGACTCCTAGAAAGATTCTAGCTATTTATAGCAAACATTTATTAAACTGGTATAAATTATTCATATAGCAGGCAACAAGCAACAGTGGGAAAAATTTTTCCCCTTCTAAAATTCATCATCGCTCTATACATTAACTGCTCTGGCAGTGGCTATATCATGTTTATTGGTATTATCCACTACACATAAATTGATTAATAATTTGTAGATGCTAATTATTTTTTTTGGTTGACCAACGCCATCTTAAAAAAGCAATAACTTCTTCTGGTAACAAAATTAGATGAGGTTCATCCGAGATTAATAGCAACCAGTCTTCTTTTTGCTGGAGTAGTTTCCATATAGGTGTTCTGGGATGGGATACTATCTGCCAAGAACCGAGTAAATCATGATTACAAAAAAATCCAAATTTTTGAGCATGATTGATGATTACATCTGTCATTATATACAGCTCCTAAAAGTCATCTTTCTTAGTTAGAATATATCAAATCTGCTTTAATACTTAGATCAACAATTTAAAGAGAATCGAATAATTTTATACTATTTTTATTCTTACTATCTATCAGCAATAAAGCAAATTTATTTCTCAAATATTATAGCTTTAATTTAAACTTAGTCAAGTATTTAATTTTTTTTAATGATTAACTCCATCTTTCGCTAGATTTAAGGATAGCAACTAACTTAGTAACTGCACCGATAAAATTTGTATATACAATTACTACTGTAATGTTGTATAGCAATGTGCGCTGGCATATTTACAAATTGCAGGAATTATCCAATAGCTAAAAATTTTATATTATAAGCTTTTTATTCCCCTCCTGGGAAGGGGAGGGGCGAGGGGTGGGTTCCCTATTGCCTGTTACCTGTTGCCTGTTGCCTGCGCGCAGCGCTATAACTAAGAGTGAGCGATCGCTTGTCAGAAAGTTCTACCTTTAAATATAGTCTTTATTCATCTTTGTCTGGTAAAGAACAGAAATAATATCGGCGTTGCTTAAATGTAATGATAATTAGACATCTAGTCCACCCATAGGGAGTAGGCAGCTTTGCTGTAGGCAGTAGGGAACCCACCCCTCGCCCCTCCCAGGAGGGGAAGAATTGATAATTTCTTTGGGATATAGATATTGATTTTTGATTCTTGGAGATGTCTATTAGCTGAAGGTAAAATTGAAAAACTGATGTTTTGCGCCCAAAGTTAATCTCAAAATCATTACCACTCAGCAACGCCATAATATCAAATCCGGATGATTAGTTATCCTATAGCTGAGGAGTCAGGAGTCAGTCCTCAGAAGTCAGGAGAAAGAAAGGATTTGAATAGCATGAATTTTTAAATTCGTATTCAATAGACATCTCCTCGAAAAGAGGGAGCAGGAAGTAGGGACGTTGCATGCAACGTCCGTACAGAGCAGGGGAAATAATTGATAATTTATGGATAATAATTGATTTTATTTTTGATTATTGGAGATGTTTAATAGAAAATCTGTATTAAGATAAAGTAATTTTGCGATTACTGTATAACCGGATTTTATATAATCCCAAAAATCCAAAAGCGTTCAGCTTAGATGTAAATATAGATTGAGGTTTTTTCTAAGAAAAAAAGCGCTGTTTTGAGTATCTTCTATCCTGGTTTTTGCTACTATTTATGCTGTTTTATCTCCTTTACTATTCCCTCCATACCTTTTTAATAGTACCTGGTTTCCACATCCCAGATCAAAACACTATATAAGTATTTATTAGAACCTGATACCAGATATATAAAAATAGAATCGAGGGTAAAAATACTAGACTTATAGATTGTTTATTTGTCAGAATTCATACCAAATCCGTTTACTACAGACCACATATTTTATTGAAAAAAGCTTGATGGCTTTTATTTGACCTATTTGTGGTTTAGCTAAAGCAGATTTGGTATCAGCCGCCAACTTGCCTGTTATGGTCATAACTAGGTTATCAGCTATCAGCTTCATTAGCTTTAATTGTATGGGTTAAAAACTCAAAACAAGTTTTTCTTGTGCTTCAATTTATGGGTGGAAAATGTAGTATAAGTTAAACGAATTTTTACTTTATTCATTCAAAAACTGAATGCTCTCGCATTCCGCACCGAAGAGCTGACTGCTAATAGCTGAATGGGAGCGCATTCCGCAGGAAATGCTTACCTTTATTTAGACCATATTCTCCAATCCTTTGTTATCCAAAAACTTGAGAAAAGCTTAAGCATTCTATATTTTGATAGGCAAAAATCATGCACTAAATTACAATGTATCGAAGCTCTAATCGGCCAAATTAAAATTTCAAACAGTAATCAATTAATTGCTGATGAATCAATTCAATAATCTCAAGTCATTACAATCAGTTTCGCGACGAACAATACTCAAATTATTTACTGTTGCTTCTGCCACTGGTCTAGTGGGTTATACTAGATTTTCCAAACCACAACCAACAGTTTTTGTACAAGATAACCTGGACTTACCACGATATTTAAACAAATCTAAAAGCGTGGTAGTAGTTGGTGGTGGATTAGCAGGATTAGCTTGTGCTTATGAACTTAGTCAGCGAGGTTTTAGGGTTACTTTGTTAGAAAAATCCCCACAACTAGGAGGAAAAGTTGCTAGTTGGTCTGTTGATTTTGGGGAAGAAAAATTTATGATGGAACATGGCTTTCACGGTTTTTTTCCTCAATATTACAATCTAAAAAGTTTAGTATCAGAGTTGAATATTACGGATAATTTTAAGTCTTTAGAGTTTTATTCCATGGTGTTTAGAGAAGGGAAATATGACCCAGAAGTATTTCGCCCTAGCAGTTCTGCCTTTCCTTGGAATATTGTAGATTTAGCAATTTCTTCTCCTAATAGATTCAGATGGGGAATCAATTTAGTAAAGCCTAAACATTGGGAAGTTTTTCAGGCTATTGGTGGCTTTAAAGTAGAGAATACTTACCAAAAATTAGACAATTTATCTGTAGCTGAATGGGTGGAAAAAGATTTTCCTCAAGGATTGTATGATTTATATTTTTTACCTTTTGCGAAATCAAGTCTTAATGCTCCAGATAAATTGAGCGTTGCGGAGTTAATGCAGTTTTTTCACTTCTATTTTTTTGGTAATCCAGAAGGTTTAGCTTTTAATGGTACGAAGCAAGATATGGGTACAAGTTTAGTACAACCTATTACTCAAGAAATTAAAAGTCGGGGGGGCAAAATTTTTACGGATATTGGTATTAGTAAAATTAATTGGAAACAAGGTAAAGTTGATTCTATTAGCTATCAGTTAGGAGAAGCTAAAAGTCTAATTCCCTTCTGGGTAGAACGTAATTTAGAAATCAATAAACAGGATGTTGATTATTTTGGATCGAGCGATCGGCTTTTTGCTATTAAAGCTGGTTCAGATGAGGCTATTTCTCTGACTTGTACTCATCAAGGTTGTACTGTTAAATTAGCTGAAGATGACAAATTTTACTGCCCTTGTCATGGAGCAGTTTATGACAGAAAAGGAAAAGTATTAGCAGGTCCAGCAAAACGAAATTTATCGCGCTACAAAATCACTCAAAGTCGAGAATATCGGGTGCAGTTAGTTGGGATAACAGAAAATAAATCTGAGATTGTTCCTACAGAAATTCAGGCAGATTATTATGTATTTGCTACGGACATTCCGGGAGTTAAACACTTATTTAATGTGATGGAGGGAGATGTCAATCAAAAAGTAAAAGACCGGGTAAAAAAACTGAATATAGCCGATCCATTTGCTGTCTGTCGTTTTTGGTTTGACCGAGATTTTGACTGGAAAAATAGTAATTTTACTTCTCTATCTGGCTATCAATTAACTGATAGTATTACTCTCTATCATCGCATTCAAGAACAATTCATTAAATGGCATGAAAAAACAGGCGGTAGTGTAGTAGAGTTACACGCTTATTGCTACAAAGAAAAAGAGTTTCCTACTCAGGAAAATTTACTGACAACTTTTGAACAGGAATTGTATGAAATTGTGCCTGAATTAAAGGATGCTAATATGCTGCATCGGGAATTGGTAAATCAGAAAAATTTTTCCGGTTATCCTCCAGGTAGTTATCAAGAACGTCCAGAAACTAATAGTGGTGTTGATAATTTGATATTTGCTGGAGATTGGGTAAAGATGCCATTTCCTTGTGGTTTAATGGAAAGAGCTATTAGTAGTGGGTTATTAGCAGCAAATGAAATTCTTGAGCGAGAGGGTTTACAAAAGCGAAAATTACTATCAGTAAACCCAGAAGGTATTCTCAAAATTTGAGATTAAAAAGGAAGAAGGAAGAGGGAAGAAGGAAGAAGAGAAGAAGGGAATAAGGTAAGAAAGGAATAAGGTAAGAAAGGAATAAGGTAATATAGAATCCGGATAATTACTATAGCTAAGTCATTGCGACTTACACTCCATGGAAGGAATCAATCTCTTATGTTTTAGATATTTCTATCCAATTGTCATAACTATTCAACCAGACATAATATAAGAATAGAAAGAAGGGATAGTTTAAGAGGAAACAAATGTCAACCAAATAAGGACTAAAAAAGATTTACAGGATTTTTAAGATAGTGAAGTACAGTTCAATATTAATCTCTATTTTTCCTGATACTCTTCTCTTATTTTCTTCTTTCCTAATTCTTTTCTTCCTCTTCCTTATAACTTTCTCCCTCTTCCTTATTCCTTCTAACTTCTTCCTTTTTAAATTGATAATTACCTCTAGTTAAAACTATCGGATTGAAGCAAATGCGGAAATCTCCTAGCACTTTTTTCTCCTTTATCTGAGGATGAGAAACAGAAGCTCATACAAAATAGGGGATGGGAGTTTCCACCAGACTACTGGATGTTCGATCCTAATTGGTGGGGGCCCGCTATTGTGCGTCCATCGCTTCCTTCAACTTTAGAGGAAAGGAAAAACCGACAATTACATTCTATAGAGTTACGCCCTATTGAGTAAGCGTCACCGAGCAGCGAGCAAGAAAAGTAAGCAAACAACCATATTGAATGATTCAATTTTACCGAAAAATTGGGGAGGCTTTAAACCAGAATTATTTAATTATTAATTATTAATTATTCAGTAATGATTTGCTAGAGAGTTTGCAGTTAGGAAAGTTGCCTCAAGGAAAGAGAAATGTTGATTCAGAGTTTGGGAGTTTATCTTGATAGGAATTAGTTAAATTTATTAGGGAATTATCTATTAGCGATCGCTTGTTTTTAGTGGGTGTAATTAATAAGTATATTCGATAGGAAATTAGTAGTGCTAAAACGTAAGCATTCAGCCGTCAGTTATCAGCGATTAATTTTGGCTTTGAACAACTACTGCCTTCTTAAAAGAAAATTGTCAAATGTTTTTCTATAACGTTACAGCTTCTAAATTCTTTTAATTATGAAGAGGTAATATTAACAATATGTAGTTTAGCCAGACTAATAATAGGAGCATTGATACTAGTATTATTCATAATTTAGGTATAAAAAAAATAATAAAAAAAGTATAATTATAGTCAATAATTAACAGTAACTATCCCCGGTTAAAACACCTATCCCTTATAAGGAACTCCTGAAACCCTTGTGGGAGGGTGGGGAGTGTGAGGAGGGTGGGGGTGTGGGAAGCAAGGATTTTGTCTACAGCCCTCAAAAAAGTGTATTTTTAAATACAATTTTCTCCCAAAAAAGCCGCTCCCATACCTATACATAGCTTGTCTTTTTTGTCAAGTTTTATGTTAAGAAAGATGTTTATAAAGCTTATGTTAAAACACGGGGGCTTTCAACGTCGCTTTTCGGTAAAAAATGACTATCTTGAGGAGATGGCTATCGCTCCCCAAAAGATACTTATAGTCAGTGCTTGAGAATTTTTGGAGATGTCTAATACCATTTCTCATGCATTCTTGCTATATCTCCTTGAGAGTAGGGAGTAGGTAGTAGGGTAAAAAGAGATAAGATATCTTGGTTGAATGCCGATAATAGTCATAAATATGATTCAACCATTATTATTACTTAATAACTGAAGTTCCATGGGAAGTATAGCATTATTTTTGGGAATTGGTATAATACTTGCTTCATTAATTAAAAAGCTTTCTAACTTCTTCCTTCTTCCTTCTTCCTTCTTCCTTCTTCCTTCTTCCTTCTTTATTCTAACTATAATTACCACTAACTGGTGTAATAGGAATTTCAATTATGAACTCTGCACCTTTTCCAATTTCAGAAATACAACTCAAATTCCCCTGATGTTTTTCTACTACAATTGAATAGCTAATTGATAACCCTAAACCTGTACCAGTACCCACTGGTTTAGTAGTAAAAAATGGGTCAAAAATCTTGGATAACGTCTCAGAATTAATACCACTGCCATTATCACTAATTTTGATTTTTACTGTGTTTAACTCTGTCACTTCAGTAGAAACTGTAATAGTAGGTTTATGGTCAAATTCCTGTTGTTTATCTCGCAAAAATGCTAAAGCATCAATGGCATTACTGAATAAATTCATAAACACCTGATTCATTTGAGAAGCATAACAGATAACTTGTGGCAACTGACCATAATTTCTGACTATTTCCACTTCACGTTTATCTGACTTTTCCTTAATACGAGTATGTAAAATTAGAAATGTACTATCGATACCTTCATGGATATTTACAGGTTTCATTTCTGCTTCATCTAGACGTGAAAAGTTACGGAGAGAAATGACAATATCTCGAATACGTTCAGCACCTACGTTCATGGAATTTAAAAGTTTTTGTAAATCTTCTACGATAAATTCCAATTCGATTTCCTCAATTTCATCTTGAATTTCTTCTACAGGTTCAGGATAGTTTTCTTGGTATAAATCAATCAAATTAAGTAAATCAGAAACATATTCAGTAGCGGGAGAAAGGTTTCCATAAATAAAACCGATAGGGTTATTAATTTCGTGGGCTACTCCTGCCACTAATTGTCCTATGCTAGACATTTTTTCACTTTGAATTAATTGATATTGAGTGCGTTGTAGCTGTTGTAATGTTTGCTCTAGTCGTAGATTTTTTTCATTTAATTCTTGAGTTCTTTCTTGTACTTTCTGCTCTACAAAAGTATATAAGATTGCATTTTCTAAAGACACTGCTACTTGAGATGATAAAAGCCTTAATATTTCCAAACGTTCTGGAGTAAATGCACCTGTAATTAAGTTATTTTCCAAGTACAAAACTCCGATGAGCTTACCACCGTTAATAATCGGAGTACATAAAACTGATTTAAGTTTATTTTGAGCAACATAAGAGTCTGTTGTGAACCGATCTTCAGCAAAAGCATTGCTTAAAACAACATCTTGACGCGTTCTTTCTACATAGTTAATTATTGTTAGTGGTAAATCTTCATATTCATTAATTTTACTTTCCTGAACTACCACTTCTTCAGAATCTAATGTTGCTTCAGCTTTAGTTATTAGTTTACCTTCTGTGAGCAACAATAGAACGCCTTTTTCAGCTCCAGCATTTTCTATGAGAATTTTCATTAATTTAGATAGTAATCTATCTAATACAATCTCACTAGAAATTGCTTGAGATGCTTTAATAACTGTGGCTAAATCTAGGGATTGGCCATGGTTGGTCGTTTCACGAGAAATTGCTGTAGTTGAAGTATCAATTATGTTATTTTTAACTGTTAATATATTTTGCAATTCTGGATATTGATTCTCTAAATCTTGTAGCTTTCTAGTCGCGCCCCAATTTTGATAACCATAGTAAGCTTCTTGTAAATGAACTTTGGCATACTTAAATTTATTTTGATTTAGCCAATATTTTGCCGCTAATTCATTACCTAATGCTTCATATTGGATAAATTCATTTTTCTTTGCTGATTCTATGGCCTGATTATATAAGTCTATTGCTTCTAGATTCTTTCCAGAAATACTAGCTTTTTCTGCTTCTACTAATAAATATTTATGTTCAAAGTTTTCTTGGCAGTTATCTGCCCAAATTTTCATCTGCTGTTGATTTTTTTCTAGTTGTTGCCAATATTCTGTTTGTTTAGTTTCTGAAACGTGAGTATAAAGGGCAGCTAAGATTAGTGAATAATAAAAATTAAATTCTGTAGTAGGTACAGTACCTATAATAAATGTCAGATATTTTTTAGCTTCTAAGATGTTATGCAATGCGGAGTCTAAATCTCTATATAAATAGAGAATAAAAGACTTATTAATTAGATAGATACATAGAGAGTGAAAATTTTGATATTGTTGACAACTTTCCAAGTATTCTGTTTCGTTTATTTTGTCAATATCAAAGTCGATTTTTTTGTCTTTTAAAGAGTTTATATCCATTTTTTTTGTTTGTGCTTCCAAGTTTTCTATAATACTTTTAATTCCTGTTAAAGTATCTGTCGAAAGTTGATTTTTTGTTTTTTGAGTAAATTGTAAATAGCGAGAAACTTCTTTCAATGTTTCTGAAATTGGTCTGCCTTGGAATAATGAATTAATAGCAGTGTTATGTAGAAGATAACCAGCATATTCTAAATCCCCTGATTCTAAAGCCGCTCCATACCCTTCATTATTAATTAAATTAGATTCTTTGTGTGCTTAAACCAAAAACTTAATCCATTAGCAAATCCAGCATAAGCTTTACATTTTAAACCTAAAATTTCCCACTTATCAGTTAATTTTAGTGCCAAGAGACCAAACTGATATGCAGAGTGATAATCTCCTAAAGAACTATTGAGGATTATTCCATAGTTACAATAACAAACACATGACTCAGCAACTGAACCATATTTCAAAGAAATATTAACACCTTTCAATACAATTACTGTCCATAACTCTGGTGAAGTTAAATAAGTAGATGCCATCAAATTTGTAATTAAGGCTAAAGCTACTTTATATTTTGATTTCTCGCTTTTTGTTTCATAAATCAGACTAGCAATTTCTTGAGTGCGTAAATTTTCTTTTACTTTAGTAAATTCCCGATCAATAACTGTTTGTAAATCTGTTTCTGGAAGTTCGATTTCTAGTAATCCCAAAGCCTTCTTTGCTGCTGTAATTGCCTTTTCATACTGAGCGCGTAAAGTATATTGAACAACCAATAAATTATAAACTTCTGTTTTTTCAATAACTGATTTTGAAAGGTCTAATATTAATTTTATTAAGGCTTCACTTTCTGATAAATTACTGTTTAAATATTCTACTATTGCCCCTTCTTTATATAGAGCAAAAGTTAAATCATAGTATTTAGTCCAACAATCCCGGTCTAATAGATATACACCTGTTGTAATATATTCTTGAGCAGCTAAATAAGCTGTAGCATCTTTAGCTTTTTTACCTGCTTCTAAATTTAGTTTTGCTAGTTCAATTTTTTCTGATTTATCTGTAATTAAAGTTCTGCCTATATTCAAATGATCTACTAAATCAAAAACTCTTTCGCTGCGATATTCTAGAGGAGTATTTTCCAAGAATAAACGGCCAATTCTTAGATGTAAAGCTTGTTTTTGAGATTCATCTATCAAAGTGTAAGCTGCTTGTTGTACTCTGTCATGCAAAAATTTATAATTCAGAATTAAAAATGGATATAAATTCAATTCTAAATTTTTAGTTTCTATTTCTGAAGCAGGTAGAATTAATCCTTCCTGAATAGCAGGTAATAAATCTTGAAAAGTTGCATAAGATTCTTTTTCATAAATCAACGAAAGGGTATTCAAATCAAATTGGTTACCTAAACAAGCAACTAAGCTTAAAACCTTCTGAGTTAAGGTCGGTAATTTTTCCAGTTTTCCAATCATTAAATCCACTACATTATCAGTAATCTCAAGTGCTGTGATTTGTTCCATATTCCACATTTGATATTATCTGTGGTACTTCTGGATTAATTTCATGGGGTGGTTTTGATTGTTTAGCAATGTGGGCATGAACTAATTCCATCACATCAGTGTTAGTAAAAGGAAGTTGCTGAGTTAATAGTTCATAAAAAGTAACACCTAGAGAATAAAAATCTGTACGATAATCCAGAGAACAATTCATTCTACCTGTTTGTTCTGGAGATATATAGAACCCCTAACCGTATCTTTTATTGAAATACAAAAGCTTCAGGAAAACCGTTTTAAGGAGCCTAACAACTATAAGGGTTCAGGAGACCGAAAAATTATGAAAAATGACTGCCAGAATCATAAAACCCAGATGAGTATTGAACTTGTAACTTCTTAAATAGATACGGTTAGGGGTTCTATAAGGAAGAGTACCTTCTAAAATATTTGGATTTTTGAGTTTATAACTGTCACGAGTTAATACAGAAGATATATTAAAATCTATAATTTTTAATTCCCTGGTCGTAAAGTTAACAATTATATTAGATGGATTAATATCTTTGTGAATAATCTTAGCACTATGAATTTCACCTAAACTTTCAGCAATTTTAATCGCTAAATTCAAAAAGCCCAATATAGTAATTTTTTGTGATGTAATTAATGTTTTGAGATATTCACCGCCAAAATCTTCTAAAATCATCACTAGAGTATTATTATACTTTTCTAATCCATAAACTTTAATCACTCCATAAAAATTCAAATAACTAAGAATTTCATACTCTTTTCGATAACGATTATTCTCAGCTTCACAAGGAAAATCTCCTTTGCTAAATTTAAGTACAACAGGTTGATTATTCTCCTCATACCTACCTCGATAAACTACTGAATTATTACCTTCATAAATTTTGGCAAGAATTTGTTAACCTGAAATATTAATCATTGTGAAATTTTCCTACAAAACTACTCCGATTTATTTATTAATTCTTAAATATTATCTCTAAACCCTATGTCTTCTTCTCAAATAACTTTTTTCCATGATATCCGTAACTTAGGAATTAATCACAATCACTGGTATGCTGTTGCCCGCAGTGTAGAGGTAAAATGTCAGCCTTTCAGCATTACCCTTTGGCATCAATCAATTGTCCTTTATCGGGACTCAGAGGGAAAAGTCCATGCTCTGGAAGACCTTTGTCCTCATCGTTTTGTCAAACTTAGTTCTGGTCGCGCGATCGCCGATGAATTAGAATGTGCTTATCATGGATGGCGCTTTAAGTCAAGTGGCAAATGTTCTTATGTACCTTATTTAGCAAGTAATCAAAAATTGCCTAGCTGTCAAATTAGAACTTTTCCAGTACAAGAGTTAAATGGTTTTATTTGGCTATTTCCTGGAGATAAATCAAAGATAAATTTAGTTTCTCCTTTAGAAATACCTGAGTGGGAACACCTCAACTATATAGCCACCATCTCAGTTATAAAATGTCGAGCCCACTATTCTTATTTAGTGGAAAATTTGATGGATATGTACCACGGACATTTACATCAAAACTGGCAAGCATGGGCAGCAGCAAAATTAATAGATTTATCTGAAAATGACGATCGAGTAGATGCTTATTATCAGGCTCAAAGTTATTACAAAATCGACAAAATTTGGTCTATCTCTCAATTATTATTTCCTAGTTTGCGACAACTCCATCCCGAACCATTAAATGTTAGTTATATCTATCCAAATTGGGTTTCTAACCTGGGCAAAGATTTTAAAATTTATTGTCTTTTATTACCTATTAATGAAAAACAAACCCAAGCTTATCTGATTCATTTTACATCACTTCATGCCTTTTGGCGTTTACATAAACTACCAGAATGGTTTAGAAGATTTGTGAAAAATAGTTTATTTGGTTCAGCTCAAAAACTACTTGATGGATTAGTGCAGCAAGATGTAGAGATGATTGAAGAAGAACAGCAAGCTTATCTGAAAAATCCCCAGCAACGTAGCTATGAGTTAAATAAAGCTTTGGTAAGTACACAAAGATTAATTAAAAAACAAGCGCTCCAATGAATCATAAATATATGCTGAAAATAATAGAAGATCTGTTGAACAGCCGATAAGATACTTATCAAGGAATAAAACTTATCATACATAAGTTATAACCGTATTTAGTGTGAGGTCAAAAGTCCCTGAGTTAAATCAGGTCAAGAAAGAAAAATTGCTCCTTAATGAATCTGGAGGATTCCAAAATGGAGTATAACTTTTGAGGAATTATCAAGAGTTATTCTTCAGGGAGCAGCTATATAGCTAATGGAAATTAGCCTGATCAAAAAGCGATTTTGACAGCAAGCGTATTTCGATCAGGGTGATGAAAAAGAGCAAAGTATTTTTGCCGAGGCAAATTGATACCTGATGAGACTTTAAGGGGTGCAATGATTAATTTAGTAACCTTTTTTCCTCAATATAGTATTAGTTGGCCAGATAATGGAAAAAATATGGAGCAGTAACTTTAGGTACTCAGAATGGTCAAACACAAAAAAAATCTGTAATCAAGTACAGGATGGAACAAGTCAGCGCAATAAATTTGGTATCTATACCAATATGTTTGAGCATAAGGGGGGTAATTTGACTGCTCCTACTGGGAAGATAAGTCCAGTGACAGCAAATAGAGGTCAAGCAGAATAATAATCCTATTCCTTTGCAAAACCAGTAATTAGAATCCCGTGTACTGAAGTTGCGGGAGAAGTCAAAACAGCCAATATAGCAGAAGCAAGAAGCAAGAAGGAAGAAAGAAAAATCTGGCGTTGTCTGAGTTTTAAGCTTTTGATATGTCCGCGCCCTTTCCTTCGACTGCTATATCTCTCACATTATGGATGGAGCTAGTTCAACATGGGTAATACCATTGGCATAATGTTTGGGTTTTTAGGTGGAACAATTTTCGCCAGTGAGGGGGGATACAAAGTCTTACAACACCCTAACCCAAACCGAGAATATCAAAGACTTTCGGAAGCTAAATGGTTTTTGGCCTTGAGGTGGTGCGAACAATTTCCAGCTCCTGCTGGTATCCTTAACTTCCAAGGTCAATTTTCTTTTTATAATCAAGCAGCATTAAGAATTGGAGAACACAATTTTTTACCTCTAGAGTATAGGCAAGAAATTTTTAATCAATGTTTATCCTTGCCAGCAGGTACAACAAAAACTTACTCAATTTTTGCCCCTGATGGTAGTTATTTTAGCTCTTTTGAGGTGATGGGAATTGATATCGATCCTAGATATGGTAGGATTGCTATTGTCAATTCACTCTAATTTTTTCAATCAAAAAAATTAGTAGTCCTAAAATAGTAAGGATAAAGGATATTAGAATTATTCCGTGACTAGGCGTGTTTCCTATTATAGCACTACAAAAAAGTGTTAGGACATTGATAAAATTAAAATTCTTTACCTACAAAGTTTTGACTTGAGCTGATAACACAGTTCCTCCGTCAGGAGGATAGCTGAATGCTTAAAGCTGAATGCTTAAAGCTATACTTATCATTAACTTCTTTACCACTACCAAAAAATTAAGCATTAGGTAGGTGAGCAGGAAGAACGCTTATGGCAGCAATAGCAATGTAGATAAGGGCGAAACGGGTTTCAAATATTGCGACAAAATAAAATTTTGTTGTGCGATACCAATCTAATCTAAAGGCGATCGCTACTAACTTGACTAAGGCCACAGTATAGGATAGAGCTGTGGCTATATTTAAGCAGTTGAAGTAGTAAAGACTCAGTATAATTAGGATTGCAGTTCCATGGTATATCATTCCAGGTACAGGAGAACTGGTTTTCTTTTTTCGCAACTTGAGTGTAAATATAGCACTGCTGAAAAATAAAGTATTCAAGATCCACATTGCCATAGCAGCTAAAGAAATATGGCCTGTCGTAGCTATATATGCTAAAGGTGCTGATAGACAGATAGCTGTAAATCCAATGAATTCATTTAGTATAGATTTTTGTTTTTGCTTTAGCACTGCAATACTATCCGCAACTAAAGCTGCTATTGCCATGGCATAGATCCATAGCAAACATGGAGATTGAAAATATAGCCATGCAGCGATCGCCATCGCAATACCTCCATATACCCCACCCCAGATGAGAAAGCGGGGTTTCCAACTACTTCGCTGTTTTATTTGCACGACTAAGGGATGTTCTGCTTGCAAGGCGAAAAAAGCACAGATCAAAGCTAAAGTTGTTGAGTTTGTCCATTCCTGAGCTAAAGCTGCCCCTGTGATAAAGGAGCCACCCAATACTAGCAAAATTCCTTGCTCTGGAGAAAACGTCGGTCTATACCAAGTTTGTAGGTTGGAACGATTTTTATTAGAGGTAGTTGTTGATAACTCAACCATGATTAAACTCCTTAAAGAAGGCGATCGGTTTTGGACGTTAGGTATGATATCAAGTTCGGATTAGCGGTCTTACTGTAGGTTGGGCGAAATGTATCTCACAACCAAAAAAAATAGACATCTGTTGGATTTTCTTCTTAATCCTGCCCATAAGCTGCGAAGGGGTGGAGAAACTACAAATTGGTATTGGCCTTCTCCCTGGACAAACAATTCTTCAACCCTACCTACAAAGTTTACATTGACACTAATCTTTATTAATAGTTTCTTGATAATTATTCTTAATTATTTCACAAATCACACCTGATTTTTAAGTATTTATTTATACAAAATATTGAAATAGTTAGTACATTAGGGGATTTGTCAATAAAAACTCAAACTTTTATGGTCAGGACTTAAAAAGAGGGCAGTAGGCGAGATAGGTAATTATACTTCATAGAGCTAGTTATGGACTTTTGCATTGAACTAACTAATAAATAATTTAATTGATAATTAGATGCAATTATTTTGGCATAACCTAAAAAGCGATCGCCTCTCAAATCAAAGGGGCGATCGCTTTAATAATCAATTTAACAATCAGTTAGACGTTGCAAAAGAGCGCTAATCTCAACTAGATAGTAGCAAAATCATTAGCATCAATAGCTGTAGGAGCAATACCAAACAAAGTTGCTAAATCTTGTGATGTTGCAGTCTCCTGCAGAATAGTATTACCACCACTAGCAACTACAGTTAAGTCACTGAAAGTCAGACCATCTAACAAGAAGTTATCTGTACCATCTTGGTAATCCAAAATATCGTCACTGCCATCACCAGAGCGCAATATGAAACTGTCAGCACCATTACCACCAGTGAGAAGATCGGAACCTAAACCACCATCAAGAGTGTCGTTATTGCCACCACCTTCTAAGTTATCGTCACCATTACCACCTATGAGTTCGTCTCGACCTCCATTACCTTCTAAGTTATCGTCACCATTACCACCTATGAGTTCGTCTCGACCTCCACCACCTCGGAGGATATCATTTTCAGCTTCACCCATGAGAGTATCATTACCTGCATTACCCTCTAAGATATCATCACCAGTACCACCGAGTAATTCATCTGCCCCACCACGACCACTGATACTATCTGCTCCACCCAAACCTTGGATTAGGTTATCCTGAGCATTACCCTGAATCGGAATATCATCATTTCCAGTACCAACAATACCACCAGGGATCTCAAAATTACTACTATCAAGATCGGCAGCTTGGATATTTATTAAAGTTGCTAAATCTTGTGATGTTGCAGTTTCTCGGATAATAGTGTCAGTACCACTTTGAACGACAGTTACGTCACTGAAAGTCAAACCATCCAACAATAGCTCGTCTGTACCAGGGGTAAAATCACTAATCTGGTCATTGCCATCACCAGAACGCAATACGAAAGTATCGGCACCATTTCCACCATTCAGTAAATCGTTACCTAGACCACCGTCAAGAGTGTCGTTATTGTCACCACCTTGTAAGTCATCAACACCATTACCACCAAGGAGACTGTCTTGACCTCCACCACCAAGGAGAAGATCATTATCTGTACCACCATCAAGGGTATCATCACCAGTCCCACCATCAAGGTTGTCATTACCAGTACCACCAAGGAGTTCATCATTACCTCCCTGACCGTTGATGACATCTGCTCCTCCCAGACCATCAATGCTATTATTCTGATCATCACCGTTAATAGTCTCACTATTTCCAGTACCAAAAATGGTATTTGGGGTAGGGTCGGTAGGGTCAGTAGGGTCGGTAGGGTCAGTAGGATCGGTAGGGTCAGTAGGATCGGTAGGGTCGGTAGGGTCAGTAGGATCGGTAGGATCGGTAGGGTCGGGATTGCCAAACTCGAATGCACCAATATCAGCTACACCATTAACAACGCGCTGGAAACCAGTACCTCGTTGGTCAGTAGTTAGACCGAGAGAGTTACTGCCAGCGTTAATAGCAGCACTGCCAGCTTGTAAAGCATGGGTTTGAGTAAGTCCACCGTTATCAGCAAGAGGATCTAGACCAGGGTTAGTGACTCCAGTTTGGTCACCTGTACCGTTGAAACGAGTATTAGCGTTTCCTGTACCAATTAAGTTGTTGCCACCGCTTTGGATGGAATTGCTAGTAGCTCTTAGTTCGTCAACATCATTAGCACCCGTACTATTACGGTTACCAGAAATAATTGTAGAAGTAACAGTTGTAGCCGTTTGATTGGGAGTGGTATCTAAAGCAAAACTTGCCAAACCACCGCCAGTTCCACCATTATTTAGAGTGGGAGTTTGTGCAAAGTTATTAGTAATGGTGCTGTTGGAAATTGTAGCATTGGTAAAATGGCTTAAATTGGGGTTAACGGCAGTGATGTAAACACCACCACCTTGACCGTTTGCTGTATTACCACTAATGGTGCTTTGAGTAACTTGTGTAGTACCAAAGATAGCAATACCGCCACCATCGCCAGTACCAGTAGCAAGTGCTGCGTTGTTATTGATGGTAGAATTAGTAATGGTTGTATCACCAAATGCCATGACACCACCACCATTGTAGTTAGCTTCATTATTGCTAATAGTGGTGTTGATAACATTGGCGGTGCCTAGATCGTTGTTATAGAAACCACCACCATCACCTGATGCAGTGTTGCCTGTGATTACAGCGTTACTGATAGTGATATTTTCATTATTGAATATACCACCACCATCACCAGCGTTAGTAGCATTACTTCCAAAAGCAAACCCACCTGTAATGTTTACTCCATCAATGGTAACTTGAGCTTGGTTATTGGCGTTGCCATCATCAACATTAAATACACGGAATTGACCATTAGCTGCACCCCCTCCATCTATGGTGACTGGATTTGTTTCATCTCCATCAATAGTGAGGTTTTTATCTATTAACAGTTCACTAGCGAGGGCGATAGTCTGACCACCTAGACTGGGGTCAAATTGAATCGTATCACCTGCGGCAGCATCAGTAATTGCTTGTCTTAGGGAACCAGATCCACTATCGTTAAGATTAGTTACTGTAGCCATAGTTTGTTTGACTTTTTAGTATTTTGTTTGCTATTCGTTTAAGCATTGTTAGTTGCTTCTCATCCGGAAAAAATAAGATTAATTTAGATTAATTAATTTTGCCTAAAATCTAATTCAATCATGGCAATAATTTCGAGAAATATCTTCATTTCCCAGTTGAATATTTTCTCAGTAAATCATCAGTTAATCTACTGAAAAATATGGCAAATTTTCTACAATTTTGCAGCAAATTATAGGTAATTTGTAACAATTTTTTTTCATGTTATATGATGTCCGGATAATTAGTGATCAGAAAACTCTCTCCTTCTTCTCCTGTTCTTCTTCTTTCTTCCCTCCTGACTCCTGACTCCTGACTCCTGACTCCTCCGTAGTTATTTATTTATCACTGTTCAACCGGACATGATGTTATTACAAATTACTAAATGCTTATTCAATTGATATTACATCCATTTGTAAAAATGACTTTTAACTATCATTTCACTTCTTCATATCTCAGCCTGAAAAACAGGAAAAAAATATGATTATTTATTCTGTAATTTTGCTGAGTTCGATTAATGATAATTACCGATGAATTGACAATAGACAATAAATATTTCAGCAACTTCAACTAGAAAACTCTGGTAGTTTTCACTTAGATGCTGTTAAATGATATAGCTGAAGGAAGAGGGAAGAAGGAAAAATGTTGCTTTGTCTGAGTTTTAAGCTTTTGAACTGCCCTAACCTTTCCTTCGACTGCTATATTCAAATAATAAGTAAATTCAAGGAGATTTTTTCCCTTTTAATTCAAGATTCTAATTTTTTTTCCTGCCACCGTATCACAAGTAGGTAGGAATTCAATCCAAACAAGGGTGCAACTAACCTGATTTTCTTTATGCACTTAATCTCGATCATTGATGCTTTTCCATCCTACTCATTCTTTCATCAAAGTGTCAAGGGTAAAGGATTATTTTTTTTAAGAAAAGCTATAGCGCTACGCGCAAGTCAAAAGTCAAAAGTCAAAAGTTAAAAGTAATATCTGAATGAGTTTGAGCATTTATAAATGTTCTAATATCATGTTCCCCCGGAGGGGGAGCTATGCTAACGGATAATCAGTTATAAATAAAATTTAATGACTGACAGTACCGACAGTACCAAAGAAATACTGAAATTATCTTTACTTTTCTCCAATATTTGCTCTTTTTCTCCTTTTTTCCCTCCTGAGGACTGACTCCTGACTCCTCACAACAGTTATTTATAAGTATTCAACCGAATATGATATAACCTATAGCAATGTGCGCTGGGATATTTACAAATTACAAGAGGTGTCCAATAGCTAAAAGCCTTATATTATCGGTTTTTTATTCCCCTCCTGGGAGGGGTTAGGGATGGGTTCCCTGTTGCCAGATGAGCTGTTGCCTGTTGCCTGCGCACAGCGCTATATTTGCGTAGTCCTATATAAAAAATAGGTTGCTGAGTTCTCAACAACCTATCTAGTAAGAGATACAAAATTATTAGTGACTGATACTTAATAGCAACTGGATATTAGATAATAGTAAAGTCGTCATTTATATCCAGGGCAACAACCCCACTAACATCTTCTAATTCTGCCAAAATTTGTGAATCATCACCAACCGTATTATCGCCATTAGCATCATAAATGAGGTAAGTTTTACCTTCAACTTCGTAGGCAAATAAACCAGGGTTTCCAGCTATTAACACATTTCCAGAAATATTGGTAGTTTGTACATCGGTAGCAATATTATCAACAGCAGGAATAACTGTGCTAGAAAATGCAATAGTATCCCCACCGACGACACCTAAGTCCTCAAAACCAGTAATGCGGTCGTACAAACCAGCACTAATGGCAGTACCAATAGAAGCAGCATCCGCAGCATTAAACTTCGCACCACCGTCATCAGCACTGGTATAAACAAAAGTGTTATTGCCATTATCATCAGAGAGGGTATCCGCTCCCAGACCACCAATAAAGATATCATCATCGTCACCTCCATCTATGGAGTCGTTACCGTCACCACCGACTAAACTGTCGTTTTCATCATCTCCTGCTAAAGTGTCGTTACCTGCTAAACCTTCCAGAGTATCGTCGCCTCCGCTACCATCAAAATTATCATTAAACTCACCACCCACCAAGAAGTCAGGATCATTACTAACATCCAGAATATTTACCGTAGCAGTAGCAGTAGCTTCGTCGAGACCATCCGTAATGGTGTATTGAAAGAGGTCGGTACCAGTGCCAAACACTGCTGTGTATTGAACTTGAGTACCCAAGTTATTTAAGATACCCAAAGGCTCATCATTGCTAAGAGTTGTAATTGACAAAGGATCTGGGCCATCAATATCGCTGTCATTTCCCAACACATCAATTGTTATCACATTCCCCAAATTGGTAAATACTGGTCCGTCATCAATGGCAATGGGCAGGTCATTTACTGGGGTGACATCAATATTAATAACTTGGGTAGAGGAACTATTTTCGTCATTGCCATCATCAACGGTGTAACTGAAAGTGCCAGCAGCTCCATTAGCGTTAGCAACTGGAACAAATGTTAATGATGTTAGTTGGTCTGTGGTTAACTGTTGACCAATAGTTACCGCAGTTACCGGAGTATCATTTGACAATAGTACTTGCCCAATTTCTGGGTCAGGAATACTGTCAACAGTAATAGTTAACGCATCACCATCGGGGTCAGTTGGTGCTGGAATGTCTAAGGTCGCATTATTATCTTCCTCCAAGGTGACAGTTTTATCAGCTTCTACTTCTGGAGGTCGGTTAGCTTCGACGATATTAATATTTAACAATCCACTGGTAGTACCGCTGTCTTGGTCTGTAACCAGGAAGTTGAAACTGTCAGTGCCAATACCGGCAGTAGTAGTTGCATAACTAATTTCTCCATTATCGAGATTTTCCTGAGTGAATTTACTTCCTACTGCTAAAGTTTCTCCTCCCTGTTGTAATTCCCCTAAAGTCGGCACTTCAGTCAGGGTATATTGTAGAGAAGCAGGAGTGGCAGTTTCTACATCAGGGTCAATAAATTGGAGATTTTCTGTAGGAATGACCTTACTTTGACCAATAAATGCACTTAGGTCAGTCGTAGTACCGACAGGTGGCTCGTTGACCCGAATATTAAAGGTATCTGTCACTTTACCGCCATCAACATCAATGACTTGGAAACTAAAGGAGTCATCATTTGTATCAGTAGCTGTGTGTTGGTAGATAACTACGCCACTATTGATATTTTCTTGAGTGAAAGTATTGGTGGGGTTATCCTCCAGTTGTAATATTCCTGCTGCTGCTTCAGTGGTAACTGTATAAGTAAAAGCATTTGTACCATTATCCCCATCCGTTGTCTGCAATAAATTCTGACTGATGCTTCCTGTCCCCCCAAGGTTGACAACCAGTTCACTGTTTTTAGTAATTTCGGGGATGTCGTTGACCAAGATATTAGCAGTACCAACACCTTCACTAAAGGCATTTGTGCCACCTATGGTTGAGATATCGGTTAGTTCGCTAGTATTACTGCTGCCGTCGGTGGTATCCCAACCACGGAATTGAATAGTGGCATCGCCGAAAAAGTCGGTATTGGGAACAAAACGTAGGCGTTCACTTGTTGTAGCTGTCAGTAATGTCGTATTGCTATTACTCACGTCTACCCAGTTTGTACCATCATCTACGGAATATTGCCACAGACCATTACTATTATCTATTTGAGTAATAGCTATTCCGCTACTCGCTCCTCCATCAGCATCTGTAACTGCACCAGCGATAATATCTGCGACGGGAGTGCCAGTATTATTTACTTCATTTTCATTGATAGTTGTCAGAGCTAAATTTCCTAGGTCTGTTAGTACTGGTGCATCGTTTAATGCTTCTACTTGTACGGATATAGTACCTGTTTGAGTCGCAGTAGCATCGTTAGCTGTTTCTGTTGCTGTAGCTGTAACTGTTAAGTCAAAACTAAAGGTTGTTCCGGTCTCTCGGTCTCCAGGAGGGGAGATAGTTAAATTGGTTAATTCCTCTGGGGTCAAAACCCAACTACCATCACCTTGGTCTGTTCCTGCGGAAAGAGTTGCTCCTGCTGGCACTCCACTAATAGTAATAGACAGATTTTCTGAACCGCTAGTATCTACTAAACTAGCAGCTATACCCAGAGGTAGCTCTTCTATATCTGTTCCTGATACATTTGGTGTAGATATTTCCAGGTTAGGAGTATCGGCAACGGGAGTAACATTAATGTTGACTGTTGCTGTATCTGTGAACCCTTGAGTATCCGTAATAGTATATGTGAAACTCTCCTGCCCACTAAAATTCTCATTAGGCGTATAGATGAAACTCTCTGTTGTTTCTGCTAAAGTGCCATTTTTAATATTATCGGCAGCAAACTCAGTAATTGTAATTTGCTCACCATCAGCTTCGGAATCATTTGCCAATAATTCTGACTTATTAATAGTTATTGCCGTATCTTCGTTAGTCTCAAATACATCATCACCAGCTATGGGAGAGGTATCACCGGGATTAATATTAATATTTAGTAACCCACTGGTCGTACCCCCGTCTTGGTCAGTCACAACATAACTAAATGTATCTGTCCCAGGTTCATCTCCTGTATGTTGGTAAGAGAGACTGCCTTGGTCAATATCCTCTTGAGTGAAAGTATCCGTTACTTCCAGAATTGCCTTTCCTAGTTGTAGTTTTCCACTGGTTGGTAATTCTGTAACTTCATAAATTAGAGTTTCTGCAACAGCATCAGTATCAGGATCTTCTGCCAGTAGATTTTTATTAGTAATTTCTTCCTGGGTATCTTCATCGAGACTTAAATTTTTGCTCGTAATATTTGGCGGGACATTAACTCTGATTTCAAATGTGTCTGTGGTTTCACCTCCTACCTGGTCTGAAACACTGAAACTAAAAGAATCATTTTTAGTATCATTATTATCGTGTTCATAAGTAAGTAACCCTTGGTCAATATCCTCCTGAGTAAAACTGGTAAAGCTTCCTCCATCAACTAGCAAATTACCACGAGTAGGGAATTCTGTAACCGTATAAATTAGAGAAGTCTTACTATCATCGGTTGTTTCTAGGAGAGTATTATCTATTATTCCAGTCTCTTGTGTATTGACCACTAATTCGGTATTCGTTCCCACCAATGGTAAATCATTAATACTGAGATTAATTAAAGCAGTATCAGTTTGAGGTTCGCCTAAACCTGTGTTGCCTTGGTCATTTACCGAGATGCTGATAGAATCACTACCTGAGTTATTACCTGTATATGTCAGGGTGTTGAGAGATTGGTTAATATTTTCTAAACTTCCGGTAAATACTATTTCCGCATCTGCTTGACCATCACCAGTTGTAAAGGTGAGACCAGAGGTAGAATTAAGGGTGAGGTTACCGTCATTAGTAGTTTCTAGGGTAACTTCTAATTCTCCGTCTCCAGCATCGGGGTCTGTTACCTCAATACCAACAATATCTAATTGTTCCCCTTCATTAACCAGTTGTTGGTTGTCAGGAATTGTAATTTCTGGTGGGTCGTTGACATTGAGCAGGGCGATCGTAAATGACTTAGTTAAGTTTTCTCCAGCATTGTCAAATGTTCTGACTTGGATGTCATAGGTCTCTTGTTCCTCAAAATCAAGATTTGTTCCCTCTGCTACAACTAGCTGGTCTTCGTTGAGAGCAAAGCGTCCATCAGCATCATCAACTAATCTATATTCATGGACATCACTTTCATCTGGGTCTTCTGTGGTAAATGTACCAATAACTGTACCTGCTTCACTATTTTCTTCCACACTATCGTTATCTAACAGAATGTCAGTGGGAGGATCGTTGAGAGAAGGTGGTGTTACTTCACCTGGATCTGGAGGGGTTGGTGATGGTGTTGGGTCTGGCGAGTCTGTTGGTGTTGGTGATGGTGTTGGGTCTGGCGAGTCTGTTGGGGTTGGTGATGGTGTTGAGTCTGGCGAGTCCGTTGGGGTTGGTGATGGTGTTGGGTCTGGCGAGTCCGTTGGGGTTGGTGATGGTGTTGGGTCTGGCGAGTCCGTTGGGGTTGGTGATGGGTCTGGCGAGTCTGTTGGTGTTGGTGTTGGTGTTGGGTCTGGCGAGTCTGTTGGTGTTGGTGTAGCTGTAGGAAAAGGAGTTTCTGGAGTAGGGAAGAAATTACCAGAATTAAGAGTGCCACTATCAACACCAATTAAGATAGCCAAAGTATTACCGTCAGCATTCCGAATAACAGTATTACCACCCTCGTCAGATATTTCTAAATCTTCAAACGTTAGACCTCCCTCCAAACTAAGAAGGTCATCTGTAGTATTAAAGTCAGTAACAGTATATAAATTATCAGATTCCTCAAAATCTACAATAACGAAACTATCTTCACCCTCGCCCCCAGTTAAAATATCACTACCTCGACCACCTATCAATAGATCGTCACCCTGACCTCCATCAAGAGAATCATTTCCTTTACCACCTGAGAGGACATCATTTGCCTCCCCACCATCTAGAGTATCGTTTCCTCGTTCGCCATTGAGAGTGTCAGCACCTGCATCTCCTAATAATAAGTCATCATCTTTACCTCCAGATAATACGTCATCTCCCGTACCACCATCTAAAGTATCGTTACCTTGGTTTCCTGATAAAGAATCATTATCTTCATTTCCTGAAATACTATCAGTACCTTTACCACCGCTAATAACATCTAACCCCGCACCACCAGAGATAATATCATTACCATCCTGACCGAGAAGCGTATCATTACCTCCATCTCCTGCTACCGTATCATCGCCAATATCTCCTGAAACAAAGTCGTTTTCTTCTCCTCCTGCTACATAATCGTTTTCCTTACCACCGTAAATAACGTCTCTACCTTCTCCACCTCTGACTGTATCTGAGCCGCGATCGCCCAATACTGTATCATTCCCAGCATCACCGAGAACAGAGTCAGCATCTCTTCCACCTCGTAGACTATCATCTCCCAAACCACCGCTAACTGTATCATTGCCTCGGTTGCCGTTGATTTGGTCGTTGCCTTCTTGGCCAAGTAAAGAATCACCTTCTTCTTGGCCAAATACTATATCATTGCCACCTAGTGCAGAATATGTATCGCTGAAGACACTACCAAATGCTAGATCGTCTCCCTCGGTGCCCACTGCTTCACCACCTGGAAGTAAAGTTCCTCCTCCTGGTGCTGTAGGTACGGGAGCTGGCGTTGTTGCAGGCGTTGGTGCTGGTGTAGGAGATGGGGTTGGTGCTGGTGTTATTACTGGTGGGGTTGGTGTTATTACTGGTGGAGTTGGTGTTATTACTGGTGGTTCTGTTGGTTCTACTGGTTCTATCACTACAAAGTCGCCATTTGCATCGAAGAAACCTATTATACCATCTATTACAACTATTTCCCTACCTTCGGGAGTTGTTGGTATGGGTGTTGGCGCTGGGGTTGTTGCTGGGGTTGGTGCTGGGGTTGGTGCTGGGGTTGGTGCTGGTGTTGGTGCTGGGGTTTGTGCTGGTATTGGTGCTGGTGTTGGCGCTGGTGTTGGTGCTGGGGTTGGTGCTGGGGTTGGTGCTGGGGTTGGTGCTGGGGTTGGTGCTGGTGTTGGTTCTGGTGTTGGGGATGCCGTCGGTACTGGTTGTAATGGTACAAAGTCACCATTATCATCAAGGAAACCTCGTATGGGAAAGCCATTTATTATCCTTGTAATTATTTCAACATTTATAGGTGTGCCTGCTGAAGCCATTTTTCTACCTCTTAAATAATATATAATTTACGTTAGCTAGTATTAGACAAGGTCAAGATTTTTTTTGTTTATCTACTTCTTGATGATGTAGTAATATTGTTAATTTTTACAAGGGATAATATTGTTTTTATTACAGGTTATATCATGTCCGCTTAATTAGTAAAAATAAAGTTCTTAGGTAGTAGGTGGTAGGTGTAAATTAAAGAGGGAATTCTGAATAGAATCAGAAATTTTGGAGTTCCCTTCAAGAGCAAGAGGAGAACATTTTTATTATACTTAATTATTCGGATATGGTATTATTAATAACTTTAATTTATCAAGTTACTTAAATCGAACGAACCCATCTATATTCATTCAACATTTCTCGTATTGGGAAAGTCAAACTGTAACTAATTGAATTAGTTTCAACCATAAAATTTGATGTTTTTTTGCTCTACAACTTTGTTAAGGTTAACATTTTTTTTCCTTTTTAACAATTGGTATAATCTTATAAAGTTATCTAGATATTGCAAGTATTATTTGCTGATCGTTATCTGGGATAAATTATATCATTTGCCCCCTTCGGGGGAGCTACGCTTATGGTAAAACAGTTATAATAGGGCTTCGTAATTTTGCTCTAGTCCTAATATCAAGTCTCATTAATTAGCCATAATAAAAATGTTCTTTTCTTGAGAGAGAATATTTTTTCCTAGGCCATGCTGCGCAAACAAACTTTCCCTTGTTCCCTACTCTCTACTCCCTGCTCCCTACTCCCTAAATTTTTTATTGTGCTTCTTCAAAGATACATGATATAAGACAAGTATTTAATTAAAGGGCTAAAGCTCAACTACAAACAAAAACTTTATTATAACGCGCTTATTTGTTAGCGTAGCTCCCCTGGAAGGGACTAGGGTAGCTCCCCCAGAGGGGGCACATTATATTAACTAGACTTTGAAGATTTATTCTCCTAAAAAATAAAATCGTGGATAATAGCTCGGTCGAACTATTTTTATCCACTTTTGCGACTGATTTGAACGATTTTTTACATTTTCATATTACCTCCTAGGGTTAAATAAACTTAAAATCTGAAGAGTCAATAACAGTACTAATAGCATCAGGAACAAGAGGTATATTATTAAGGACTGCTAAATCAAAAGCAGGATTACCATCATCCTCAAGATTTGGGTCATATCCTAAGATAACTTTACTATTCAAACTATTATTTACATAGATAAAGAAAGCAGGACTTGTTCCCGAACCATTTTGATTATTCAGAATAGAATTAACTTGCTGCACATTTTCAAATCTATTCTCAAAAATAATTAGTTCTTGACCACTTATATCTTGACCTTGGGAACCCAAATTATCAAGAGAAATTATCACACTAGAAAATTCTGTAGCAGTGCCAGGAGGATTAGTTAAATTGCCAAAATTACTGGATCTAAACAAGAATACATCTACATTACTACCATTAAAATCAGTAATTACATCGACTCCTTCATTGGGAACTTCAAAAAAGAAAGCATCATCTCCCTCATTACCAGTTAACCTGTCCGCACCAAAACCACCACTCAAAGAGTCATCACCTATATTGCCATTAATACTGTCGTTACCTTCGTCACCACTGATAAAATCATTTCCTTCATTACCATCAAGAGTGTCAACCCCTGCACCACCACTCAAAGAGTCATCACCGACCCCACCAACAACACTATCGTTGCCTAACCCACCGAATAAACTATCGCTACCAGTTTGGCCAAGCAGCAGGTCATCATCAGCACCACCGTCTAGAGTATCATTACCAGAATTACCTCCTAAAGTATCATTTCCAGTATTACCAAATAAAGAGTCATTATCATCTTCACCGGATAGAGAGTCATTGCCCGTACCTCCGTCTAGGGTATCGTTACCCTGTCCACCTCTGAGAGTATCTTGTTGTTCTGCTCCTAATAATAGATCGCTGCCGTCTTCTCCTAACAAAGAGTCACTATCAGCACCACCATCTAGAGTATCGTTGCCTACTCCTCCAAATAATGTATCAGCTTGTTCTGCACCAAACAAAGAGTCATTTCCAGCTTCACCTAATATAGAATCTTCGTCCGCTCCTCCATCTAAAATATCCTCTCCAGCACGACCACTAATAGTATCCTCTCCAGCATTTCCGAGAATGTAGTCACTTGCGGGAGTACCGTTAATGGTATTATCACCACCTCCACCTTCAGATATATTATCAACAACAGTAATACTAAAGGATGTAGTTGGAATTGTTCCATTATCGCCATCAGAAACAGAAAAAGTAAACGGAAACCTACCTGCTGTGTTACCCGGAGTATATAGAATTAAGTTGTTATTAATATCAGCTTGAGAAAAAGTATCGTCATTATTGATACTATCATCAACTAATGTCAGATTACCTTGTATGGGTGCCCTGATAATATTGTAGGTAATTTCTTCTGCTGTGTTGTCGGTATCTGTAACTAAAAGATTAGTATTGAATATTGTTTGTCTTGCTCCACCTCTCTCAGCAATGATACCTCGGTTATTAACTAACTGCGGTGAGTCATTGACTTTAATATTAACTTGAGCAGTATCGGAACCACCATTGCCGTCACTAATACTATAACTAAAACTGTCCTCTCCCAGGAACCCAGTATTGGGAGTATATGTGTAGGTTGTACTGTTTTCTTGTACTAATGAACCATTTCGTGGTGTACCTATGGCAGAAATACTGAGAGGGTCTCCATCTGGGTCAGAGTCGTTTTCGAGTAGTTCTTGAGTAGTAAAAGTTAATGGTTCATTTTGATTTGTCGTTAAGTTATCGTCCTCTGCTTCAGGGGGGTTGTTGGAAGGTTCTGGAGTTTCTGTGGGTGTGGGTGTGGGAGTTTCTGTGGGTGTGGGTGTGGGAGTTTCTGTAGGTGTGGGTGTGGGAGTTTCTGTAGGTGTGGGTGTGGGAGTTTCTGTAGGTGTGGGTGTGGGAGTTTCTGTAGGTGTGGGTGTGGAAGTTGGACTTGGTGAAGTTGTTGGTCCAGGAGGTGTGGGTGTAGGGAGTGATAATGTTACAAAGTCACTGGAGTCTATTGTGCTACTTTCAACTCCTTCTAGCACTGCCAAAAAATTGCCGTTCGTACCACCGACACTAATAATAGTGTTATCGGGGTTGTCTTCTGATGCAAAAATACTTAGTTCTTCAAAACTCAAACCATTGCTAAGACCGATTAAATCTTCGTTACTGAAGTCATTAATAAAATCTGCACTGCTAACTCCAGGACCTCCTGAATCACGAGTAATATTAAAGGTATCTTGCCCTATTCCTCCTGAAATTGTATCTGCACCAAGGTCTCCAGAGAGGAAATCTGCACCAACACCTCCTGCTAGTGAGTCTGCATCTTTTCCTCCAAAAAGTACATCATCTCCTGTATTACCTTCTAGAATATCTCTACCTGTTTCACCAAATAATGTATCTCCACCATCATTCCCTAATAAGCGATCGTCACCCGCTCCACCAACTACTGTATCATTACCGATGTCCCCAGCAACAAAATCATCCCCCCGGTCGCCGAATAATAGATCGTCCTCTCCACCACCGACAATACTATCATTCTCTTTACCTCCATAGATAGTATCGTTGCCTTCTTCTCCCCAGATAGTATCACTGTCGCGATCGCCAAATAATACGTCACTACCACTACCTCCGAACAGAGAATCTAAATCTTTGCCACCTCGTAAACTATCATCTCCCGGACCACCGTCTAGAAAATCATTTCCGGCATTTCCGTTCATTTGGTCTTGACCTTCATCTCCCAGGAGAGCGTCATTTTCATCTAGAGCAAAAACTGTATCATCTCCAGACAATGCTAAAATTGTATCTGCTACTGTACTCCCAATGATGGAGTCGCTGAAAATACTTCCTTCTGCTAAACCTCGAATAAAAATTGTTGATGGTAGTTCGACTTGTTGTTTGACTCTTTCTGTTTGTGCCATTTTAATTTTTCCTGATAATTGCTATGAGATAAAAGGGAGTAGGGAGTAGGGGAAATAATTGATAATTTCTGTGGGATAATTAATTTGATTTTTTATTATCTTTATCCCTTATGGGTTTAATACCCCACCGTCAGCGGGGGTGCAAATGCGGTTGGTGGGGTGAGAATCCCCATCGACTCCATTCTCCTGACTCCTGACTCCTTCTTCAATGGAGATGTCTATTTTTTTATAGACAACGGAATAGAAGTAAGGATATTCAGTTAGACAATAGGGGAAAAAGGTTGAAATTTACTCCCATACTCCCCACACTCCCCTATTCCCTGTTGCCTGTTGCCTGTTGCCTTATATAAACTCAAAATCACCAGCATCAATAATGGTTGAAATTTGGTCTTCTTCAGGTTCAATAGACTGAAGTATACCCAACTCAAAAGCAGGAACACTGTCATCAGCTAAACTTGTGTCATAACCAAAGACATATTTTCCACGTTGACCATTGAGGTAAACAAAGAAAGCAGGGCGATCGCTGGAGCCATTTTGTACATTTAAGGCAGCATTGACTGCTTGTGCATTATCAAACTTACCTTCAAAAATAATCAGTTCTGCATCACCGATACTCTGACCTTCCGATCCTATATTCTCATCCTGGAGAATTACACTAGAAAAACCGCTATTAGTTAAACCGCCAAAGTTAGCAGATGTAAATAGTAATGTATCATCATCACCTGGTCGGTCGAAATCTCTGACTGTATCTATACCTTGGTCTGCAACTTCATAGAAGAAGAAATCATTCCCGGCACCACCTGTCAGTCGATCGGAACCAGAACCTCCAGCTATAGTATCATTACCAATGCTACCGTCAATTCCATCATTGTCATCACCACCTTGGATACTATCATCTCCTATATCACCCAAAATGATATCCTGACCCGGACCAGCGTCGATAGTGTCATTACCATCATCACCAACCAGAGAGTCATCACCTTCTTCTCCAAATATTGAATCGTTCTCTGAACCACCTAAAACTGTATCTGCTCCTGCTCCACTACTAATAGTATCGTTGTCTGAACCACCGTCTATTAGATCGCTACCGTCTCCACCAGTTACGGAGTCGTTGTCAGCTCCACTGCGAATGGTATCGTTACCCGCATTGCCAGCTATGGTATCGTCACCATCTGCTCCTAGAAGAGAGTCGTTACCTTCTCCTCCAGTCATACTGTCGCTGCCTTCTCCTCCTAAGAGGTTGTCGTTACCAGCATCTCCAGAAATGCGATCATTGCCTGTATCTCCAGAAATGCGATCATTGCCATCACCACCAAATAAACTATCGGAACCATCACCACCTCTGAGATTATCTTGTTGACTGCCACCAAATAGACAGTCATCACCAGAGTCGCCTAACAGAGAGTCGCTTCCTTCACCACCATCTATATAGTCGCTGCTACTGAGACCATCAATACTATCGTCTCCTGCTAATCCCAAAATATTATTACTTAGGGCAGTACCAGTGAAGTTATCCGCTTCATTGGTTAATGTTTTAGTATCATCTACAATACCAATACTAAATGAGTTGGGAGGAACCTGACCCCCGGCAACATCAGAGACTGTGTAGGTAAAAAAGTCACTACCTGCCGTATCATCTGGAGTAAATTGTAGTAAGTTATTGTTAATATCTTCTTGAGTGAAGGTATCTCCCTCCCGTAAACGAGAACTATCTCCTATTCTCAGGTCGCCTAAGTCTGGAGCATCAGTAATTGTGTATATTAACTCATCAGGAGAATTATCAGCATCAGATGCTTGCAAATTATTGGAATTTATAAACCGTATACCTGAAGCAGCTTCTACTACTATGCCAGTATTGTTAACTAACTCTGGCGATCGGTTAATTGTAATTGTCACATTAGCAGTATCGCTACCCCCATTACCATCGCTGATAGTGTAGCTGAAACTTTCTGTACCTACAAAACCATCATCTGGAGTATATTCAAATAACCCATTGCTTTTCTGCACTAACTCTCCATTGGAGACTGATGTAAAATCAGTTACTGTTAGAGGATCGCCGTCAGGATCGGAATCGTTTTCTAATACATTAAATTCTACTAATTTACTTTGACTAGTTGCTACTTCGTCATCTGCTGCATTTGGTCTGCGGTTAGGAATGGGTGGAGGTGTTGGTTCTGGTGTTGGTTCTGGTGTTTCTGTCGGTTCTGGTGTTTCTGTCGGTTCTGGTGTTTCTGTCGGTTCTGGTGTGCCTGTAGGGTCTGGTGTTTCTGTTGGTTCTGGTGTGCCTGTAGGGTCTGGTGTGCCTGTAGGGTCTGGTGTGCCTGTAGGGTCTGGCGTACCTGTGGGAGAAGGAGTAGGAAAAGGAAATCCACCAGAACCAATGAAATTACCAGCATTAATAGTATTACTGTCAACTCCTACTAATATTGCCAAAAATGGACCATCAGAACCATTCTGAATAATAGTATCACGACCTGTACCACTGGGACTTTGGAAAATAACTAAGTCATCAAACCCAAGACCTCCTCCTAAACGAATTAGGTCAGCATTACCATTGAAGTCAGAAATAACATCTGCCTCGAAAATTTCAGGACCGCCATTTTCAGGACTAATGAAAAATGTATCGCTACCCTCATTACCAATCAGAGTATCTGTACCTAAACCCCCTATTAGACAGTCATTACCAATATTTCCTTGAACTTGGTCGTTACCATCTTCACCATCTATCGTATCATTATCTCCATCACCACTGAGCAGGTCTGCTCCGGAACCTCCAAATATTGAGTCGTTACCGAAACCGCCAGATACTTCGTCATTGCCTTCATCACCAAAAATAGTATCGCTGCCAGGGTCTCCAAATAAGCGATCATTACCTAGACCGCCACTAACAAAGTCCTCCCCAGCGCCACCGCTAACAAAGTCGTTCCCCTCACCACCAAGAACATTGTCGTTACCATCTCCACCAAAGACAGCATCATCTCCTCTGTCACCAAATACCTCATCATCTCCTGCATCACCAGATACTTCATCATTATCTCTACCGCCATAAATAGTATCTCGACCATCCCCTCCACTAACTACATCATTTCCGCGATCGCCAAATAATATATCATTACCCTCCTCTCCTAAAATCAGGTCGTCATCTTTACCACCACGGGCGTTATCATTTCCTTGGTTTCCTACAACTGTATCATTACCTCGACTGCCATTGAGAGTATCATTATTTTCATCTCCTCTAATTTCATCATTACCACCTTGACCAATAATAGTGTCGTCGCCCACCGCTCCAAATATGACATCTACTTGGTCGCTACCAATTAAAAATTCATTATTGGGAGTGCCTCGGAATACTCCTTCGACTCTTATAGGTGCTCCTTCACTAAGAACACTGATGTTAACTGTTGCCAGAGAACTGCTAGTACCATTGCTTACAGAATAACTAAAACTATCTGTTCCAATAAAAAATTGTCTGGGGGTATAAGTGAAAGTTCCTGTACCATTTTCGAGTAATGAACCATCGGTAGGTAAGCTAAAATTACTAACAAATATTGAATTTCCTGAAGGGTCGATGTCATTTTCGAGGACATTAAAACTAACGGTTTGACTCTGGTTAGTTGTCACTTCGTCATCGACAGCTATTGGTTGTGGTGGTGGTACTGGCGAAGCAGTTGGTGGTGGGGTTGGTGTTGGTGTTGGTGTGGGTAATGCCTGAAACACGCCGTTAACAATTAAACCAATTAGCTCGCCATTATCAGCTCTAACTTCGATAACTTCTGTTGGTGGTGGGGTTGGTTCTGGTGTTGGTGTTGGTTCTGGTGTGGGTGTGGGTGTTTCTGTTGGGGTTGGTGTGGGTGTGGGTGTGGGTGTGGGTGTGGGTGTGGGTGTTTCTGTTGGGGTTGGTGTGGGTGTGGGTGTAGGTGTTTCTGTTGGAGTTGGTGTGGGTGTGGGTGTGGGTGTGGGTGTTTCTGTCGGGGTTGGTGATGGTACTGGCTGTAATGGTACAAAGTCACCATTATCACTAATAAAACCTCGTATGGGAAAACCATTTATTTCCCTTATAACTATTTGCATATTTACAGGTGTTAATCCTGTTCCCATTATTTTTCTCCTTCTAAAAATTATCTTTAATTAGTTTGTGATTTTTATTGACAAATACTTTTTTTTATAGTAATAAAATCATTTATTTTTCATTGGTCCTCAATTTGACCAATAATTACAATAGGCATTTATTGTAAATTGTCCAACTAAGCAGTATTAGATATAGAATTGTAGACCAAGGGTAAAAGTGGCCCGGTTTGTTCCTGTCCATTAACAGCTAAATCGCTATGACAAAGGTAAATCCGATATTCATTTGACTCATTAGCTGAACTATTGTTGCCATAATCTACAGGAGAACCTACACGACTTAACAAATCTAACAAAATTCTTCGCAGTCTTTCCCGATCGAATTTTTGCGTATCTTCAATAGTCCAAGAATTTCCTAACTGACTTTGCAAAAATAATGGCGCTCCATAGAGAGTAGCAGTACCTCCACTTAACCACAGAGGGGAGCCTATATCTAACCAAAACTGCCATCTATGACATCTACGACTAGCTCGATATTGAAAAACTGTTGCCAAAGTAATTGCTGGGGGAGAATAACCAATTGTCCTCACGGGAAAAGGATTTGCACTAACAACTCCTTTGCGTAAAAATTGGATAAATTTTTCTACTGTACTAGATGATAAGTCTTCTTCCACTGAGTCGTTGGTAATAGCGGTTGTTACCGAAAATTTTGAACTTTGTTGCAGTCTGCGCTCTACTTCCCAATAGTGGGTAGCGGTTTCCATCAACTCTCGTAGTGCTGCTAACTCAGTAAAAGAAAGATAGCTAGACATAAAGAATTTCTGAATTGCTCTGTCTAACAAAAATATCGGGTTAGGCAGTTGACGTTGTTGTTGTTGCGACCGCTGTTCTTCTATCCATTCCAAAATTTGATTATAAACACGAGTTGCTTGATACCCGACTCTATCCCATCGAGAAAAAGCTTGTATTGGCAGCAAGTGTGGATGTGTAAGATCTGGATAAAAGCAGTGATCTGCTAACAAACCTGCGCGCACTGGATCTATATCATTAGTCCTCTGTAAATTTTCTTGACCATCTGTTTGTTTTTCAGCTTTGCCAATAGACCTTTGACTTAATACAACCAACATTTCTGCCACTGCATCACGGTCTACTAAACGTCCCAACCCACGATAAACCAAAGTTAAAAGACTCAACAATGCTCGGATCGTGGGATAGCTAATTAGAGGACGTTGGTCTTTGAGTGAGTCTACAGCAATTCCAGCATGATGGAGAATTGAAATCAAACTATAACGAGCAATGGCATCTAAACCAGGAGCTATTATTGCTACTTCTTGAGGTTCTACTATACCCAATTTTATATCTTTAACGATCGCCTCTGCCGTTTTTCGTAACAAAGCCGCCCGCGATCTAGTCTGAATTAATTGTAAAAAAGCCGGAAGTTGGAAAATAGAAGAATTAAGACTATAAGTATCCAGGACTAATTCAACAATAGGTTCTCCTATTTCTGTAGCTAAATTTTGTTCAGTGTCTAATACTTCAATTTGACAGCGTTTCTGCAGTTCTGCTAAATATTTGGGGTCAGCTCCCAGACCTAATCTAATACCACCATCAGGATTATAAGTAAAAACGCCTAAAGTTCCATTATCTAAGAGAAAGTTGCATAAATGACTAGCGATCGCTGGATATTCATCCACATCATCTGCCAACAAAAATGGATAACGGTCAATTAGATATTGCTGATAATTAGGATTTGGTAGTAGATACCGCCAGTATAACTCTGTGATGATACCATAAGTTAGCAAGCCTTTTTGTAAACACCAATGTCGCCACTGTTGCAGCAATTCTACTATATTGGCATAGAATTCCCCTGAATCTACTTGCTCAAATCCCTGTTGTAAAATCATTGCGGTCTCTTCTATAGGCGTGCAACTGAAAGCAGCCAATTGAAATAGGTCAAGAGTTCGGCGTATCATCCGCTCTCTAGTTACTCCTGGCTGTTGCAATAATCCTTTCTTTATGTGAGGACGCCAAACTCTGCCAGCAAGTTCCTGTTCTGTTTCGGGCCGTAGTCGTAATGGAAATTGTGCCTTTAAGTCCAAGGATTCGATTAGCAATGGCCAGAATAAGTTGACTTCATCTTCAAAAAAACCTAATGGTGTAGTTGAATGATATGGGTATTGTTCTAATGTAGCCTCGGAAATTCTGTCCATCAAGTCAAGTCGATTATTTGCATTAGCCGCCAATATTAGTATCTTGGGCGAAGTATGCAGAAAGTCTGGTATATTTGGGCGATCGTCTAAAATATTTTCGGAATTTTCTGGCCTAACAATTTCATTTAGGGGAGACTTCAGATTTTGGCCTCTTATACAAAATTGTTCTATTAACCGACTTGTCTTACCGCTAAGAGTTGGCCCTGTAATCCAAAGAGAGCGATCGGGCATTGTTGGCTATCCTTTGTTTTGTTGGCAAATTAAACTATATAGCAAAGAACGAGTTGGTGTTTGACATAGATTGATGATGAACCGTAAGATGCCAGAAATGCTTTTCCCACTGTTGCCTGTTGTCTGTTGCCTGTTGCCTGTTCCCCACTACATTATCGAAAAATTGAGTTTATATAGTATCCGGATAATTAGTTATCGTATGATTCAGGGAGACCGAGTCAGCAGGACTGAATCAGGAGAAAGTCAGGATGAGAGTGGGAATTATCTGTGGATATTCCGGCATTTTATGTCTGCGTTGAATGGAAGTAGAGAGTGCAATAACTGTATAACCGGATTTTATATTAAAGCCTTAGCATCGCAGGGGGTTGATTTTTTCAAGCGATCGTTATTAACTAGGTGTCAGCTAAAAGTTTTCAGCTATTAGCTTGGGTTTAAATCCCCGGATTGATTATAGCAAGATAATTTTAAGAGGGGAAGATGTATTTCGGTTGACCGTAGATACAGGAAACAATGGAATATTAGATTTTGAAGATGATATCGATCTCATTGAGCTAAGAGAAGGGTTGACATTTTCCTCGCTAGCGATCATTACTGGTGAGGATAATACTATTTCTATTATTGTTGCTAGCAGTGGAGAAATTATTAGTACGATAACACGAGCAGATGAGATAGCGATCGCTTCTGATGATTTCATAGAAGGATTAAAAAAAAATAAAATTTAGGAGATAAATTCCTTTTCTATGCAATAATTCCCGCATATCAACCATTAAAGGAAATACTTGTTGATTCCAATTTTCACTCTGGTAAGTTTAGGAAACAAAATTTTACGGCGTTGCTTAAATGTAATGATAATTAGGGCTTGCTGATTAAATATCAAAGCATTGACTGATATTGGTTTTAGCATTTTTTGGTCTAAAAAAGTGCCAGCTTTTCAGCTCAAAAAGCTCAAAAAGCTAGTATTTTGGGACAAAAATGGCAGAAAAATCACTCTTACAATTTTTACGACTATCTCCTCTAAAATTCCCCGTTCCTCCTGTCTCCTGTCTCCTGTCTCCTGTCTCCTACCCTCACCCATAAGACTTTTTCAGCAAACCCTAATTAGACATCTACTCCACACATAGGGAGTAGGCAGTAGGGGTAAATAATTGATAATTTCTTTGGGATATAGATATTGATTTTTGATTCTTGGAGATGTCTATTAGCTGAAGGTAAAATTGAAAAACTGATGTTTTGCGCCCAAAGTTAATCTCAAAATCATTACCACTCAGCAACGCCAATTTTACTTATATCCTAAATCTTTTGGGACAATTGTAGAGATCGCTTAATTAGTACAATTAGCCTTTTTGAGCATTGGCCATAATCTTCTAAGGGCAAGGCTAATTACTTTGAAAGCAATTAAAGTTTTAAATCCTTTAACTTTTTCTGTGTTTGTAATCTCTGGTAAATCTACATTTATATCATGTCTGGTTGAACAGTTATAAATAAACGACGGAGGAGTAAGAAGTCAGGTAGGGGAGCCGTCGGATTGGCGACGTACACGAGTCAGGAGGGAAGAAAAGAGAACAGAAGGAGAAAGTTTTTTTATCACTAAAGCCAAAAGAAAACTTTTTTTAGCTTGAATTGCACCAATTTTAATCGCTTTAATTTGTAGGAATCTTGGACTGTTAGGAATCTCAGCCATTGAGTTTTCAATGACAGTTAAAAGAAATGGCTCCACAGACAGTGATAACTATCGGCACGATTACCAGTTTCACAGGTGTGATGTTTTGGATCTGGAAAATTTCTTGTTATATTGGAAGGCTGGAAAATAAGGTTGAAAACAACCGAAATGATACCAATAGATTAGGGAATTCCGTCGGGCAATAAAGATAAAAGTATTATACGTTATGTCAATAATCATTGCCTTGATCTCGGAACGATTGAATCTTTTCTGAAAAAAAAATTTTGATTATTGCCCACATACCAAAATTCATATAAACGAAGATGAGCTATAAAGTATAGCGCTGTGCGCAGGCAACAGGCAACAGGCAACAGGCAACAGGCAACAGCTCCGGAAGGGGGAATAAAAAACCTATAATATAAGACTTTTAGCTATTGGACACCTCTTGTAATTTGTAAATATGCCAGCGCACATTACTATATTTCAAAAATTAGAGTGTCCAAAATGCAAAAGTACAAACATGACAACAGGACACTGCGACTACTGGTGTCGGGATTGTCGCCATCATTGGCCACGAACAAATTCTGTGGGGATTCTCCCTGATGTCCAGAACAAATTTTTTACCTCCGGAAAGTTGGAAACTGCTTATCTTTGACTTTTTCCCTCTTCCTGAATTTTAACCAAAACTATATAACCAACCATCCCGACCACAAATTCTAATAATTCCATCCCATACAATAGGAGTAGATTCAAAAGAAACTTTACCCGTAAATTTGCCAGCTTCTTCTACTATTAAACGGAAAAATTCTCCTTGAGCATTAGGTAAAACATTTTCCTCGTCAGGTTTCGCAAATTCCCAATTCAAATTAAATATATAAACCCCATTATATCCAGCAGTTACCAATTTATTTCCATCAGTAAAAATTGGCGTTGAAATTGAAGGACCAATTTTCTGCTTAAACAGGATTAGAGGGGTATCATAACTAAACTTTTTCAAAGGTCCTTTAAGTTGATTTCCTGTAGTTAAATCTTGGGAACCAATATATAGATATCCATCAATAGCATTAGTAGCAAATAAAGCCGGAAATTCACCATAATTATTATATTCATCATTCAACGCTACCGACCCAATAATACCTCCTAACCAACTATTAAATTTAATGTTACCTGTAGGCAAAAACCATTCTACACTTTCCTGATTTTTTTTATTAGGGTTTAATTTCACCACCCCACCATTTCCAGGAATAAATTGTTTTTCAATCGCACAAAATAATTTACCAGTTTTAGAAATAGCAACAGTACCATCTAAATCTGAACCTGTATAAAAATCCCAAACTATCTTTTTACTCTCTATATCAATACCATAAATATGTCCGGAACCTGCTGCTAAAAAAATTCTATTACCCAATCTAGCGGGAGATGATTCAGAGACAATATTTCCCCCTTGTCTTCTAACATCACTATCTACATAAAGTTTAATTTCGGATAATACTTCTGGCTGCAGAATAGAAGATTTTATTTTAGCTTTACTGACAGAACTATTAATAAAATAACCAATAGCATTTTCCCCAGCATTGAAAATCAAATTATTTCCTAATGGCAAAGCAGAACTATCATTATCGCGACTATAACTGCGAGTTTTTCTAATATCTAGTTGCCAAATTTCTTTCCCTGTTCTAAAAGAAATAGCACGAAAACTAGGGGCAATTCCTTTTTTTGCTCTCCCAGTTCTACTGCCTTGTAAAATCACAATACGATTCTCTTCATTCGCAGTTTCATCAATATAAACCGTACTTGAACCTTTAATCACATCATCAAATTTATATTGCCAAACTTCCTGATTATTCGCGACATCTATTTTGCGCAAAAGATGATCGTAACTACCAATAACTAAATAAGTTTTTCCTCTATCTTTAGTAATAGTGGGTTGCCCTGTCCATCCAGCTCCACTCCATACTTTTCTAGTTTTACCTACATAAGTTACACCTGTTCCTAATTTAAACTTATCTAGAACTTTAAAATTATCTGGTGTACCACGACCATAGAATCTTCTTTGGTCATTTCCCAAGTATGTAGGAATTAATAAATCAATCTCTGGGTCGAGATAAGCAAAAAATTCTTTGACTTTATTCTCTAATAAATTTTCTGACAAGTTGAGATTTAGATATTTTGATAAAATTGGAGCTATTCCCGCTCCTAAAGAAAATTGGATAGCAATTTTATGGAAGTCTCTTCTTGAGTAATTCATAAATTCTTGAGGAAGGAAAAAATTGGAAGTAAAAATATTTATACCATTTCTCAAAAACTCTTCTACATTTTATTGAGAATGGGACCCACCCCTAACCCCTCCCAGGAGAGGGAGTAGAGGAGTGTGGGAGAAGTAAACATCATAATAATTAGTATTAACTAACTAATAATCATCAAAAAGGTGATTTGGCTCGTATTATTTACTTAATAATTGAAGTGTTACACAAGTATCGCATTGCTTTTGGTAATTGGCATGACATCTTGATAATTTTTGAGAGCCAATATAAATATAAATTACTATTACTAATATATAGTTAAGGTTGGATTACTCTTATATAAAAAACAAAAAAATCAATAATTTATTTTGCTATACTAATCCTCTTCCTTTTAGGTATAAGGTAAGCAGTCAGCTATCAGCTATCAGCTTTATTACCTTTAAAGGAGAAAAAAGCAATTTTATCAAAGCTTCAGAGTACGAATATCTGGTTGAGAATGTAGTAGAAATTAAATGAATGCACATCTCTAATCATAAAAAATAAAATCAATTATCCCACAGCAATTATCGATTCTTTCCCCCTACTCCCTATGTATGGAGGAGATGTCTATTAAAAAGCTGACCGCTAATAGCTGAATGCTTACGATATAAGTGGCAATTGATTATTCATAATTAATTATTGAATAAGAGAAAAAAATGTGAATAAATTATTTTTTATCTACCTTCTTGATCGACAATAAACGGGTGTATCTCAATATTTGCAAAAATACTTTTTTCCTATTCTCTTTTCTCTATTCCCTTTTCCCTAAAAGCGATAAATTTTTGGCTTTATTCAAAATTTAGATGTAAGCATTTCCTGCGGACTGCTGCGCAAACAGCCGTCAGCTATGAGCTATCAGCTATTAATTTTGGGTCTGCGTAAAAGCAACGTTTGAAGTTGAAAAAGAATAAAAATTTACTGCCAAAGTCCCAAAAGAAAACCTTAGAACTAATGTAAGCATTCAGCGGTCAGCTATCAGCTATCAGCTTAATTATCTTTAACGCAAGCTAGTCGTTCTTGTACTTCAAATTTATGGGTTTAAAATGTAGTCAAAGTCAAACAAATGCTTACTTAATTATATCTCTTGTAAAAATTAATTAAATCAATTCAAGAGATTAAATAAACAATTTAATCCCTTTATTTCCTATCCCATGACTTCTGCAATAAGTCTATTTATTAAAAAGCTGAGAGCTGAACGCTAATAGCTGAATACTTACGAACTAATTATTCATTACTAAGCAAACAGCAATTAATTTTGGGTCTGCGTAAAAGCAACCTTTGAAATTGAGAAATAATAAAAATTTACCGAATAATTAAGGTTTAAAGCCTCTCCTTTAAAGGAGAAACAAGCGGTCGAGGGATAGCGAAGAGACCTCGCCATATCCAATCGACCAAGAGAAGAAAAATTGTTCCTTTGAGTCAATCCTCTTCTTTTCAAGGAGAGGTAATTGTTAATTATAGCAATCAGGAATCAGTTGTGAGAATTGAGATGTTCCTTAAAAGTATAGAATATAGCAATTATTATATTTATATGATACGTTTTTTTCTTCTTCTCTGTTCCCTTTTACCTGTTCCCTAAAAGTTTTCAATGTCTCACAACTCAAATCATATTGCTATATTAATAATTAATTATTAATTATTAATTGTTGAATGTCATGGGTCCCCTTGCCAAACCTGAGAAGTAATGAATAATTACTAATTGCTGAAGTGCTGACTGCTAATAGCTGAATTCTTACAAATCAAGCCCTAAAATTCATAAATACGTTATAATCTGCGGAAATGTTAATCATTTACTTTTCAAAGTACCAGAATAATTGACAATATTAACAATAACTAGGGAGTAAGAAAAAATGACCAATCGTTTAGCTAAATCTCAAAGTCTTTATCTCCGCAAACACGCAGAAAATCCTGTAGATTGGTGGCCGTGGAGTGAAGAAGCTTTAGAAACTGCACGGCGAGAAGATAAGCCAATTTTTCTATCAATTGGTTATTCAAGTTGTCACTGGTGTACCGTTATGGAAGGGGAAGCTTTTTCTGATGAAAAAATCGCCCAATATTTGAATGAAAAATTTTTACCAATAAAAGTAGATCGAGAAGAACGACCTGATGTAGATAGTATCTATATGCAGGCATTACAAATGTTAACTGGACAGGGTGGTTGGCCGTTAAATATATTCTTAACTCCTGATGATTTAACACCTTTTGTTGGTGGAACTTATTTCCCTGTTGAACCTCGTTATGGACGACCAGGATTTTTAGAAGTTTTACAAAAAATTAGGGGATTTTATGACATTGAAAAAAATAAACTTAACGATTTAAAATCCGAAATGTTGGAGGGATTAAGAAAATCAGTTTTATTACCAGAAGCAGAAGATTTAAGCCAAGAAATACTGCAAAAAGGTTTAGAAGTTAGTACTGCAATTATTAGCGATCGCTACTCTCAACAAAGCTTTCCTATGATACCTTATGGACAAGGAGCATTACAAGGAACAAGATTTAATTTTGAATCTCAATATGATGGTAATCAAATTTGTTTACAACGAGGATTAAATCTGTCATTAGGAGGAATTTATGACCATGTTGCCGGAGGTTTTCATCGTTATACAGTAGACGCAACTTGGACAGTTCCCCACTTTGAAAAAATGCTCTACGATAATGGTCAAATTGTTGAATATTTGGCTAATTTATGGAGTGCAGGACATCAAGAAGCAGCTTTTAAACGAGGAATTATTGGCACAATAAATTGGCTAAAACGGGAAATGACTGCACCAGACGGATTTTTTTATGCTGCTCAAGATGCTGATAGTTTTACCACTCCAGATGAAGCTGAACCGGAAGAAGGTGCATTCTATATTTGGAATTATCAAGAATTAGAAAATTTATTAACCTCAGAAGAATTATCTGAACTATCAGAACAATTTTTCATAACATCTACAGGCAATTTCGAGGGAAAAATTGTCTTGCAAAGAAAGCAAGCAGGAGAGTTAAGTGAAACGCTAGAAAATTCCTTATCTAAACTGTTTGAATTACGGTATGGAGCCAAACCTTCTTCTGTAAAAACTTTTCCACCAGCAACCAATAACCAAGAAGCAAAAAATAATAATTGGCCTGGTAGAATTCCGGCAGTAACAGACACTAAAATGATTGTTGCTTGGAATAGTTTAATGATTTCTGGATTGGCACGAGCAGCCACAGTATTTAACAATTCAGAATATCTAGAATTAGCTGTTAATGCTACTAATTTCATCATCAAAAATCAGTGGGTTAACGGACGTTTTCATCGATTAAATTATGAAGGTAAACCTGCAGTAATGGCGCAGTCAGAAGACTATGCTTTATTTATTAAAGCTTTGCTAGACTTACAACAAGCTTCTATTAATTCATCAAATACTAATTTTTGGCTAGACACAGCAGTAAAATTACAAGATGAATTTGATGAATTTTTATGGAGTTTAGAAGCATCAGGTTATTACAATTCACCAAGCGACGTTAGTGGAGAATTAATATTACGAGAACGAAACTATATTGATAATGCAACTCCGGCGGCAAATGGCATAGCAGTTGCTAATTTAGTACGTCTATCTTTGCTAACTGAAGAATTATATTATCTCGACCAAGCTGAGTCAGCTTTAACAGCTTTTAGCAGCATAATGAAAAAATCTCCTCAAGCTTGTCCGAGTTTATTTATTGCTCTTGAATGGTATAGAAACCAAACTTTAGTTAGAACTTCTCAAGCAGAAATTTCTAGTTTAATTACTGAGTATTTTTCTACTACTATTTATAAAGTTGAAGCAGATTTACCAAAAAATTCTGTAGGGTTAGTTTGCCAAGGTTTGATATGTAAAAAACCTTCTTTGAATAAACAAGAATTATTAGAACATCTAGAACAAAGTCAAAATCGTTGGGCTAAATAATTTAGGAGTCAGGAGTTGGGAGTCAGTAGGAAGAAAGTAGGAATTATCAGGGGATATTCCAGCATTTTATGCCTGCATTGAATGGAAAGCGCAATCAAAAAACTTTCTCCCTCCTAACCTTTTCTTTCCTTCTGCCTTCTGCCTTACTTTTTCTAAAGTGGAAGACTATGCTTTATTTATAAAAGCTTTGCTAGATTTACAACAGGCTTCCATTGCTTCATCAAATACTAATTTTTGGCTAGAAACAGCATTCAATAATTAACAATTAAAAATTAATAATTTACAATTACCTCTTCTTGCTTTATTTATAAAAGCTTTGCTAGACTTACAACAAGCTTCTATTAGTTCATCAAATACTAATTTTTGGCTAGAAACAGCAGTAAAATCACAAGATGAATTTAATAAATTTTTATGGAGTTTAGAAGCATCAGGTTATTACAATTCACCAAGCGACGTTAGTAGTAAAATTACAAGATGAATTTGATAAATTTTTTATGGAGTTTAGAAGCATCAGGTTATTACAATTCACCGAGCGACGTTAGTGGAGAATCAATATTACGAGAACAGAACTATATAGACAATGCAACTCCCGCGGCAAATTGCATAGATGAATTTGATAAATTTTTATGGAGTTTAGAAGCATCAGGTTATTACAATTCACCGAGCGACGTTAGTGGAGAATTAATATTACGAGAACGAAACTATATTGATAATGCAACTCCGGCGGCAAATGGCATAGCAGTTGCTAATTTAGTACGTCTATCTTTGCTAACTGAAGAATTATATTATCTCGACCAAGCTGAGTCAGCTTTAACAGCTTTTAGCAGCATAATGAAAAAATCTCCTCAAGCTTGTCCGAGTTTATTTATTGCTCTTGAATGGTATAGAAACCAAACTTTAGTTAGAACTTCTCAAGCAGAAATTTCTAGTTTAATTACTGAGTATTTTTCTACTACTATTTATAAAGTTGAAGCAGATTTACCAAAAAATTCTGTAGGGTTAGTTTGCCAAGGTTTGATATGTAAAAAACCTTCTTTGAATAAACAAGAATTATTAGAACATCTAGAACAAAGTCAAAATCGTTGGGCTAAATAATTAGGGTTTGCTGAATAAAGTCTTTTTGCTGAGACAGGAGACAGGAGAAATGGGAATGAGTGAGGAGGTAGGAGCTAAGTTTTGTCAGAGTGATTTTTCGGCTTTTGCTTCGGTGAAAGTCCTCACTTTTTTAACCTAAGCAACCGAAAAGCTCATACTTTTTAAAGACATAAAAAACCTAAAACCAATATCAGTCAATGCTTTGATATTTAATCAGTAATATCATTTCTCTTGAAACACCCACAATAAAAATTTTTGGGGTTGCACATTATGGAATGATATTGCCAAAAATTGGTTTAGATTTTGACTAAAAATAACCATTAATTAATCATTCTAGCAATTGATTAATCCACAATCCAATTCTATCAAAAATATCAAATCATT